>JBCCQY010000030.1:0-73814 GCA_039208735.1 Myxococcota bacterium | reverse complement strand
TCGCGTCGGGCGTTGACCAACGCGGTCAAGAGGCTGCGGGAAACGGGACGGCGTTCGAGCGGTACCCGTTCTCGACCTTCGACCTGGACCCACGACAGGTCCGAACCCAATCGCAACACCGCATCACCCGGCAGGGCCCCGAGTTCGCCCCGCAACAGGGCCATGGCGATGTGAAGTTCCGCGTATTGGGGCACTTCCGTGCGCGAGAAGGGCTCGAGTAGTCCATGGGCGAGCTGGCGGGCGCCTGGCGTCTCGAACCGCACGTCGATCGCCGCTTGTAGGGCCGCCAGGGTGAGGTCGAAACGCCGACCTTGCCAGCGCTGTGCCTCCTCGAGCGCCGCCGCGTGGTCCTCCTCGGCCTCCGCGCGAAGACCTAAGCGGGCGTGCGCGAGGGCACGAAGCCCAAGATCGAGGCAGAGATCCGTGCGTTCCTGCCGCAGTGGAACCTGCAGGTGAATCGCTCGATCGAGCCGGTCTCGAGCCGTCTTGGGATCGCCTCGAAGCAAGGCGGTAATCGCGAGGCTTGATTGCGCGATGCTATCCATCAGGCCAGGTTCACGGACCCGTTGTCGGAGGTTGGGCGCACTCATCATGGCCTCGGCATCGTCCACGCGCCCTTCGGCCAGGGCAAGGAGCGCCTCCGCACGAGGCAGGCCGGCGAGGGAGCTGGCTCGCTTTCCCGTTCGTTGTTCGAAGGTTCGCGCCATTTGGATGGTGGCGTGCGCCTCTTCGTGGCGGCCGGCCGCATAGAGGTACTCGACCTTGTTGGTCAACAGGGAGAGCGACAGGGATTGACCGTTTGCCTCGGTGAGTTCTTCGACGCGAGCGACATCCGCGAGCGCTTCGTTGAGGTGTCCCTGCTCAAACCACATCACGCTGCGATGGTTGAGCCAGACCCTAAGAAATCGGGGATGTCCGAGCTGTTCGGCAAGTTGGACCATCTCGTTGGCGGCATCGAAGGCTTCGGCGTAGGTTCCGCGGGCGGATCGGAGTCCCGCCGGACCTTCCTGGAGGACCGCTCCGAGCCAGGGTGTCTTGGCCGCGGCACCCAACTCCGATGCGCGATGGACCCAATGGGGTGTCTCACGCGAATCGATCGCGGGATGGTCGGAAATCGCTTTGGCGAAGAGGGCCGCCCAGCTGTCGTCGCCCTCTTTGCGCCACACCTCGAAGTCTCCGACCAGACGCGGCAACGAAGGAGGGTCGATGCCATGAAAGCGAGCCGCGTACAAGGTGACAAAGCTCAAACGGGCGGCCTGGTGCGGGGTCGCCTGGTCGGCGAGGGACTGCGCAAGCGCCAAGGACCGAGCCAGGCGTGCTGCAGGTCCTACGTCCCCCAAGATGATGACCGTCGCAATCGTGGCGTCGATGCGTTGGGACACGGGCAACCCGTCTCGGGCGACGACGCCTTCGAGGTGCGCCGCTTCGGGGAGTAGAGCCGATTCGACTCCTTGGTGGAGCCGTTGCGCAAACCCATCCACGGTCAGCAGGTCTGCGATGAGGTCGAGGTAGTGGGCGGCATGCCGCGCCTGTAGAGTGGCGCGCGCGTCAGGTTCGAGCTTTCGGTCCGCGTACTCCCTGACGACCTCGAGCATGGCGAGCCGTCGTTCTCCTTTCGGCGGGGTCACCACACGAAGCAGACCGCGCGCGACAAGGCGTTGGATCCGGTCGAGTGCAGGTTGGTCCACAGACTGTAAGACCGCCTCGGCGGCCTCGATGGTAAACGGAGCGGGGAAGACCGTGGTCGCCGCGAGGGCTGCGCGGTCGTCGGGGCTCAGTTGCGTCCATGCATCGTCGAGGGTGGCTTCGAGCGCCGCATGGCGGGTGGGCAGGTGGCTGCGGTTGGTTTTCAACACGGCGAGCCGGTCGTCGAGGCGGGCCAGCAGTTGCGGAGGAGACAGGGTCTGCAGACGATTGGCGGCCAGCTCGATGGCGAGTGGCAGCCCCTCGAGCCGTTCCACGATTTGCGCAAGTACGTCGGTATGGGCGGTGGGATCGAAGCGGTAATCGACGTCTTGTGCGCGTTGGGACAGCAGATGGAGTGACTCGGCAGGATTCAATGGACCAATCAAGATCTGTCGCTCGCCCCGCAGATCCAGGGGTTCGCGAGAGGTCACCACGAACCGGACGTTGGGCGCCTCGCCCATCCACCCCCGCAGCCGTGGCGCAGCGAACGCGGCGATGCCTTCGAACGCATCCAGCACCACGACGGAAAGCTCGCAGGCCTTGAGGGTGGGCCCAATGTCATCGGCATGCGCGATGGGGGCCCACGGCTCGAGCGCCGCCGCAAAGGTGGCCGTGCAGTCGTCGTCGCTTTCGCAGGATGAAAGATCCACGAACAACGGAGGCGGGGACAGTCGTCCGGCGAACTCGAGCGCAAGACGCGTCTTGCCCGTGCCGCCCATGCCCAGCAACGTGACGAGTCGAACCCCTCCCGCCAGCGCGGACTCGACGGCTTGCAGCTCGTCAGCGCGGCCGACGAAGGCATCATGGACGATGGGAACGTCGGTCACGTCTCTCACGGTATCAGCTGGAACGTGGTGCCGTCACTCCTCGGATTGGGCCGATGGGGCTTGCGCCAAGAGCGCCCGCACTTCTTTGGGGGGCTCGCCATCGCGCGCTCGCCAGCGTCGCACCATCTTGAGGATCGTCCGGACGATCCATCGCGCTTGGGCATCGCCATCAAAGGCACTCAGCATCAGAGACCAGGTGCCGTAGCGGGTGCGCACCCGAACCCGGGGATTGGGGTCGTGCCAGGTGCGATGCACCTCACAATGGACAATGTCAGCCGCAGGAATTCGAACCTCCCCGAGCAACAGATCAAACTGCCGAATCTGCAGGCTCGTCGTCACATCGTCGGGCCATCGGCGGTTTCGGTCGGCGAGCCGAAGGCTGCCGTACACCACCAAAAACAGTGCGCCACCCAGGGCCAACGCCCCGAACACACTTTCGGCCACCGCGAGGATCAACCCGGACAGCAACACGAAGGCGATGGCGGCAAGGCTGCGCGACCGCATCCAGGGGTGGTAGATGCCGCGTACTTCGGGGAGAAGCACGCCATCGGCCCGAGGTTGGATGTCCTCGGGCACCTCGACGTTGTCATGCATCAACCGCCCTGTAGCGGGCTTGTCATGCGCTCGCCGCAAATGCGGTGGGGCGGTGCCGATCGACAAGCCCGGCGTACAGGCCGCCTTTGGCCACGAGTTCAGCGTGGGTGCCTCGCTCGGCGATCCGTCCGTCCTTCACGAAAAGGATGCCGTCCGCATCGCGAATCGTGGACAAGCGATGGGCGATCACAAACGCAATGCGTCCTTGCATGGCGGCCTGGATCCCTGCCTGGATGGCCCGTTCGGTCTCGGTGTCGACCGAAGACGTGGCTTCATCCAAGATGAAGATCTGAGGATCGGCGAGTACCGCTCGTCCGAGCGCCACGAGCTGACGCTGCCCGGTCGACAATCGACTTCCGCCCTCGCCCACCCGGGTCTCGTAGCCGTCGGGCAGACGCTCGATGAACCGGTCGGCATGCACAAGAGCCGCCGCGTCGCGAACCTCGGCGTCGGTGGCGTCCAGCCGCCCGTAGCGAAGGTTGTCGGCGATAGTGCCGCTGAACAGATGCGGATCTTGAAGGACAATGCCGAACTGGCGCTGCAGGTCCTTCAAGTCCCAGTCCCGGAGATCGACATGGTCGATGGCGATGCTTCCGTTCGTCACGTCGTAGAATCTGGATAGCAGCTTGACGATGGTGGATTTACCGCCTCCCGTCGGGCCAACCAGCGCGATGGTCTGGCCGGCCCGCACGGTGAAGGTGCAGTCCTGCAACACCGGTTCTTCGGGCTTGTAGGCAAAGTCGACGGACGCGAAGTCGATGCGTCGTACCGGCGTTCCCGGCGCTCGCACCACCGGCTCTTCGGGGGATTGGATGGCGGGTTCCGCGTCGAGCAGAGTCCCGATTCGCTCGGCGGCGGCTTGGGCCGCCTGCAATTCGGTGAATTTTTGGGCGAGGTCCCGAATCGGGCCCGAGAACAAAGCGGCGTATTGCATGAAGGCAATGAGCGTACCGAGGGAAACCGACGTGCCCGCGTTGGCGCCGCCGACCCACAACGCCAGGCCCACGCCGATGCTCGACAGCAGGACGACCAAAGGCAGGTAGACCGCGGATTCGAGCGATCGCCGCAAGGAGCGTTGGAACATGTCATCGGTCAACTCCTGGAACTCGCCCAGGTTGTCGACCTCTCGAGCCAGCGCCTTCGTGGTGCGGACACCCCCCAAGGCCTCGTTGAACGACGCTGTGATGCGGGCGTTCGCTCGGCGTACCTTGCGCGAACTGTCGAGCAGGGTGCGTTGGAACCACAGGCTCACGAGGCCCATGGGGGGGACGACCACGAGCACGACCATGGCAAGCCACGGGTCGAACCAGAGCATCGCGAGGCTAGCTCCGAAAATGGTGGCCGAACCCCAGCACATGTCGAGCAAGAGCCAGGGCAGCAAGCTCGAGACCTTCCCGACGTCCGATGTCAGGCGAGCCACGAGCCAGCCGATGGCGTGCTGGTCGTAGAAGGCGAACTCGAGACGCTGAAACTTGGCGAACCCGTCGCGCCTGAAATCGTGGGCCATCCCCGTTGCGATTCGGCCGGCGAGCCAGATGAAGACGTACACCGCGGCCGCAAGGATCGACAGGAGTACGAAGTACAGGCCCCCGTACGGCACCAGATCGCTCACGTCGGAGTGGGCACTCGCACCGTCGACCAACGTGGCCGTGATCAAGGGAATGGCGATGTCAACACCGGCAATGAGTAGGCCCATCGTGGCCATGCCGATGAGTTCCGTGCGGTAGGGCTGCGTCCGCGCCAGGATGCGACCCCACAGCGCAACGTCGAGTCGCGTGGGCTTAAACGAGTCGTCTTCGTAAAAGTCGCTGCTCATGAGGCCTCCCGGTTCGCGTTCGACGCGTCGGCCTGTTCGGTCTGCAAGGCCCACAGATCCGCATAGGGACCGCCTTGGGCCAGAAGTTCGGCGTGGGTGCCCGACTGCACGAGTCGTCCCTCGTCGAGCACGAAGATGTGGTCTGCGAGCGCCACCGTCGACAGGCGGTGGGCAATGAGAATGGTGGTCTGCACGCCGCGTCGCTCACGGAGTTTGGCGAGAATGGCGGTCTCGGTTTCGGTGTCGACCGCAGAGAGGGTGTCATCGAGGATGAGCACCGCCGGGTCTTGCAAGAGCCCCCGTGCAAGCGAGGTGCGTTGGCGTTGGCCACCCGAGAGCGTGACCCCTCGCTCGCCCACCACCGTGTCGTAGCCTTGGTCGAAGCCTTCGATCGTGCTGTGGATGTGGGCGATGCGGGCGGCTTGTTCCACCTCGGCATCGGTGGCGTCCGCTCGGCCGAGTCGAAGGTTGTTGCGCAGCGACTTCGAAAAGAGGAACGGTTCCTGAAGCACCACGGCAAGCCGTCGGCGCAGCTCGGTTCGCTCGAGCGTGGTCAGGTCGATGCCATCGAGTTCGATGGTGCCCTCGGACGGATCGTACAGGCGCATGAGCAACGACACGAGTGTCGACTTCCCGGCCCCTGACGGCCCTACGAAGGCCACGGTGGACTTGGGAGCAATCGTCAACGAGAGCCCGGAAATGGCCGGCTCGAGTTCGGGCTGGTAGCGGAACGTGACGTTGTCGAACACGATTCCGCCCTGCGCCCCGACCAGCGGTTGCTCGCGTTCGATGGGGCGCTCGGTCGGAGCATCGAGGACGACGCGAATCCGCTTCAACGCCACCATCGCCTTGCCGAGGTCGGACAAGATGCGGCCCATCTGTCTCATCGGGTACATGAACATCCCGACCACCGTGAGGAAGTAGTAGAGCGCGCCTACGGCCAGCTCGCCCTGCCACACAAGCGCGATGCCGCCCCCGAGCACGAGTGCGGTCTGAGTGAAGGTCAGCCAGTCCGACACCGACCAGAAGGTCGCGAACAGGCGGTACAAGGCAAGGTCCGCCTTGCGATAGGCCTGGTTCTTTTCACCAAAGCGCGTTTCTTCGTGGTCTTGGCGGCCAAAGGCTCGGACCACCCGAATCCCCGTCAGGTTTTCCTGGACTGCGGTCGTCAGTTCGCCCTCGGCCTCATCGGCCACCTCGAACACCTTCCCTACGCGCAGGAAGAACACAGACGAAAAGCCGACGATGATAGGCAGCAAGACCATCGAGAGGCCCGTCATGCGCACATCGACGAGCAGCATCATGGGGATGGGCACAAGGAACATCACCAGCGATCGGGCAATCTCGGTGATTTGACTTGAGAAGAACACCCGGATGGTTTCGACATCCGACGTGCAGCGCTGGATCAAGTCCCCACTCGGGTTGTCGTCGAGCGCGTTGGCGGTGAGTCGCTGCAGGTGGTCATACAGCTCATCCCGAAGCCGCTGGACGATGCCTTCAGAGGCCAGGGCGGCCCATCGCAACCGCAGGTAGGTGGCCAGGCCGGCCACCGCGGTGAGCGCGATGTAGGCCACCGCGGCCACCCAGAGATGTTCACGGACGTAGTCGGCGCCGCCCAGCCAAGCGACGGGAAGCCGTACGAGCGGACCCGGGTTGTCGGTGGGGACCAGGACCCCATCGATCACGGCTTGGGGGATGAGCGGCGCCGTAAATAGGAAGATGGACGCAATCACCATGGCCAGAATGGCAAGCGCGTAGTCGAGCGCGGAGTCGCGCATCAGGCGCCAAACGGCGCCGAAGTTCTCGAGCATTGGGAATTCCCGGAAGGTCGTCGCGTCCAGGGGGCAGACGCGAATCAAGGCAGAAACGAGGCACCGCCGCCGTGCGGGTGCACGGGGCCAACTGCTTAGGGCCAAGTCCCTCTCCGTCGCGCGAAAACGCGAACGGCAGCCTGGGCCCTCATGGCGAGCAGGCGCGACGCGACCCATGGAGGGTCCGGTTTTGAAGACCAGGGTGGAATCCGCGAGGGCGGACTCACACAGGCGCGACGGGCGTGCTTAGGCGCAGATGGTGAACATGGACGCGAGCTTCATCAAGCACCTCCAGTCGGCGGTGACTATGCGGTAACGGTTCGAATCCCGTCGTCAAGCCGTGATCGCCCCTCTCGATCAAAAAAGGTGCCCCATCCAGGTGGCGAGCGCGTTCAGAACGCAAGAGACGGTGGTGACTGCCCAGCGCGGGGGAATGTTGTCTCGAAAGCCCTTCAAGCCTGCCTCGTTGCTTCATGTCGGTGCGATCGCGCTGGCGGTGTCTGCCTGTGGTGAGCCGCTCTTGTCGGAGCGGGCCCTCGAGGATCTGTTCGATGTGAACCCGCTGCCCAACGAACCGGGGTGGGTATTGGCCTGGCAGAGTCAGTACGGCCCACTGGTCGTCGACTGTGAACCGGTTCCGACCGAGATCATCGACGCGACCCCCGCATCGCTCGGTGAGATCGTAGTTGATGCGCCGTTTACGGAGCCGGCCCGTTGGATTTCGTTGTACCCGGACGAGGAGGACTTCAAGGAGGATCCTGACGAGCCACTGCTCGAGTACGCCCTCGGGTACCCCATCCTCGTCGATCTGGAACGGTATCGCACGGCCTCCGAAAGGGACGGCCCGGTGCGTCGACCGCTTTCGTTCGACCGTGGCGTGTGGGGGGTGGGAGACGTGGCGCGGCTGCACACGAGCGGCGACACTGATGAGATCAGCGAGATTTTCCCCTTGATCCTCGACGCGGACGAAGCGCTGGACGGCAATGGAGCCACCTGGGTGGACGTGAACTACGCCGCCATCTCGGCGGATCGTCCGGAATTGGCATTGAGTCCCGTCCACATCGAGGACGAGATCCGCGTGTTCTGGACAGGGTGGGCAGGCGAGGAGCATCTCGACCTGTGGTCGGGAGCCATCGAGGACGGCACCGTGGGGGGCTGTCCGTGAACAAGCGCGAGTTCGACGACCTCTACACGCGGTACGCACCTGCAGTCCGGGCCCGGTGTCGTGCGATGTGTGGCAACCCCGTCGATGCGGACGAGGCGTTGCAGGACACCTTCCTTAGGGCTTGGCGGGCTCGTCGAAGGTTTGACGGGCGGCATCCGCTCGCCTGGTTGCAGACGATCGCTCGGAACACGTGTGTCGACCTGCTACGCCGTCGTCGGCCCTGGGTCGACGAGCCCCGCGCCTGGCTCGATCTGCCAGATGCGCCCGTATCGATGGGGGCCCGCCTCGATTCGGCCAAACTCCTCTCAGGCTTCAATCCAGAAGATGCCGCAATCCTGCGGTTGCGACACGCCGAGGGCTGGCGCATCCACGAGATTGCGGAGCACTTCGACACCTCCTCGAGAACCCTTCGACGTCGTCTCGAACGCATCGAACGACGCGCCCGTGCGATCCTGGGCATTTCGGAGACGTCCCATGTCCACTGACCCGATCTCTCGTTTGCAACTCGAGCGGTTTGCGCTCGGGGATCTCGACGAAGCTGATGTCGCTCGGATCGAGTCTCAGGTCGAGACGGACCCTGAGCTTGCGGAGCGCCTGCAGGCGGTGCGCAATGCCGTCGCGGCCGCTGCGGACGACTTGCCACCGGCCCCCGTGTGGCCGGATGACGAGGCTGAACCAGGCAAGGTTGTGCGATTGTTCCCGGTCGCCTTGGTCGCGAGCACCCTCGCCCTAGCCGCTGCGTTGGTGCTGTGGTTCCGAGCGCCCCCGCCCGATGCGGTGCAGTTTCGCGGGACCCTCGACGTGGAGGTCGAGCGCGTCCGGGGAGACCGCGCCAAACCGCAGGGCCCGGTGGTCGAGGTCCAGGCTGGGGATCGGCTCCAATACACGATCAGTTCCGATACCGATGGCCACCTGATGGTGGTCGACGTTCAGGACGATGGAGCGGTCTCCGTGATTTACGATTCAACGCCCATCGACGCCCACGAGCTGATTCAGGGTGCGGCACAGTTTGACGACTATGAGGGTTCGGAGCGCATCTACTTCCTCTTCGACGACCAGGAACTCACGTTGCTCCACGTGCGCGATGCGGTGGAACGTGCGTGGGACCGCCCGGTGGCCGACCTGGACGCCTTGCCCCTGAAGATCGAAGATCAGCGCTCGGTCCTGGTGGTGCGGCCATGATTGTGTTGTGGACCGCCGCGGCGCTTGCCGGAACGACCCGGGTAGGGCTGTTTGTCGGCAACAACCTTGGGTATGGCACCGACGATCCGCTGGTCTACGCCGAAGAAGAGGCGCGCCGAATGTCGCGTTTGTTCGTCGACCGAGGCGGAGTGGACCGGGACCGGGTGACCGTGCTCCAGGGGGCCTCTGCGAAGGAACTGGGTCGGGCTATCGCCCAGGTGGAGGGCCAGGTTCGAGAGGCCTCGGCGCGGGGGGACGACGCGATGGTCGTCTTTTACTACTCGGGCCATGCGAGTTCGACCGGACTGCACATGGCCGGCTCGTTGTACGGGTTGCGTGATCTAAAGCGCTGGTTGGAGAGTTCGTCGGCCGATGTGCGGGTTGCGTTCGTCGATGCTTGTGAATCCGGCAGCCTGGCGCGGGACCGGGGAGCTACCGCGGTCGAGCATGTTGAGGTCGCGGTCGACGACGCGCTGACGGCATCGGGCTTGGCGATTGTCACATCCACGGGCCCGCTCTCTGCCGCACGGGAGGCCGCATCGTACGGAGGCGGCGTCTTCTCGAGAGCGCTCATCACCGGACTGCGGGGCTCCGCGGACGGCAACGGGGATGGGGAAATCACCCTCGACGAAGCCTATCGCTACGCCTTCGAGCAGACGGTGCGTTCGACGGCGCGGTCCGGGAGTGCCATTCAACGGCCCGAGTACCGCTACGAGATCGGTGGAGTGGGGCGGGTCGTACTCACTCGCGTTCCGGGCCGGGCCGCCGGGCTTAGCCTTCCTGAAGAGTTGGAGGGCACCTACACGGTGGTGAGTGTGTCGTCAGGTCAGGTCGTGGCGCGGGTCCAGAAGCGTCCGGGCGAGCCACAGCGCATTGCCTTGCCTCCGGGCCGGTATGTGGTGCGCAAAGTGCGTCGAGAAGACGTCTTGCTCGCGGAACTCGATTTGGCGTGGGGTGGGGACCGACTGGTCGACGAAACACAGATGTCCTCGGTGCCTCTTGGCGATCCGCTGGCTCGTGGCGGTTGGCAACCCCGGCCGATCCGGCTCACCGTCAAAGGGTTTGGGTCGACCTCTCGCTTGAGTGGGACGCCTGCGACCTACGGCGGAGAGATCGACCTGCGCATTCGCATTTCCCCCCGCCTCAACCTTGGCGCCTTTGGCGGCGGTGGATTGGGATCGGTGTGGGACTTCACCCGAAGCCTGCAAACGACGCATCTCACGTTCGGCACGGGCCTGTATGCGGAGCGCAACGTTGGGCGAGTCGACCTGTACGCGGGGGTTGGACCTACCGTGAGCCGCATCACGCAGCTCGTTGAGGCGCTCGATCTCGAACAGGACGACATCGACCCCGTCGTGTTCTCCGCTGCGCAATGGGTGCCGGGAGCGTTTGGCCATGTGGGTGCACAGCTGTCGGTCGGGCCAGCATTTGGCATCGACCTCGGGTTTCGCGTTCATCCCCATTGGGCCCGCATCGACTTTGAACAGTGGCGAACGCTGTTCGAAATGACAGGACTCGCAGGCATTTCCCTTCGATTGCGCACGCGCCGCATCGGACGGATTTCGCGACGGGCCGAAACGGAGCCGTGACCCACATCAGGTGAGCGGAATCCCGCTCGACCTCAATAGCCGTCGGTGTACTTCCAAGCCTGCGAGTTCAAAATGACGAGCAGCAGCACGCCGAGCGTGATGAGGCCTGGGGCGAGGTTGAAGGCGGGCAGGGGCCCAAGGTTGTCGAGGGCCGAGTAGCCGATGCCTTCGAAGTCACAGTTGAGACAGCCGCCTTCCCAGCCGAACGACCACGGCAAAATGATGATGCCGAACCCAAGCAACAGGCCGGCCGGAATCAGCAGTAGCCAGAAGAGCTGCTGGGAAGTCTCGGACTTGGGCGTCTGGGGGCTGCTCATGCCGTCTCCTGCGTGGCCCAACTCCAGGAAGGGCCATCCTCTTGTCCTCGGGTCTTATTGGCGATGAGTCGGGGGACGACGCAGCGAACCGATGCAGACGTGCCGCAAAGCGGGGCGCGGGGCGGTCGATGATGAGGCGAGATTGTGCAGGGATCGCGTCTTCACGGTTTCATGCGATGCCGTGGCATGCGAGCCGCGCTACGGAGTCGTCTGGGCGTAAAGCTGCGCCTGGGAGGCCGCTCGGATGGGGCGATTAGCACCCGACGGTTGGCTCGAGTGGATGCCCGCAGGCTCTGAGCTCGCTGGCATGCGAAATCTCGTGGCCGACGACCTCGTCGGAGACGACGCGGTGGCCTCGGTAGCGGGTCCCGACATCGAAGTCGGACGCACCGAGATTCCTCGCATTCGACCCATCCTCGTGGCGCTCGCCGCGCGCGCAACCGGCGCCCACGCCGTCAACCAAGAAGCGCAACACGCAGCCGAAATGCTCCACCTGGCCCTCCGGGTTCACGATCTCGCCTTGGGCCGCGAGGGCGGTCGCCGCCGACGGATGGCTCGACGGTTGGTGAGCCAGTCCGTGGGGTGGCTCGCGGGCAACCACCTCACATTGCGCGCGTTGGAATTGTCCCGAACGACCGACCATCCTGGCGTACTTGAAGAACTGGTCGACACCTTGCGGTCCTTCGCCGATGCGCAAGCCCTTTCTCGCGACCTCGTGGGCAAGCGGCCACAGGTCGCCGACTGGCTCGACCACGCCGACGCCCACACCGGTGCGTTGTTTGCGTTCTGCTGCCGTGTCGGAGGCCACCTTGGGCGCGCCCGGCTCCGTCAGGTCGTGGCGTTGGGCCGATACGGCCGCCACCTGGGTCGGCAATGGCACATCGCCGAAGACATCTGCGCCTTCGACCAAGGCCACGCGGCCCAACACGTGTTGTCGAGGGCGGCCTCGGGTCGGCCCGCGTTGCCGCTCATCTCGGCCATTGGTCAGACCGAGGGCATTGCCGACGAATGGCGCGAGTTGGCCCGTCGCCCCACCCTCGACGGTGCGGAGCGGGTCGCGTTGGCCGTCAGCAAGGGTGGGCTGGCCGCATCGCGCGAAGCCCTGTTGCGGGAATCATGGCTCGCGCGCCAGTCCTTGAAGGCACTGCCCGACACGCCCTACCGCGCAGCCATGGACCGATTCGCAGGGGCGATTGCAAAAGCCTGCATCCAGCACGGCTCAACGAAGCGCGGGTGAGGCAGACTCGGTAAATGGCTTGCCTGGAGGACTAACCATGCTGGCAATGGCCCTGTTTGCGATCGAGGCGTTGGCCCATCCGTTGCCGGTGGCCGACCCCGAAACGGCGTCGATGATCGCTTCTCAGCAGCGTTTGAGCCTCCCCGCCGCCAAGAACGAAGTCTGGGAGGTGGTGCCCCTGGACGACGGTTGGCTGCTGCTTGGGGAGGGCGAGGAGGGTCCCGCCGTAGCCTCGTTTGACCAGGACTTTGGGTTGCGCTGGTCTCGCACGCTGCCCGAGGCGGGACCGGGGCGACCCCTCGACCATGCGGTGACCGACGACCACGCGTGGCTCGTCTACGCCCGCCGGGGCACGACGGCGCTGGTGGGGATTCCCCGAGCCGGGTCCGAGCGTCCGGTCGAGCGGATCGAAGTGGCCCGAAAGAGCCGCCAAATCCTCGGCTTCGAAGTTGCCGACAACGAAGGGTGGCTCATCTCAGGCCGGCGTACCGCATTGGGAGGGACGCAGGGCGTTATCACGTCCTTCGACCTTGACGGGGGGCGAGCCAAGACCGTCTCCTCGGGGTTGCCGAAGAAGTCGTTCTACGAACGGTTGGCGACCACCGACGAAGGAGCGATCGAGCTTTCGGCGTGGTCGGTGAAGAAGCGGCTTCGCGTTCAGCACCTGATGACGGCCAAACGAGGGGAGTTGTCCAAGCGCCTCACGCTGCAAGCGCGCGACTTTGAAACGCCCATCAACCCGTTGAGCATCCAGCGCCAGGGCTTTGAGAACGGTGAAAGCATCGTGGTGGGGTCGTACGCGGATGAGGTCAAGGGGTCTCGCGCCCAAGGCCTCTACATGGCGCATCTCGACACCAAGGGGAACATCCGGCGCACGGAAACCCACAGCTTCACAGAGATGAACCACTTTTTCGACCATCTAAGTGAGCGTCGACAGCGCCGCATCGCCGAACGCCTTGAAAAGAAGAAGCGGAAGGGCGACGACATCGATCTGGACGTTCGGTTCGATGTTCATCAGGCGGTGCAGGACGAGGCGACGGGAAACGTCATCGTGGTGGGCGAAGCGTACTACCCGGTGTTTGAGACCCGTACCCAAACGACGACGCAGATGGTCAACGGTCGCACGGTGACGACGACCACGACCATCACGGAGTTCCGGGGCTTTCGCTTTACGCACGCCGTGGCGGTGGCGTTCAGTCCCCAAGGGGAGCTGGTGTGGGATGCGTCGCTGTCCATTGGCAACGTGCAGTCCTATGCGATCAAGCCGCATGTACGGGTCACGGTTGACGGGGACCGCATCACCATGATCTACGCGAGCCGGCGCAAGCTCTTTACGCGAGTGTTCGACGCAGGCACCGTGGTCGACGACCGCAAGTCGCAACGCCGGGTCGATGAGGAGGGCGAGAAGGTCAGGCGGGTTCGCAGTACTTCCATCGAGCCTTGGACCGACGAAGCCTTCCTGGCGTGGGGCATCCAGAAGACCGACGAGGGCCGGGTGTTCGTGGTCGAACGGCTCGGGCCCGAGGACCTGGACGACGAGGTCAGTCCCGCTTCAACACCTCAATGACCGCGTCGCAAGACTCCCGCGACCACAGCAGTCCGTTGTGGCCTCCGCCAGACAGCACGATTTCCTCGATGCCGGGGAGGGCGGCTCGCACGGGGGGCACGACGTGTTGGTCGTACCGTGAGCGAATGACCACCGTCTCAACAGGCTCAGGGTCCTGCGCGAGCAGCTTGGGCCAGTAGCCCTCGGGATTGAGGACGGGCCACAGCACCGACGGAGCGAAGCGGTAGAAGTCGGTGCCGGCATGCGGCCCGCCGAGCGAGATGAAGCGCCGCACGTACGAGGCTCCCCCAAAACGCTTGAGCCACGCCCGGGTGGCCACTGCACCAAGAGAGTGCCCGACGACGTCGATGGGGCCTTGCGCCGCCAAGGGAACCACCGCCCGATGGATGCGGCGCGCAATCTCATCGATGGCAAATCGCGTGCTGGGGTATCCGACGGCGTGAACCGGGCCGAGATGGTTCTCGTACAGGCGACGGGTCAGCGTCCGCCACATCTCGGGGTGCCCGAGAAAACCATGGACGAGCACGATGGGGCGACCGGTTTCAGGACGAGGAGGCGCGGGCAGCGGCCGGAGCCATCCAAGCGGCCACAAGCCGAGGCGTACCGTTGCCACGGCCTCGGTCACAATGACCCTTGGAAGAACGATGAACCTCGATGAGGTTCCGACGGACCGTTGCATGGCAGCTCCTCTTCAGGAGAATCGGCAGCGTAGCCCGTCGGGTTCAGCGGGCACCGCCACAACGGTCCGCCTATCGCGCGGACGCGAGCCGACTTGCTGGTGTGGCGAGACCCGACTACACCATTTTGTCTACCCAGGGGTAGGACGACGGACTCTGACGGCGAATCCCGCGGCCCCGCAGGTCCCCAAGGTTCCGCAACCTACTCCCTTCACCCCCAACTCTGGCGTCCTTGGGACGCGGGACGGACCCCATGGCCAATCCCTTCTCGCTGGCTCGCTTGGCCCGGCGCTCGGAGCGTCTGACGGCCGAGGAGGAAATCGAGATTGCCCGCGACATCCATTCGGCGGAGGCTCGTGCGCGCGACGCGTTGCAGGGCCACGACGAGGCGGTCGCGGTGATGATGCAGTCCCCCGAACGGGCTGAGCGCACTCGTGCGGGCTCGGTCGACCGCCTGGAAGCAGCCGTCGAGCTGTTTTGGAAGGTCGGAAAGAGTGACCCTGAGCACAAGGCGCAGGCCCGAGCCGCAAAGGGGGCGTGGAACGAAGCAGAGTCGCTGCGGTGGCGTCTGGCGATGTCCGGTCGACGCATCGCCCATGGAGAAGCTCGCAAGCTTGCGGGACCCTTCATGGACGAAGAGGACCTCGTGCAAGAGGGCTACATCGGGTTGCTTCGCGCGGCCAAGCGCTTCGACCCGGACCGCGGCATCCGATTCTCGACGTACGCTCGGTGGTGGGTGCGGGCCCAGATGACCCGTGCGATCGACCATACCGGTCGCCCGGTACGGCTGCCGGGGTGTGCCGTCGAGCAGACGCGCAATTTGCGCAAAGCCATGAAGCGCTTCGATGCGGCCGGTGTGGCCTACGGGGTTTCCGACCTCGCCAACGAAGTCGGCATCGACAAAGAACGCGCCGAACTATTGCTTTCGCAAGGCACCACCATTTCGCTCGAGCAGCCGGTCGACGACGGGCCGCGTCCGCGACCCCTCGAACGGTTCCTCTCCGATGAAGACGCCACCTCGCCCGACGACGACGCCATCATGACGCAGGAACTCAAGCGCATGCACCAGGCGTTTGATGTCGTGCTTTCGGAACGACATCGGTTCGTCCTGACCCGGCGCTACGGCCTCGATGATGGCGAGTTCCGCACGTTGTCCGAAGTCGGCAAAGAGATGAGCCTCTCGCGGGAACGGGTGCGTCAGATCGAACGCGAAGCGTTGTTGCGACTGCGCGACCAGTCGAACATCCGCGACGGCAAGCCTCGGTCCCGCTAAACGTCGAGTTCCGGGTAGTACCGGAACACGCCGTGCTCGTTAAACGGCACGCAGCGGTCCGAAGCTCGGTACGCCGTGAGGGCGGGTCGGGCTTGGACGATGGATTGCAGCCTGCGTAGCGCGGGCACCTCAAGGGCTGACATCGCGCGAGGGAACGCGTGGTCGAGGCCGCGCAGCAGGGGCACCAGCGCCAGGTCGACGTACGTGGTGGTCTCGCCAAAGAGCAACGGACCCTCCGTCGACGCGAGCCGGCGCTCCCAAAATCCAAGCAGGCTCGGCAACCGGTCCTTCACGAACGTGGTCGCAGCCCGCTGGGCCTCGGTGCGCTGCTCGGCGTAGGTAAGCGCAGGGCTCACGGGGTGATGGACGTCATGTGCCTCTTTCGTCACATCCATGATGAAGGTCATGAGGGCGCGAGCCTCGAGTCGGGCGGCGTCCGTGTTCGGGGCGCGTTCGTAGCGTTCGCCTAGGTAGCTCGCGATGACCGAAGTTTGGCCAATGACGCGATCGCCGGTCGCCAAGGCGGGAGGGGCGTAGATGTGCACCCGTTGGCCATCATCGAGGGCAATGCCGTCTTGGCGCGCCGCGACAATCGCCTCAAACCCTCTCTCTCTTCCGACGTCGACGTAGCTTAGCTCAAGGTCTTCGAGGATCCAGCGAATGAATTCGCCGCGGCCCGGAATCATGGGCCAGTAGTAAAGCTCGAAGCTCACGGGATCCTCCCCTCGTTACGGTATGGTGACGGAACGCGCCCGCTGGGCCGTTCACGCCAGGAGGCCGGGTGCACGAAGATCTGGCACGACTCGAGCGCCTCGACACTCTCGACCGCGGCGTGGCGTCGCGCAAGACTGAGATCGAAAAACTCGCGGTTCGGTTGACCGAGGCTCGAAACGCCGCCAAACACGCTGCAGCAGCGTTGGAGGAAGCCGAAACCAAGGTCTCCGACAACGACGCCGCCCAAAAAGCCAATGTTCGAAAGACGCGCGAATTCCAGCAGCGCATGGCCTCGGCCATCAAGATCATGGAAATGGGGGCGGGAGATCCGGATGCCGCGGAGCGGCAACGAACGAAGTGCGCGGCGCTGATCGACGAAGCTGAGACCGAGATGCTGGAGTTGATGGAGGCGGCGGACGAGGCCGAGGCATCGCGAGTCGCGGCGCAAACGGCGCAGGCGGAGGCCGAGGCGACCCGCGTGACGGCGGAGTCGGAGGTGCCGGACCACACCCAACGTCTCGAGGCCGAGATTCAGGACCTGCTTGCCAAGCGACCCGGCCTCCTCGCGGAGCTGCCTTCCGATCATCGAGGGCGGTACGAGGCGTTTCGGGCGCGGAACAAATGGGCGGTAGCGCGCATCGAGCGCAACGCGTGCACGGCCTGTCGCATGGAGGTTCGCCCGCAGCACCTCACCGACCTTCGAAAGGGTCGGATGGAACCGTGTCGCGGCTGCCATCGCTGGCTCATTCCCGACAAGGAGCTGGTCTAACCGCCGTGCTACGCGGCGATTTTGCGAGCGGCACGTTCGAGCAGGCGGCCAAAGGCGGTTTCGAGCTGGTTGCCGGCCAACCGTGCGACGGTGTCTCGCCCAAACGGCAGCTGCACCTCGAACCGCGAAGCCCATACGACGTCGGTGCGATCGCCATTGGGGGTCAATTCAACCCAGCCGAGTTCGTGCCGGACGGGGACCGCGATCCCGAGAGGGCCTTGGATCGCCCGAATCACGTATTCGTAGCGATGGTCAGGTTCGAACGACAGCACTTCTTCTCGCAGCATCAGCCCCCCCGAGCGCACGACGCGGACCGCGCCCACCCCGTTGCGATCCGACGTGCCGGGGTTGGCCAACGTGCAAGTCATGCCGCCTCCGGTAAGGAAGCGCTCGTGGTCCGAGACGAAGGCAAACACCTGGTCGGTGGGAGCGGCAATCTGAGCCGTGGCGCGAATTTCGTGCATCGTTCCTCCGTGGCGCCTCGCGTAACGTCAGGTGGCTGAGCCGCCACCCAGCACCGATCGGGCGACCAAACCCACGAAAAGGACGGTTGCACCCGCTAAGGCCATCTCCAGAGGCACGAAAACGGCGAGGCCCGCACAGCTCACAAGTCCCAGCACCGATACGAGGCGGGGAAACCGACGATGCTCGGGGGGCAGGGCGAGCGCGGCCAGGTTGGTGATGCTGTAGTAGATGAGCACGGTAAATGCCGAAAACGTCCAGGTGGACCGAACGTCGCCGAGCAACACCAACCCGGCGATGACGAGGCCCACGAGCCAGACTGCGCGCACAGGACTTTGGGCGCTCGAGACGGCAGCAAAGCTTTCGGGCAGGTCGCGCCGTCGCGCCATCGCGAAGGCCACCCGAGACAGGCCGAGCACGAGATTGAGGAGCACTCCGAGCATGGCGGTTACCGCTCCGACGGCCACGATGGTCGCGACAGGGGCACTGATGGCGCGAGCCACGACCTGAAGCGGCGCGGCGGTGGTCGCTGCCTCGGCGAACGCATCAGCGCCCACGACCAACACCGCCGTCGCGGCCACACTGACGTAGAGCACCATCGACACGATGAGGGTTGCGATGATCGCGCGCGGAATCGTGACGGCCGGCTCCTGAACCTCTTCGCCGAGGGTCGCGATTCGCCCGTAGCCCGTGTATGCGACGAACATCAGCGCGGTCGTGGCAAGCAAGCTCATGGGCTCGAACGTCCCCCAACCCGAAAGGTCGATGGGACCCTCCACGGTGGCCAAGCCGGTGCCGACGAACGTGGCCAGGGTGCCGATGGTCAGCCCTACGATAGCCAGGTTGAAGGTGTTCGAGCGGCGGACGCCCGAGGCGACCAACGCGGTCATGCCGAGCACTACCGCCACCGCCAACCCGGTGCGGACGTTGGGGTCGACGTCGATGCCCGCGAGCAGCAGAACTCCGCCGACGCTGCCAAGCGCCGCGGTGGCGGCTGATGCGCTCTTGGCCACCAGGAACATCACCCCCGCCGAAAACCCGATGGTCGGGTTGAGGAAGCGGTAGCCGTATTCGTAGGTGCCCCCGCTGATGGGGTGGGCGGCGGCAAGCTGGGCGCTCGAAAGCCCATTGCAGGTGGCGACGAACGCCGCGAGTGCGGTGGCCAAGACGACCGAAGCCCCGCCGATCCCCGCCCCGATGGCCAGACTCACGAAGACCCCGGTGCCCAAAATGGATCCCAGGCCCATGCCTACGGCTCCCCAAAGCCCCACCACCCGTGCCAGACCCTGGCTCACACATGCCTCCCCGTTCGTTGGGGGGCATCGTACCCCTCTCGGGTGTCAAGCTTGGGTCGGCCTGCCGATAGGTCGCTGTCGGTCGAATTCTGACCGCTTGGCGAGCAATGATGCCACGCCATAGCCAGAGTTGTGGTCGTGACGTCGCGGCGAGGGAGGACAACGTGTGGGTCGGGTTGATCGCCGCGGCATTCGCAGGTGAGCTGTACATCAACGGCACCCGAGTCGACCCGGCCTCGGTCGCGGGGGTCGAACTCGAGAAGGTGACGGTGACCTTCGATGAGCAAGGCAACACGCGCATCGATGCTCCGGGCTACAAAATCAAGGTTGTCGACCGGCCGAAGAGCGAACGTACAGCCTCGGCCCCGACGGCGGTGCCCCAGGGCACGTA
Source organism: Myxococcota bacterium (assembly GCA_039208735.1). Classification (GTDB taxonomy): domain Bacteria; phylum Myxococcota_A; class UBA796; order UBA796; genus DRPG01. The sequence continues at coordinate 54,442 of JBCCQY010000030.1, read as the reverse complement.
CTGGTTGGTGACCCAAGATCTGCGCTCCCAGGGCCACAAGGTGGTCGTCCGCATCAACGGAACGGTTGTGGCGATGCTGCGTTCGGGCGAAGAGCCCGTCATCGAAGACATCGCGCAGTATTTGCAGCCAGGGGCCAACCGCATCGTCGTGTCTTCCGAGTCGGTCGATCCGGCTGGAGGCTCGTTCTACGTGTTCATCGGCAACGGTGTCGACGACGATGGCACGGTCCGTATCGACAAGCCGGTGGTCGAATACGGCCTTGGAACCGCGAATCGTGGCAGCTACGAAAAATCGTACTCGCTGCAGGTGCCCTGACGGGCAGCCCCCTACCTGGAAGGTCCCATGTCCGAACTCAACGAGGATCTCCCCTACGTCGGTGTCTCCGCCGCGACTCGGGCCTACGTGCTCGACACCAACGTGTTGCTCTACGACCCCAACGCGATGTTTGCGTTTGATGAGCACGACGTCGTGATTCCCATCACGGTCATCGAGGAGATCGACAACTTCAAGAAAGACCTTTCCGAGACCGGTCGAAATGCCCGCGCAATCTCGAGGTACCTCGACAAGCTGCGCGAACAAGGGTCATTGCGCGAAGGGGTTCGTCTCGACGGGGGCGGAGTCCTCCGGGTCGACTACCTCACGCACGGTCCTGATCTGCCCATCACCTGGGGCCCCGAGACCAACGACAATCTCATCTTGCGCACGGTGTTGCGACTCGACCAAGACGACGCCGGGCGCATTCGGCTGGTCACCCGCGACACCAACATGCGCCTCAAGTGTGACGCGTTGGGGGTGGTGGCGGAGGACTACCAAAACGCCAAGATCCAGTTGGACGATCACTACACCGGCGTGCTGTCGTACACGGTTTCGGGCGACCTCATCGATGCCATCCACGCAGATGGAGGCGTGCCGCTTACCGCCCTTGAAGACCACCAAACCTATCCCCACGCCATCTTGTTGCTCACCAGCCCCGACGCCCAACCGAAGTCGGCCATGGTGCGGGTCGACAGCAAGAACGGTCAGGTCAAGAAGGTGGGGCGTCATCGCGAAGGCGTTTGGGGCATCTTTGCGCGCAACAAAGAGCAGTTGTGTGCCCTTGACTTGTTGCTCGACCCCGAGGTGGCCCTGGTCACCCTGAACGGGCAGGCAGGCACGGGCAAGACGCTTCTCGCCATCGCGGCGGGTCTGCGGCAGGTTGCGGACGAGGGCGCGTATCGAAGGCTGCTCGTCTCGCGGCCCATCTTTCCGCTGGGGCGCGACATCGGATTTCTGCCTGGCGATCTCGAGCAGAAGCTCAACCCCTGGATGAAGCCCATCTTCGACAACCTCGACCTGTTGTTGTCGACCCGCCTCGACCGCAACGAGCCCGAGTACCAGTACCTTCTTGACCAGAAGATCATTGAGGTCGAGCCTTTGACCTACATTCGCGGTCGCTCCATTCCGCGGCAGTTCCTCATCGTCGACGAAGCCCAAAACCTCACCCCCCACGAGATCAAGACCGTGCTTACCCGTGCGGGAGAGGGCACGAAGGTGGTGCTCACGGGCGACCCTGGACAGATCGACAATCCCTATGTCGATGCGCTGTCGAACGGGCTCACCTACACCGTCGAGCGGTTCAAGGAGTCCGATATCGCAGGCCACATCACGCTCGAGCGCGGGGAGCGGTCCCAGCTCGCCGAACTCGCTGCACGATTGCTCTGACATGGCGTTGCAGCGGCTTGAAGGCCGTAATCCCGTGGTGGAATGTCTTTCGCGAGGCAAGCGGCGCGTCTATCGGATCTGGATTGACCGGGGCGCCCGGCCCGATCCTCGCATTCAGCGCATCCTCGACCTGGCGGCGCAGAACACAGTGCCCATCGAGCGCGTCGACCGTCAACGCCTCGACAAGCTTGCGGATGGAAGGGTCCACAACGGTGTCATCGCCGAGGTCGAACCGCTCGTCACGTTGACCACGCAGACCGTACTCGACCGGGCTTTCGACGAGGGCATCGACCCTCTGCTCGTCTTGGCGGACGGCCTTCAGTATGAGCACAACCTCGGGGCGGTGTTGCGCAGCAGTCTGGGGTTTGGGGTGACGGGGCTCGTCGTACCGACCCGTCGTGGCGCTTCGCTGTCTCCGGTGGTGGCTCGCGTCTCGATGGGGGCCGTCGAGGACGTTCCCGTAGCGCAGGAGGGGCTCTTCGCGTCGCTCAAGGTCATCAAGAAGGCGGGCATTCCTGTTGTGGGCGCGGATGCCGCGGGCGAGCCCGTCGGAGAGGTTGACCTTTCAGGTCCGCTGGCGCTCGTGCTGGGCGAGGAGGGCCGCGGTCTGTCGAGCAAGTGGGTCGAGCGGTGTGACAAGCTTGTTCAGATCCCGCTGGCCGGAGGGCTCGAGTCGCTCAACGTCAGTGTTGCCGCGGGGATTCTGTTGTACGAAAAGCGACGGCAAGACGGATGGTTCACGCGTTGAGCGCGTGCCGAGCCCGTTTCGCAGCCTTGCGCACGCGCTTGAACACCCGGGTCCGACTCTCGCTGACCTGGGTGGCCCGTAGGGTCGCATCGAGAGGGTCGAGCACCATCGCGAGTCTCGCCAGCCCGTCGGTCGACGCGCCCCGCTCGAGAAGGCGACGCTGAAGGTCCTTGAGCATCGCATTGAGCTTCGACAGCTGCCGCTTTGCGCGACGGTGATGCTTCTTGGTGGCCTCGGTCGGAGACCGACGTCCCACGTGGGTCTGTGCCCGACGCACCAGGCCAAGGCTCTCCTCGAGCCTACGTGCGGCCCTCAAGCCGCTCGCACGTGTATCCGTCCCCACGGATCCCATCGCTGACGATCTCCCCGGCCGATTATGTCAGCCGGGTGACGCCTTAGCCGACGATGTGTGACGAGGCGAGCAAGGCGTCGGGTGACGGTTCGGGACCGAACTTTCGAAGTAGGGTTCGAGCCGGAGATTCTCCGAGACCGATTTGGCGCATCAAGGGCTTGAGCCAGACCCGGTCTTCCGGTGCACATCGCTCGAGGGCTTCGTCGGCCATCCGGACGAGTTCTTCGGCCCAGGATACGAGCTTTCTTCCGCCAATTTCTCCCTGCAGCCCGTCGGTGCAGGCGATCGCAAACCGCGCTTCTTTGGTGCCGTGTTGAACGAAGCGACTCACGAGTTCGTTACCCGCTTCGAGCGCGATGTCGCAGTAGAACAACCCTTTGAAGAGGCTCACGAAGCTCATCGCAAGGGGCAACGGCACGCAATCCGCGCCGCGTACTTCGATGGTGTGTTTCACCCGAACTTCGGGGAAGACACTCGTGAGGTGGAGGTCCCAGTCCGCCGACGTAGGCGGGACCCCCATGCCCCCCTCCATCCAATGCCGGAAGGACATCCCGTTCGCTGCGAGGTAGTTGCCCGCGGCGTCCTTGATGAACATCATCGGCACGTCGAGGAGGTAGTCGAGCCATCGCTCAACCGAACACGGCTCGACCGAGTCGGGTAGACCGGTACGGGCGGGGTCGGTCTGGGTCCAGATGTGACCGCGGAAGCTCATGTAGCCGCTGGCCTTGCCCTCGGCGTACGGCGAGTTGGCGAACATCGCGGTGGTGAGGGGCCCGAGCCGAGTGGCCAACCCGACCTTGCGTGCGGCATCGGCCTCATCTGCGTAGTCGTAGGTCGCTTGGACCGCTGCAGTGCCCTTCATCATGTGGTGGGCAAGCTGCCCGGTGCGGGCGAGATGGGCCTTCATGACCGCGTAGCGGCCCTTGGGGACCCACGGGATGTCGGTGATGCGAGCGAACGGCGTAAAGCCGATGGCCATTTGCCGGATGCCGTTGTCGCCAAGCAGTGCGTCGACCTCAGCCGCAAAGTCGCGCGCCTCATCGTGGATCGGCTGCAATGACTTGGCTGGGGCACCGGAAAGCTCGAACTGGCCGCCCGGTTCGAGGGTGACGCTCGCCTGTTCGCGCATCAAGGCGATGGGATGGTCGCCCTCCATTTCCAACGAACCATGGCTCTGGGCCAGCTGTTCGAGCATCCAACGCACGCCCTGGGGGGCGGAGTACGGCAGCGGCATGCCCTTGGGGTCCAGCAGGTGCCGCTCGAACTCGGCTCCCACGAGCCAATCCGCGCGCGGACGTCCGGATTTCTGGTAGCGGGCAAGCAGCGCATCACGGGTCAGCATCTCGGTCATGTCGCTGCGTAACTCTGGGACAGGGAGGCGGCGTGCCGCTCACTCGGTCCGCTCGACGAGGTGCCAGCCATAGGCCGATTCAACCATCGTTCGTTGGCCGGGCTTCAGTCGCGCGACCGCCTCTTCGAGGACCGGAAGCAACTGCCCCTGGCTCATGAGGCCGAGATCGCCGCCGCGCTTCGCGGTGGTGTCGTTCGAAAACTCGGCCGCAAGATCGCTAAACGATGCCCCCCGGGAGAGTCGAAGCTCGAGCATGTCGAGAACGCGCCGTGCGTGGGCCTTGCTATGGGTCTCGGAGCTGTTCCGGGCGCCTTGGTAGGAGACGAGGATGTGGCGGCCTCGCCGCACGTCGAGAGGGTCGCGTCGTGCGACGTGCCAGCCGTAAGGAGTCTTGAAGGGGCTTGTGTAGGCGCCTTCCTCGATCGCGGTGATGGCCTCGGCGAAGCGAGGGTCGACCGCATCCTGCACGAACGCGCCGATGGCACCTCCGCGTCCGCCTGACGGGTCGTCGGAAAACTCCTTGGCCACCGCCGCGAAATCCGCCCCGTCCACCAGCTTTTGGTGCAGCTCGGTGGCCAAGGCTTGGGCCTCGGCCTCGCTTCGGGAGACCCCTTGGTGCGCGGCTACTGCGCCCACGTAGGCGACAAGGATGTGGGAGGCGGCAAGCTGAGGGGTGTCGGCGGTTCCCTCTGTGGGCACGTCCACCACGGGTTTGGGTGCGGCCACCTCGGGAGGCGGCGCAGGTTCAGAGGAGAAGAAGGTCCCACACCCCACAATCCAGACCATGCCAAGCACGCGCGCCATCCCCCAAGTGAGCTTCAGGTACCATGCTGCCATGTTCGCTGCGATCCTCGGCTACGCCTCTCTCGCTGCATCCCCGCTCGATCCGGAGGCGATCCTCGATGCGGTGGTGGTGGTTCAACAGGGCAGTGGGACGTGCGCCGGGGTGCTCGTTGACGAAACGACCGTGGCCACGGCCTATCACTGCGTGGCTGGCGGGTTTGGGGCTCGCGTGACGACACGCACGAACCGGTCTGTCCGAGCGCGGGTGTCGGCGATCGACGTGGCCCATGACCTCGCGTTGCTCACCCTTCGAGCGTCCATGGGACCGGCGCTGGCCATCGCCACTGACGCGCCACAGGTGGGTGCGGTCGTTCATCTGTTGGGTCATCCCTATGCGGCGAGCCCCCCGGGTGGCTTTCTCGAGGGAACCCTTCGATACACGTTCGCCACGGGCACCGTCGCCGCCGTGGGCACGCGGAGCCTTCAAATCAATGGTTCGGTGGCGCCCGGGTTTTCGGGGGGGCCGGTCGTCGACGAACAGGGTGCCATCGTGGGCATCGTGTCGCGGCGGATTGGGGATGCCATCGGGTTCGCGGGACGCGCCGAAGCCCTCCAACACCTGCGCGAGACACCTCGTCGAACGGCGTTGGGAGGGATGGCCGCGCTCTCGCCATCGGTTTGGACCACGGAACGCACCGTCGTGGGGTTGGAACTCGAAGTCAATTGGCGAGAGCGACTGGTTTTTGGCGTTCAAGGTGGTGCGCCGCTCGCTCCCCGTACCGGAGCCCTCTTGGATGGCGTCACCGAGTCGATTCCCGTGTTGGCGCGACTCGGACTCCGCCAACCGATCGGCCGTTTTGCCGTCGATGCATTTGCGGCCGCGGGCTGGCGCCGAACTTGGTTTCGGGTCGAAGAAGCGTCCGCACCCTTCGCAGACGATCAGATCGACACCTTTGTGGGGGCCGGATTTGGGCAGGGGGGCTTCCGATTCGAAGTGGCTCGCCGGATGGGGGCGCAACCGACACGTGACGCGCGCTCCGACTGGCTATTCGGACTGCGGCTCGGCCTCGGCGCGCTTCGCCGCGTCTGGTAGTCGGCTTGGATCGTCCTCTTCCTTGAGGCGAATCTCGGTGTGAAGCTCGGGAAACTTGCCCTCAACCCCTTCGTAGAACGCCCGGACCTTGTCCATGTCGGCCTTCACGTCACCGGTGGGGACGAACGTGTAGCCCAAATTGGCCCGGCGCCGAGTGTAGTCGAGGTAGCCGCAAATCACGGGAACCTGGGCAGTATGAGCGATCCAGTAGAATCCTGACTTCCAAGCATCTCGTTTTTCCCGAGTTCCACTGGGCGGAACCGCGATGAGGAGCTTTGAGGCTTCGGTGAGTCGGTCGGCGACCTGGCCCACCAGCCCCTTGGGCGCCGTGCGGTCGACGGGCACGCCCCCGAGCCAGGTGAAGAACCAGCCGAAGGGTCCCTGGAACAGCGTGTGCTTGCCCAGCCACTTGACCTCGATGCGGTACACAAAGGCGGCCGCAAGCATGTGGGGCAGGTCCCAGTTCGAGGTGTGGGGGGTGGCGATGATGATGCCCTTTGGCACCTGGGGGCCGGGCTCCTCAACGTCCCAACCAAAGACGTTCATCCACAACCGTCCGATCCAGTAGGCAGGTACCGAACCGGTTGGTCCAGGATGGGTGATGGCGCTGCTCCGCATCGTTATCCCTCGAGCGCAAAGCGCCAGATGATCTCGTTCATCACTTCTTGCGTGCCGCCCCCAATGGGCAGCAGCCGGGCATCGCGGGCGAACCGCTCCACGACGGTCTCGCGCATGTAGCCCATGCCTCCGAAGATCTGTACGGCCTGCCAGCAAACTTCCCGTGCGACCGTGCTTGCGTGGTTCTTGGCCATGGCGACCTGATCGATGCAGGGCAGGCCCTTCCGCATTTGATCGGCGACGGCGAAGGTCAGGGCTTGGGCGCTCGCGACCTGGGTGCGCATGTCGGCGAGCTTGTGGCGGATGACCTGGAACTTGGCGATGGGACGGCCAAACGCTTCGCGCTGCTTGGCGTAGGCGAGCGCGTGTTCGAGGGACAATGTGGCGAGCGCGGTACCGTTGACCGCAAGCATGAGCCGCTCGGACTCGAAGTCCTTCATCAACGTTGGAAAGCCCGTCCCTTCGGCGCCAAGGCGATTCGCCAGGGGCACCCGAACCTCGTCGAAGGCAAGTTCGGCGGTGTCGCTGGCCCACCAGCCCGTCTTGCGTAGGGCACGAGACACCGTGAATCCGGGCATGCCCTTTTCGACGACGAAGAAGGTGAGCCCGCCGTGCGGGTCGTCCCCGGTCCGCGCCAGCAGCACCACGACGTCGGCGCGAACCCCGCTTGTGATGTAGGTCTTGGCACCCGAGATGATGTAGTCGTCGCCATCTCGGCGGGCCCGTGTGCGAATGGAGGCGACGTCCGATCCGGTGTCGGGTTCGGTGATGGCCAGGGCCGCGATGCGTTCTCCCGCGAGAACAGGTCGGACGAAGCGATCGAGTTGGTCGTCATTGCCGAGCATGAGCACAGGCGGGATGGCGATTTGCAGCGAGCCGAGCCCTACGGCAACCCCGGTGCTTCCTCCCCGAAGCAGTTCCGTCCCCGCCACAACACCATGGAATACGTCGCCCCCTCCGCCTCCCAACGCCTCGTCGTAGGTGGGGGCAAGCACGCCGGCCTCGGCGGCCTGGCGGTAGAGTTCACGGGGAAACTCTCCAGCTTCTTCCCAGGCTTCTGCGTGGGGTTCGATCTGCTCGGTTGCGAAGCGTCGGCAGGACTCGGCAAACGCGCGGTGCGAATCATCGAGGTAGCCGTCGAGCAACGGCGGAAGCGTTGTCATCGTGAGGAACTCCGAAGGGAGCCCTCAGTAGAACATGCCGAGCTCGAGACGCCCTTCCTCGCTCATGCGCTCAGGACTCCACGGCGGGTCGAAGGTCAGCTCTACGCGAACCGTTTGCACGCCCGGCAAGGCCTTCACGCGGGCCTCGACATCGTCAGCGAGGATCTGGCCCATTCCGCACCCTGGCGCCGTCAACGTCATGGCGATGCGCACATCGTGGCCTTCCTCGGTCTTTTCCAAATCGAGGTCATAGATGAGGCCCAACTCGACGATGTTGAGCGGAATCTCGGGGTCGTAGCACTGCCGGAGCGCATCCCAGACCATCTCATCGTCGAGGGGAGCGTTCGGGTCGTGTACGGGGCGCGCCGTGACTTCATCGCTCTTTCCGATCGCGTCGGCATCGTCGGACGACACGCGAACCAGCCGTCCCGTGTCGAGCTGGATCGTGTAGTTCCCGCCAAGCACTTGTGTGATCCAGCCGCGCGTGCCCTCGGGCATGAGTTGCCGATACCCGTCGGGGATCAGCACCACCTCGGTCTCTCGACCGAACTCCACCTCTTCCATCGGTCGGCCCACACGCCCTCCGCAGCGGGCTCCGTAACGTTCACAGCGGTCAGAACAAACATCCGTCAGGCTGCGGAGGCGACGTCTCGAGGCTGGTTCCGAGAGCGTCAGCTGCGACCTCGGTGGCAAAGCCATCCGCCACGGTGCCGCGAAGCGCCGAGCCTTGGTAGCCCGAGGGGTTGAGGTGGGCGCGCACCAACAGCTCGGTGTCGGCCGCGACGTCGACCGGCCCGCCGGAGCGCGTGAAGGGCTGCTCGTTGGGGTGCGAGTGCGTGAGGATGCGCCGGTAAACCAGCCCTTCGTCCTCGGCAGTGACCACTTCCCACCAGTCTGCGTACTGCTCGCAGCCGGTCTCATCACTCGCGATGGTCACGGCAAACGTGTAGGCCCCTGCCTCACCGGTAACGGCGACCTCGGTCACGGAGGCCTCCGCCGGGCCTTGGGGGGCCGGCGTGGGGGCGGTAGGACCTGTAGCCGTAGGGGTTCCTGGATCGGGAGTGGCGGGAGCTCCGGGGCGAGGGGCGCAAGCGGTCATCAGCCCCCCCGTGATGAGCAGTCCAAAGGCAGCGACTCCAAAAGAGCGAACCATGAAACCTCCTCGCATCCGGGTAATGTGGTGCCATCGTCCTGGGTGGGGTCTGGAGCCGCGATGACCGAGACAGAACTCGAGCAAGAGCTGGCGCACATGGGGATCCAACGGGCATCGGCACGGGTGATCGCCTTGTTGCCTCTCGTCGAAGTGGCTTGGGCAGACGGAGCCATCCAAGACGGCGAACGGGCGGTCATTCTTGAGGCGGCGAAGACCCGCTACGGGCTGGATGCCGCCGGACTCACCATGCTCGATGGCTGGCTTGCGAGCCCCCCTGACACCGAGTTCGTGGATCGGGGGCGCCAGGTCCTGGCCGCGCTCTGCCGCTACAACCTGGCTGGTGCGCCATGCCACGATGTGGTGACCTTGTCTCGCGAGGTGGCCCTGGCGGCAGGTGGCTTCTTTGGATTTGGGGCCATCGAGGCGAGCGAGGCGAAGGTCATTGACGACATCGCCCGGACGTTGAATATCGCGGCCAACCGTCCTTGGATTTTGCCCGAAGAACCCACGTTCGTGCCCGACGACGCCGACGATGAAAGCGCAGGGCCGGCCGTGCGGGTGACCTTTCATCGCAAAGGCGGGGCCACCGGTGCGACGATCATCTTCTTCGACCCAGACACAGGCGATCAAGTGTGTGGACTCGACGATCCGGTGCGCATCGGTCGTGCCGACGACAACACCATCCAAATCGAATTCGATGGTCGGGTGTCCCGCAATCACTGTGAGGTCCAGTCGGACGGATCGGGCTTCGTTTTGCGCGATCTCGGTAGCGTCGCGGGTACATGGGTCGACGGTCAACGCATTACCGAACACGTGCTGACGGACGGGCAAACGCTCCAAGTAGGGTCGGTGACGTTGTTTTTCCAGGACGCATGACGACCTGCGATCGACCCGCGATTCCCAGAACGTGGCTACGCTTCGAACATGGCCGATTCTGGGGCGCCGGTACTGGACCCTTCGTCAAAGGCGAGCCGCACCGATCTCGCGTTTGGGGTGGTCCGACCGTTGTTCGTCGCCTCGACGCTTGAGGAACTCGGCCGGGCGGGCTTGCAAGCGGTCCGATCGGTAGCGCCTCGGGCCACCGCGACGTTCGGCTGGCGGTTCGCCGATTGGACGGGTCCCCCGGCCTGGCGGTGGTCCCCACGAGATGCCGAGCCCCGAGCGGTCCACACCTGGGCGCCCGTGTTGTCGGGTCACGGCGGCTCGGTCCTTTGGCAGACCGGCGAAACTGCCTCCGCGGGACATCGGTTGTGGCTTGCCGTGGGGGAGTCCTCGCGACTCGGGGGATTCGAGCTCGTTCAGTCCGACGGGTTTCCTTCCGGTGCGGTGGGGCGCCTCGGTGCGGTTCGTGAGGCGATGCTCTGGTCGGCCCAACGGCTTCGCGACCGTCGACGGTTTGAAGAGGAATACCGTCAGATTCGGGCCACGGTCGACGCCCGGACGACGTTCTACGCACAAATGAGCCACGAATTGCGAACGCCGCTCAATGCGATCCTTGGCTACGTCGAACTGCTTCGGGAGGAGCACGCCTCGATGTCGACCGACGAGGTGCTCTCCGATCTGTCGCGAGTCCACACCTCGGCCACCCACGTGCTGTCGATCGTCAACGACGTGCTCGATCTGGCCAAGGCCGAGCGGGGCCACAGCGAAGTCGGTCAGCAGCCGGTGAATCTGCCGCCCTTAATCCACGAGATCGATGACCTTGCGCGACCTTTGATGGCCGAACACGGAAATCGCTGGGTGGTCCATTGCCCTGATGAGATCTGGGTTTATGCCGACGGCCGACGGTTGCGCCAGGTCCTCACGAACCTCATCGGCAACGCTGCGAAGTTCACCGAGCGTGGGGAAGTTCGGCTCGAGGTAGGCCGGATTGGTCGAGACATCGCCATCGCGGTGGCGGACTCGGGGATTGGCATGTCCAAGGAAACGCTGGCTCGCGTGTTCGAACCGTTCGAACAAGTACACGGGGACGCGGATCGCTACGGGGGGACCGGGCTCGGATTGGCCATCGCCGCGCAGTACGTCCATCAGATGGGGGGTGCGATCGACGTCCAGAGCGAGCTGGGGGTGGGAACCCGATTCGTCGTGACGCTTCCTGCCTCATCCCCGGGTTGACGTCGTCGTCGTGGACATTACGCCAGTCCGCATCGTCACCCTCGACCCTCCACCACCACGGCCCGACCGTCGCATCGCCATCTTCGTCGCCCTGGCGGCAGGGGGATTCGCGGCCCTGAGTGCCTTTGCCCAGGACGAGGCGAGGGTCGAGGCGTGGTTCGTCCATGGCGTGGGGCCCTGGCTTGCGGGTCTACCCAACCTGATCACGCGTGGGTTGCCATTTTCGGTGGCCGAATTCGTCGTGGTCGGACTCATCATCGGCGTCCTCGTCGGGTTGGGAGTGCTCATCCGTGGCCTTTGGCGTCGAGGCTGGCCTTCGGTGCGCCAAGTGCTTCGTACCGCCCTCCTCGGGATCGGAGTCGCGTTGACGGTGGCGGACGTGTTCCTGTTGGTATGGGGACTTTCGTACGCCAGGCCTCCCGTGGAGGCGCGTTGGGGTTGGGATAAGCGCCCCCATGCATCGATCGAGGCCGAGGAGCTGGCTCGGCTTGCGCGAAGCCTCGTTGACGAGGTGAACGAGCGGTACCTCTTGCTTCACCTCGCTCCGGACAACTTCGTGCCTACGGCAGCCCCCCGGCCTTGGCCGGAGATCGATGCGGCGGTCGATCGCGGATTTAGCGCCCTACAAGTCGCCCATGAACTGCATCCCGACCTCGGACGTTCGCGAGGTCTGGCCAAGCGCCAGCTGTTTTGGCCCGTGACGAGCTGGCTTCGGATCGCAGGGTTCTATTTCCCTTTTACCGCCGAGGCGAACGTGAACACGGGGCCACCCGAATGGCAGCAGGTGTTTACGATGGCCCACGAGAAGGCCCATCAACGCTTCGTGGCTAGCGAGAACGAGGCCAATTTCTATGGCTTCCTCGCTTGCATCTATAGCGACGACCCCTTCGTCCAATACGGAGGCTACTTGTTCGCGCAACGGCAGGTGCTCAGGGCCCTCGAGAACACTGACCCTATCGCCTTCGGCCGAGAGATCCGACGGCGTCTGCCCGGTGTGCAGCGGGATGTCAACGATGCCTACGCGTTTTGGACGGGCTTCGAAGGTCCGGTGGGCAACGTCTCTCGGGCGGTCAATGACGCCTATCTGCGAGCGAATGGGGTGGCCGGCGGCGTGCAGAGCTATGGACGCAGCCTGCAACTGGTCGTGCGGTACACGCGTGACGAAGCAGGACGATGGCCACCGGCCCCGCCGCCGGTGCAGGAGGAGACACCGTGATCGGACTTGTGGGATGGGCCGTGCTGGCCTGCGTGACCCCGAAGAACCCCTCAACGACGGAGTCCGCGGCCGAGGCGGCGTCGAGCTGCATGCCGGGGATGCCTGCGGTGGTCGCGGAGATCGATGGGCGGCCGATCACCTGCGAAGAACTACTGGAATACGCCGGCCCACAAATCGTCGAGGCGCAGGTCGAAGCCGCGAACCGTCTGCAAAACGCCATTGATTCCATGATCGTGGAGCGACTGCTCGAGGCTAAGTCCGATGAACAGGGACTTGCGATTGAAGACATCATCAAGCGCGAGGTCGACGACAAGGTCGACGAACCCACGGATGCGGAGATCGAGGCGCTGTACTCCGAGAACGCAGCTCAGATGGAAGACACGCTCGAGGCGGTCAAACCACAGCTTGCCGAGTTCCTAAAAGATCAGCAACGTGGCCCGTTGTTTCGCCAGTACGTGGCTCAGCTCGAGGAAGAGAGCAAGGTGGTGCGGCAGACGACGATGTTCCGCATGCCCGTTGAGGCTGGAACGAGCCCTCGATGGGGCAAGGAGTCGGCGAAAGTTCAGGTCATCGAGTTCTCGGATTTCCAGTGCCCGGCCTGCCAGCAGGCCGCTCCGATCGTCGATAGCTTAAAAGCTAAGTTTGGCGATAAGCTTTCGGTCGTGTTCCGTCACCTCCCCCTCCCGCGGCACCCTCAGGCCGCGAGGGCCGCCCAAGCCGCGGAATGTGCGAACGAGCAGGGTAAATTCTGGGAGTACCACGACAAGTTGTTCGCGGACCAGAAGGCCTGGACAGACGATGACTTCAAGGGCCTTGCGGCCGAGCTTGGCCTCTCCGATGAAGACTTCGGATCCTGCCTCTCGAGTGATCGGCACGTCAACACGGTGCGCAACGATGAGACGGCGGCGGTGCGGGCCGGGGTGAACGGGACCCCCGCGTTCTTCGTCAACGGGATCCCCGTCTTCGGCGTGCCTCCCGAGGACGTCTTCGTGGAGCTCATCCAGCGAGAGCTTGACCAGGCGATGTAGTCTCCGAGACGCCGGATTTGTCTGGCGGGCATTTCGGAGGTCGTCCTGCTCTCGTTGCTGTTGGCGTGGTCCTGCACCTGTCAGGACCCCGTGGTGCCTCCCGAGGCGCCCACGGCTCACGTTCCGTTTCGACTCACGGAAGGCACGCCGAGTGGATTTCCTGATTTGCGAGCGGGACATTCCACCCCAAGCCTGCTGCATCGGCTCGATGGCACGATGAGCTGGCCTCCGCTCAACCTCCCGGCCCGTTTGGACGCGGCCAACGATTCGTTTGTTCTGACGTTCGAGCCGTTGCCGAACCCACGAAACGTGCGGCGCAATTTGGAGGTTTACAGAGCTCATTTGCCGTTTTCCCTGAAGCGCAACGATCGGGTGTTTCGGCCCGCAGGGATGTCGGTGAAGGTCGATGGCGTGGTCGTGCCCTTCAGCCGGGTGCCTGCCGCAGCCGCGCGCCGGGCGACCTGGCGGATCGGGGGCAAGAATCTACTTCTGGCTTTGCCGTCCGCGCCTTCCGAAGTCCGATTGGCCTACCCCGGCGTCGTCAAGACGCTTCGCCAATGGGATCCCAAGGCCGCATCGGGCGACCTAATGGCCCACGCCCGGGGTGACCTCACCTTGGGCACTCACACCCGATCGGGCCTGCGCCTGCCTGCGCCTGGGGTGGCGGAGTGGTCGTTGACCTTGCCCAAAGGCCCGGTGACGTTTCGGACCCACGTTGCCATGGCTCCCCCGCCGGTGCCCGGAGTGCGGTCCGATGGGGCGGTTGCGGTGTTGGCCGTGGTGGACGCGGGGGCTGAAATCGAACTGGGGCGGATCGAAGTCAAGCCTGGGCCATCATTTCAGCGCTTCGAAGCAGATCTCACGCCATTCGCCGGACAGTCCGTCACGCTGCGACTCGCCACGGATCCCGGGCCGACCTCCCGATTCGACTGGGTGTTCTTTGGTGCTCCCACGGTTTGGGGGCCGCCTGACGGGGATGTCCGACGGGTGGTGGTCGTGGGCATCGACACGACGCGCCCGGACCACCTGTCGTTCTTTGGCTACGACCGTCCCACCACGCCCGAGTTGGATGCGGTGCTCGGAACCGCGGCGGTGTTTGACCGAACCTGGTCGGTGGCGCCCCGGACGCGCCCAGCCTTCCGATCGGCAACCACGGGCCTGCGACCCCTCGAAGCGGTCGGGGCTCCGAGCCTCGGAGCCACGCTGTCGAACCATGGGTTTGCCACGGGTGCGTTTGTCGCCAATGTCCATCTGCAGCCGCGGTTTGGGTTTTCGGATGGGTACGACAGCTGGCGGTTCGAGGGGACGGCGTTGGCCGACACGCAAGTCGACCGCGCGCTCGGCTGGTTGGAGGACCATGTCGATCGCGACGCGTTCCTCTTCTTGCACCTGATGGACCCACACCTGCGCTACGACGCGCCGGAACCGTTCAAGAACCGCTTCGTCACCGACCCAGACCCCGCCCTTCCGGACCGTGCGACCCGCGGTCAAATCATCGGCTGGATGCGGGATGGCAGTCTCACCGCCCAGCGAAAGGCCCACCTGGAAGCCTTGCACGAAGGCGAACTCGCCTTCACCTCGGTGCATTTGGGCCGATTGTTCGAGCGGCTGGATGCGATGCCAGGCCGGACCTTGGTCGTCATTCACACCGATCATGGCGAAGAGTTCTGGGACCACGACGGATTCGAGCACAACCATACGCTCTACGATGAAGTGACCCGCGCGTTGTTGGCGTTTCGACCCCGGGGTGGTCTTCCGAAGGGCGCGCGTTTTCCGGTCCCCGCGTCGCTTATCGATCTCGCGCCAACGGTCTACGACCTTCTGGGCATTACGGAGATTCCCCCCGTGCACGGACGTTCGCTCGTGCCCGTGTTGTTGGGCGCGACGCCAGACGATCTCCCAGGCCGAGGACTTCCCATCGCCCACGTTCAGTACCGTAAGGAGCGCTGGGGCGTGGTCGTGGAAGGCCACAAGTACGTGCTCTATACCGGGTCAGGTGACGAAGAACTGTTCAACCTGGACCGCGACCCCGGCGAACGCACCAATCTGGCCGCCGGTCGAGACCTTGAGCCCTATCGGGCGCACCTCAGCCACGCGCACCAGATCCCGGTGGGTCCAGGGTTTCGGGTCCGACTTCGCAAGGCTCCAGCGTTCACGCTGACGTGGCCCGGCGTGGCTCGGGTGGCCCAAGTTCTCGACCCGGAGACGTTGATCGACCATCGGGCCAACGTGGAATGGGGTGAGGTGCCCACGCGGTTGCCGGCGACGGTCGGGGAGGTGGTCTTGGCCGACGATGGCCAAGGTCTCACGTTCACCCCCGGTGAGGACCCCCAAGGTGTGCTCATCGTCTTGTTCGACGAGTCTGCCCCGCTACCGAATGCCACCACCCTGCTCGTCGATGGCGCGGCTGTGCCTTGGTCCTCGAACGCGCGGGCCCCGCAGTGGACGACGGGCGACACGAGCATCGTGGTGCAACCGGGGACGGTACTCGTGCCTCCTCCTACGGAAGCCGATCGAATGGGCATTGGCCCCGGAGCGGCCGCCGCGGAGGCGGAAGCCAAGCTCCTCTGTGATCTGGGCTACATCACGGACTGCGATTCGAAGAAACCGTGAGAACTCGCGACGACGTTGCGCCGGCGCTAGACTCGCTGAGCACGCGGACCATTCCCATCCTCGGTCCGTGGGGAGCCGGCGGATGCTCACGTGGCAGGAGAGGCAGGATTTGGCGCCGCAACTTGCGGTCGCTCGGGACAAGCTCGAGAAATTCGAGCGGCAAACGCTCAACCGGCGGGTCATCGAACGGTTGCGTAGCACTCGGCCTTTCCACCCGTTCCTGCTGTTGCGGTCGCTCTCGCTCTTTTCGACGATCGTGTTCGGGGTCGCAGCGATTGGGGTGATGCTCGTCAGCTTGATTGAGCGGGACTTCGCGGTGATCGTGTCTCGCCTCGAAGCGGCCGCAGTCATTCCGTTGCCGATTGCATTGGCCATGTTGGCGGTGTGTGGCTTGCTCTTTGCGCTGTGTGCCCACCTGGCCCTGCTCGTCCTAGGACGGTCGGCGCCCCTGCTTCCCCACGAAGCTCGTCAGCATCAGCGTCTCGTGAGCGACGTGAAGCGTCTTGAGGCGACGATGGCGGTGCAGGCCCGGCTCACTCCAGCCCCGGCCGACCCTCGGGTGCAGACCCACCCGTATTGAGGCAGTCCTCCAGCTCCTCCACCAGGCGGTAGGTCAGCACATACGCGTCATCGACGTTTCGATCTCCCGGTCGGCGACGGCGGATTTCGAGCGTGACGAGCGAGGGCGGGTCGAGTTCGAACCCGCGGCGGAGGCGGGCACGGTCCCGCTCGGTGGCCATGGTCCACCCTTGAACAGACATGAGGCGGTCGCCCGGCAACAAACCGAGCACCTCCGCCAGGTTTCCGTCCGCGACGAGGACGAGTCCGTCGAACGCTCCGAACGGCCGGCGGGGCCGAAGGGTCGCTTCATCGAGCAACTCGGTCATTCTGGACCAGGGGAGGCAGCCATCAAGCGGCACCGCCTCCGCCGGAGGGGCTGCATCGAGGGCTTCGACCCTGCGCTCGAGTGCCTCGAGTTCTTGACTGAGGTCGACGAGGCCCGCAAGCAGTTCCTCCGAACCGATTCCCGGGCCCAACGGGCCTGCGATGTCGCATCCCAAGACCCACCCCAGCACGAATCCCCACATGGGCCACCTCCGGGCGCGGCACGTGCAGTTCTCATTCCAGCCGGAGGACGGCCCTGCCAAGGCGGTGTGGAACGGTCTCGCGACACGTTGACGCCAGGTCGTACCCGGGACCGCTGAAGCGTGACGACTTGTCAGGACGTCGAGCTGCACGAGTCGACGTCCACCCCTGGGGTTCCGACAAGGGCGTTGGAGGAACACCGCGCGGTTCCGGCGCAACCTCGCCGTCGATGCCCGACCCAATCGGCGGCCAGGACCGGGCGCTCGACGTCATGGATGTGGAGGATCCCCACGTCAAGGGCGCCTGGGGTCTGTACCGAGGGCGTGGTGGCCAGGATCCAGACGGATCCTGGTCCTCCTCCTACGGGAGCTGCTCGACGGTCATCATCGCCACCCGCCGACTGACCCGATCGGGAAAGGGGGTCAGCGAAGGGAACAGGCGCTGGCTTTCGACCTCCACGGTGACGATGACGTAGGTGTGGCCTCCTCGGTCGAGCCATTCGACGCGGACCGAATGGAGGGCCGGGACCACCGCCCCGCGGTTGAGTTGGTCGGTTGCCGCCTGGGTGGCCGCGTTGACGATCTCAGACCCATCGATTGGCGACTGCTCCTCGGTCGTCGCCCCCGCACGGGCACCCGCCGAGGCCGCCAGCAGCGCGCGCTGTGCGTTGGAAAAGAACAGCGCACCGTCCACCATTCCCGCCATCAGCAAAAGGAGGAAGGGGAGGATCAAGACAAACTCGAGGGCCGCTGCGCCACGCGAACGTCGAACCATGGGTCCACTCCGAATGGGGCGAAGTATGCCAGACCCAGACTCCTTCCGCGTTCAACATCATCACGTTTCCGTTACCAGGCCGTGGGTGGGCGACGTAGATGAACGTTCCCGGGTGAGGTGACGGATGTGGTGGTCCTGGCTTTACTATCTCGCGGCTTGCTGTGCGCCGCTCGAATTCGAGAATGGGGTGGATGTCGAAAAACCAGGACCGATTGCCCGAACCGGGGCTCGTACATTCCTGCCGGGTCCGAAGGCGGCGGTCACAAGCGCACAGTGTGACCAGCTCGTCGACGGAGGGCCCGTGACAGGCCCAGATTGCCTTTCGGGCATCCTGACTTGCGATCAAGCCATGATCGGCCACACGCGGGGAGGCGTCGAGTTGTACGACTCCCGCTTCTACGAGCAAAAGTTCTGCACGCCGTTCACCACCAACCACGATGGAGGCGACGAGCGCGTATATCGCCTCGATCTGCCCGAAGGTGAATGGCACTACGAGGTCTGGCTCGACAGTCCCTGTGCCGACCTAAGCCTGTTCGCATTCCCCGGAGGCTCCGAAGACACCTGCCCCCGAGCCAGGTTCGGTCACGCGCAAGTGCGAAGCGAGCGTGCGAAAGGGCACCGCTCGGGAGCACATCGACATCGTGAATCAAGGGGCGGCTCGACCCTGGTTTGTGGTTGTGGAAGGCAGAGATGACGAAGAGGGCGCATTCGCCCTTCATGTGACGTGTCGTTCCGGCGTGCAGTGACGGAATTCTTCTCGTTCCTCTTCCAGTTCCTTCAACGACCGCGTAGGATCGGGGCAGTGGCACCTTCCAGTTCGGAACTCGCAGACGCGATGGTAGAGCGGGCCGACCTGCTTCCTGACCACCGGGTGGTGGAAGTTGGAGCAGGCACCGGTGTGGTGACTCAAGCGCTGCTCGAAGTCACGCCGCTGGAGCTGGTGCTCGAACCCCATCCGCCGTTCATCCAGACGTTGCGCACACGCTTTCCCGAGCAGGACCTCGCGGAAGCTCCGGCGCGGCAATTGCCGAAGCTTCTCGGACCGGGTTCCGTGGACCGGGTCGTGAGCAGCCTGCCATGGGCGGCGTGGCGACTGTCCGACCAGAAGCGCGAACTCGACGGAATCTTGGGCGTGCTTCGACCCAACGGGGTGCTGGTGACGTTCAGTTATGTCCACAGCGTCGTGCTGCCGGGCTTTCGCCGCTTTGAAGAGATGCTCCACCAGCAGTTCGACGAGGTAGAGCGGAGCGAGGTCACGTGGCGGAACCTCCCTCCGGCGATTGTGATTACGGCCCGCCGACCGGTCGTCCCGACGTCGTGACCGTGCCTGCGACCTGGGCGTCGCCCGTCAGGACCCGGAACTCGGCTCGTCGATTCTTGGCCCACGCCGAGGTGCCGTTGGAGCGATCCAGCGGACGTTCTTCACCGTAGCTCACAATCTTGAGCCGCGACGGCGCCACGCCCTCACGACGCAGGAAGTCGACGACGGACTCGCCGCGGCGTTGACCCAGGGCCAGGTTGTAGTCGATGGTTCCGCGTTCATCGGCGTGTCCCTGCACCTCGATTTCGATGCGCGGGAACGCTTCGAGGATTCGAGCATTGGCCCGAAGGGCGTCCTGACTGCCGGTGTCGAGGCGTGAGCTGTCGGTTTCGAAGAACACGCGTTGGAAATTTTCGACGAGCTGGTTTGCTGCGGCCTGCTCGTCGACGGGTTTTGTCGTGGCGGTGGGGGGTGGCGTGGTGAGCGTCGCCGCCGCTTCGGGGGCCGTCTTCTTGCATGCGGGCAAGGCAAGCACGAGGGCCGTCGCAATCAAAAGGGACTTCATTCGAACCTCCCGAGGTCTCGCGTGTATCAGCGCAAACGACGGCTCGCCGACCCAAACGATCTTGCGAGATACGAGCCGAGCATGAGCGATGATGGGAGCAACCTGCGTTCGATCTACGATGAGCTGCGCGTGGTCGCACGTGCGTTGCTTCGTCGCGAACCCTATGCGCACACGCTCGAGTCGATGGAGTTGGTCCATCAAGCCTGGATTCGTCTCCTGTCGGGCGATCTGCGGGAGGTCGCGGAGAACGAACCCGAGAAGGTGGTCGCCTTAGCGGTGACCCAGATGCGCCGAGAGCTCGTGGACCACGCCCGTCGTCGACGTGCCGCCAAACGGCCGACTTCGGGGATTCGAGTAGAACTCCAGGATATTCCTGGCCTGTCGCATGAACAGCCGGAAACCCTGCTCGCGGTGGATGCCCTCCTCGATGAACTCGAGGTCACGACGGAGCGCATTCGCAACGGGGCGCGTAAGGCGCGGCTGGCTCGGTTTGCGCTGTACGGTGGGCTGTCGGAGTCCGAGATCGCTTCGCTCACGGGCATCCCAAAATCCACGGTGGGCAGCGATGTGCGCTTTGTGAAGGCGTGGCTCGCGGCCCGACTCGACGAGGGATCCTCGTGAGCTTGTACGTCGACGAGCTGTTTCAGGAGCTTTCCGAACTCCCAATCGAAGAACGGGAGCACGCGATCGTCGAACGCTGCAAAGGCGACCCCGCGGCCGAGGCCCAGGTGCGCGCATTGTTGTCGGCGGAGGCGGAAATGGAGCGTCCGGTTGCCATCGCAACGGGCACGATGCTTGGACCGTACCGGCTCGAGCGCAAGCTGGGCGAAGGCGCCACGGCGAGCGTCTGGCAGGCTTGGGATACGCACCTCCGCGCGTTCACGGCCCTCAAGCTCCTGCATCCCGAGAACGTTCGGGGCGATGGTGCGCTACAGGTCGTTCTCCACGAAGCACGCGCTGCATCCTCGATCATTAGCGACCATGTGGTTCGCATCAAGACGGCCGGACGCGTTCCCGGTGGTCCCCCGTTCATCGAGATGGAGTTGTGCGCTGAGTATGAGCCCACGGATGATGGCTCGGAAGCGCTGACGACGGGACAGAGTCTGTCCGAAGTGACGTTGCAGTCGTTGGCGGAGAAGGTGCGGGTCGTGGCGGAGGCCGCCCGGGGGGTCGAGGCAGCACACCGCATCGGGGTTCTGCATCGGGACCTTAAGCCCGGCAACATCCTGCTCACCCCGGTCAGCCGTCGCGCCAAAGTGACCGACTTTGGTCTGGCTGCAGATCAGGTCTACCCGGCGCCTACGGCGGGCACGGCGGCGAACCGGACGGTCACCGTCCAGACGGATGTCGGAAAGGGGGCCATTGTCGGGACGCCCGCCTACATGCCTCCCGAGCAGGCCCGCGGGGAGCCCCCAAGTCGCACCACCGATGTGTATGCGTTGGGCGCCACCCTCTACGCGCTGATTGTGGGTGACCACCCTTATCTGGCGGCCGAGAGCGCCCGAGTGCCTGCGCTCGATGTGCTGGCCCAGGTGAAGCGGGGGCCGCCGGTTCGCCTGCGCCGGCGGGCCCGCGTCCCTCGCCGCTTGGCCCGCATCGTCGAACGCGCGATGCATCGCACCCCAAGGCGCCGCTACCCCACAGCGGTGGCGTTGGCTCAAGACCTCGAAGCCTGGCTCAACGGCTATGCGACGGCGGTCGACGGCACGGCCCCGCTCCTCAGGGTGGGGCTGTTCGTGGCTCGCCATCGCACCGCTGCGGTGACGGTCGGCCTGTTGCTCGTCACCTTGGTGGCATTCGGTGCCGCCGTGGGGTTTCTCGAGCAGCGTCGAAGGGACCTGACCGCTGACATCGATGAAGCTCGTGTGACCATGGGCGACTACCGCAAACAGGTCTCCGACTTCGAGGATGAAGTGGCCGAGGCAGCGACGCAGCTCGCGGACACGCAAGCGGACCTGAAAGATGCTGAGCGCGCCCACCAACAGGCGCTGCTTTCCGAGTCCGCCGCGGAACGCCGCTATCGAGTGGAGCTGGAACAACGGCGAGCGGCGGAGGAGCAGAGTGCTGCGTTGACCGCTTCCCTCGAAGAATTGAGGTTGCTTCGAGACGAAGCGCTTGCCGACCTCGAAGCTGCGAACCTCACCGTGGAAGGATTGCAAGCCGAAGGCGGGGTCCTGCGTGCCTCCCTCGCCGACACGACCGCACGGCTGGCCGACATGGAGGCCCGTCTTGGATTGCTCGAAGCGGAGTTCGAGGCCATGCGGATCGCTCGTGACCAAGCGCTCGAGGCCCTTGCCGCCCGGGAAGCCGAACTTGCCGAGGCCCGGTCGAGCATCGAGACCCTGCCTGCCGAAGGGCCCCCGATCGGAGGAAATCCTGCGGCTGAGGTCAACGAGGATGCCATGGTGGTCGAGACGGTTCCGGAGGTGCCATGAGGTGCGGGGGACCCGTCAAAACAGTACAGGACGGCATGACCTCTGCTCTTCGCCTCCTCGTGATTGGGGGGCTTCCGCTGGCGGGTTGCGACATGCTCTCGAGCCTTACAGGCTCGGGCGGGACCGTCGGAGACGTCAACCTGTGCCGCGACTACGTGGCTCACATGAACGGGCTCGAGTCCTGTTTGGGGCTTAGCTACGACCCCGACAATTTCTGCGACGGGGTACAGTCGGGGGTCGATTGGGGCCCGTACTACCGGTGCCTTGTCGACAACACCACGTGCAATGACGCTGGCCAAGCCTCCATGTCCTACGACGACTGTGCACCGCCTCTGGTTACGCAGTCCGCCCCCACTCCCGTCTCGCCGTGAGGTCGCGATGAGCATCTTCAAGAGGTTGACCAATCTCGCTCGAGGCAAGGTCATCGAGCTGCAGAAGTCGTTCGATGAATTCGAGGCGGACCCCGAAGAGTTGGTCGGACGGGCCCGCGAAGCGGCGCGAAAGGCGAACGAGCAGCTTGCGAGGGCCGCAGGATTCGATGCCGAGCCCGAGCGTTCGGAACCCCAAGCGGAGGCTCCGCCGGCACCCGAGGCATCACCACCGGCCCCTGAGAACCCCGCTCCCGCGCCGCCGACGCCGAAGAAGCGACGCCTATAGCCCGACACGGTCTCTGCGCTCGGATAAGAAGCGCGTCGGAGGGCCGATGACCAGGTTGTCATGGATGCTCGGGTTGGCCATTGGCTGCGACGTCACGTCGACCGACGAGTTCTCCGGTGGTCCGCAGACGGGCGACGACCCCGAGCCTGCGATCGACCGGGCGCCGGAAGGCACCGTCCTTCCCGTCGACACGGTTCCCATCGAGACGGGGGAGTTGGTCACGACTCCTTCGTTCGACTGTGTGGATGCCTGGGCGCAGGGCAAGGTCAGCGAGACGGTCACGGGCGACACCTCTGAACACACCGATAGGCTGCGGCCGTCTTGCCGAGCGGGCCAGGGTGAGGATGGCCCAGAGATGCTCATTGGATTCACCGCGCCCGCCGCCGGTACCTATCGATTCGACCTCGTCGACGACCCATCCAACGTGTTCGACACGGTCCTGGTGGTTCTCGAGAGTTGCGACGGACCCGAGTTGGCGTGTGACGATGACTACAACGGCATCACCTTTCAGTCTCGGGTGTCCGTGACGCTGGAGGCAGGTCAGACCGTCATCGCGCAGGTTGATGGCTACGGCGACGACGACTACGGGCCATTCGTGTTGGCGATCGACGCCGAGTAGGGTCTTACGGAACCAGCCTGCGCAAGGCCTGATCGAATCCATCTGCGGTGGTCACGGGAAACTCGCAGACCCCCGCAGTGCAGACGTAGGCCGTAGGCTTGTCGTCGCGAGGAACCTTGCCCTCGACCCACGGTACGTCTTTGACGCGGGCCATCGCGCTGGCCGGCGCCGTAATCATCTCGGCGTGGGGAAGATCATGGTGGGTCAGCACGTCGAGGAGCGGCTTGGGATCCGCCTGGTCGGGCCACACGACGACCACTTCGGTGGCCGCGTCGTGGCGTCGCACGACCTGTTGCAGGACGGCCCCCATGCCCATGGGGGAACTGGTAAAGATCAGGGCATACGCCCGCAGTGCCCGATCGGCGATCTCGGTGGAGGTGCCGGTCAAATGGGCGATACGCAGTCCTGCCTCAATGGCCGTGGCGGCCCCGGATGGCTCGGGGCCTTCAAACTGGGGCTTGGGTCGGCGAAGCAGGTCGGAGCTGTCGTTCGCCGGACGGAACCAACCTCCCGCTGGATCGGCGAAGTGACGCTCGATCACGGCGAGCCGGGCTTGGGCCACGCGAAGCCAGCGTGGATCGGCGGTGGCGCCGAACAGATCAAGAGCCGCCACGGCCGCATTGGCTTCATCCTCGAGGACGGCAGGAGGGCTTCCCTCCGCGGCGAGCCGGGACAACCGATGGCCTTCGTCGTCGGCTCCCTTGAAGAGGGCTTCTGCTGCGGTGAGGGCCGCGTCCTGCCATCGGGACTCGCCAAGGCTCCGGGCGGCATCGATCAGGCCCGAGATCGCCAATGCGTTCCACGCCACGATGACCTGCCCGTCGCGGGCAGGAGAAGGGCGGGAGGCTCGAGCTTGCTTGAGGGTGTTGCGTAGCGCATCGACTTCAGCGTCCTGCCATGGCGCAGCCGGAGCCTCGACCAACGCCGGAACCGAACGACCGTCCAAGTTGCCGCGCTTCGTGATGCTGAAGGTGGTGAGCGCTTGGGTTGCTTTGGCCGCGGGCAGCGCCGCACGGACTTCGGACGGGGTGAAGGTGTAGAACGCGCCTTCTTCGAGGTGCCCCCGTGCGGTGAGGCTGTCGGCGTCCAGCGCCGCGATGAAGGTGCCCTCGGGCGTGGCCAGCTCGTCCACCAGGAACGCCGCGGTGCGTCGCGCCACCCAGCGCAGCTCGGGGTCGTCGGTCAAGGCCGCGACCCGGGCGTACGTCGAGAGGAGCTGTGCGTTGTCGTACAGCATCTTCTCGAAATGGGGGACGCGCCAGGCGGTGTCCGTCGCATAGCGGTGAAAGCCGCCTCCGATCACATCATGCAGGCCACCCCGGGCCATCTGCCGCAGCGTGGCGTGAACGGGCTTGCGAAGCTTCGGGTCGTTGCGACGCCACGCCTCGGCGAGGAGCAAATCCAACCGCAAAGGGGTGGGGAACTTTGGAGCTCGGCCGAAGCCCCCGTACGTGGGGTCGTAGCGGTCGAGCAAGGCCTGTACCCCATGGTCGATGGCATCGGGGCCCGGCAGGTCGCCCGGAGGAGCTGGTTTGGCCGCCTGGACGAGTCGCGCGGTGATCGCCGCCGCCGCCTTTGTCAGCCGTTCGGGATCCTTTCCCCACTCCTCAGCGAAATAGTTCAGCACGGTGAGCAGACCCTTGCGGGACCCTCGGTCGCCATCGCGCGGGGGCAGGTAGGTTGCCGCGAATACAGGTTCGCCCTCGGGAGTGAGGATGGCGGTCAGCGGCCAGCCTCCTCGTCCCGAGAGCATCTGCACGGCGCCCATGTAAACCTCATCGAGGTCGGGCCGCTGTTCACGGTCTACCTTGATGGCGACGAAGCGCGTGTTGAGCACGCCTGCGATCTCGTCGTCCTCGAACGACTCCTCGGCCATCACATGGCACCAGTGGCAGGTGTGGTAGCCGACCGAAAGAAACACCAGTCGATTCTCGGCTCGGGCCCGCTCGAAAGGCTCGTCACCCCACTCATACCAGTCGACCGGATTCGTGGCATGGTCCCGCAAATACGGGCTTGAGGCCTTGGCTAGGCGGTTGACATACTTGGCATCTGGGTCGTTGAGGTGCGTGCGGAGTTCGGCTTCGAGGGTGGCCGGTCGGTCAACCCCAGGGACGGCCCCGGTGATGGTCGTCGGTCCGCTGAAGCATGACAGGATCAACAAGAGAATGGACAACGGTCCCCCGGGGTTTCCGACCCCTTGCCGCGTCCTTATCCTTTCGGTGCCCATCCGAAGGAGGAGCACCCATGTCCGACGATAAGCCATCTCCCTTGCAGGAACTTGAGCAGCTGCGGGATCGCCTAAAGTTGCAAATGCACTTGGCGTCCATGGACGCCAAAGACGAGTGGGCCAAGCTCGAGAGCCGGTTTGAAGAGGCTAAGCGCGATGTCGAGCAGGCCGCTGCGGTGGCGAGTGAGACGGTGGAAAGCACCGTCCAGAAGGTCACCGATGAGTTGAAGGAGGGCTACCAGAAGCTCGCCGCGCTTCTCGGGGGCGGCGAGTCCGGCGACTCTTAGGCGCGGTTCCGCTTACGGAGCGACCAGGTCGTACAGGTCGTCGATGATCTCTGCGCGGCCCAGCATCTTGTCGCGCGACCATGTGGCCCACCACGCGACGGTTCCCGTCGTGGTGACCTCGTAGAGCTGAGAACGCGCGCCCAAGCCGTGCAGGGTGTTGCCGTTAGGCAGTCGGCGCGTGTCGCCGTTGTACTGCGCGTACTCACCGGAGTTGAAGCCCCAAACGTCGCGCAGCACTTCGTCGGTCCGGTCGATCTCATACTCGCGGACCCAGGTCGTGCCGTTTTCGTCGGTCGAGGCCAGCAGGTTGCCGTTGGGCAGGATTTCAAGGCCGTGCTGCCACCGGAACCGGGACGAATCGGGCTCGAAGCCGTATTCACCGGGCTCATCGAAGATCATGTCGTTGCTGAAGCGACCGCGCGACCACCAGGTTGACGTGCCGCTTGCGCGGTCGACTTCCACCACCGATTCCATCGACCACCAGCTGTAGACGTAGCTATCGGTGGCCGCGTCGTACCAAATCGAGTTGGAACCACCGCCAAAGCACTGCAACGCGACGCTCCAATCGGAGCAAGACCACACCTCGGTCGGAGCGGTGGCGCCGGGAGCGAGTTCCAGCAGCCCTTCACTTCCGTTGGATAGCTCGGCCGCCCACGCAATCGTGCCGTCCGGCAGTTCGAGCATCGAGTGGTGATGTCCTGGGATGTCGATGTCTTCGATCGGCTCATCGAGGTAGGTCCGATGGGCTTCGGAATCTTCGCGGTCGCGCCAATGGATCTCGTCCCACAGGATGCTGTCGCCCGACTGCGAGATCTGGGCGTAAAGGATGGCGCGAAGGTCGGTGCCCCCGGTACGGGTGGCCCATACCGGACGGCCGGCCCGGTCGATGATGAAGAGCCAATAGACGCCGCCACACCAATCACAGCCTGTCTCATTGATCGAGACGAGCACGTAGTCGCCGGACCACAGCGTGGCGTCGTTCACATCGATCGTGGCAATCGGCATGTCGGGATCGGCGGGGCGCGCCACGAGAGGCTTGTCGGCATCGACGGTCAGCGACCCATCTTCCATGACAACGCGCCAATCCGCGGTCATTCCAAGGGGAACGCCAATGACCGTCGCCTCGTTGTTGCCTTTCAATCCATCGACGGCCCGGGTCCGCTCCCAGGCGCCATCAACCTGGTACTCGACGAACACGGTCGCAGCTTCGGTTTGGGTCCAGTAGACGCTGAACGGCCCCAGGTGATGGGCATTGTGCTGCCACGCCAGGTCATCGATGACGCCTGCGGGGTCGGGATCGGGGTCAGGATCGGGGTTCGTGGGGTCAGGATCGGGGTTGGTATCCGGGTTGTCGGTGGGTTGAGTGGGGTCAGCCGTGCCGGGATCGGGGGTATCTGTTCCGTTCCCGTTCCTTTCGAGGAAACAGCCGGTTGCCATCGCGAGCACCATCAACGTGCGGACCATACGGTTCTCCAGGTTCCGAGATTCCGGAGCATAGCCGAGAGGCTGGCCTGGCTGCTTGGCGGGAGAGTTACGTCTCCGGTCGGACGCCACCTCATCGGAGCTGTCATGTCCAATCCCCTCGAAAATTCTGCTTCTGAGTCCTTTGAGGTCCTCCATCCCGATCCGATCCGACGGGTCGAGCTTGCGATGCAGGACCTTCGCCAGGGCAAAATGATCATCCTCGTGGACGATGAGGATCGCGAGAACGAGGGCGACATCGTGATTGCAGCCGAGAAGGTGACGCCCGAGGCGATCAACTTCATGGCGACGCATGCGCGAGGGCTCATTTGCCTGTCGATCACGTCCTCGCAGGTTGATCGGCTAGGGCTGCCGATGATGGCCACGAGCAATCAAAGCGCCTACCAGACGGCGTTCACGGTCTCGATCGAAGCCCGTGAAGGCGTCACGACGGGCATTTCCGCCGCCGATCGAGCGCACACGGTGCTGACGGCGATTCGCGGCGATGCCACCCCTCGCGACATCGTGACCCCAGGCCACATCTTTCCGTTGCGCGCACGCGATGGCGGTGTGCTCGAGCGGGTAGGCCAAACCGAAGGATCGGTCGACTTGGCCCGTCTTGGGGGCCTGCATCCCAGTGGCGTCATCTGCGAAATCATGAACGACGACGGGTCGATGGCTCGACTGCCGGAACTCAAGGATTTTGGCCGGCGTCATCAGATTCGCATTGCGGCCGTGGCCGACATCATCAAGTACCGGATGCGCACCGAACGCGTCGTGAAGCGTGAGGGTGAAGGGTCCGTTTCGATTGATGGTCTCGGGGAGTGGAAAACGCGGCTCTACACCGGGGTGGGCACCGGAGGGCTCCATCAAGCCCTTTGGAAGGGCGACCTGTCCCCGGACCCAACGCTGGTGCGCGTCCAAGCCGCCCCGCCGCCCTGGGCCTTTCTGTCGCCCCAGGATGCTCCATTGGGTCGGTCCGCCCATGCCGCGCTCGAAGCGGTGGCCAACGCGGGCGAAGGGGTGGTGGTGTTCATGCACCTTTCATCACCGATGTCCGCTCTGAAACGAAGCTTCCTCGCACAATTCGAAGGCCACAGTGAGGCGGCATCGATCCCCCGGGCCGATGCGTTGCGCGATCTGGGCATGGGTTGTCAAATCCTCGTGGACC
Source organism: Myxococcota bacterium (assembly GCA_039208735.1). Taxonomy (GTDB): domain Bacteria; phylum Myxococcota_A; class UBA796; order UBA796; genus DRPG01. The sequence continues at coordinate 25,964 of JBCCQY010000030.1, read as the reverse complement.
TTGGGCTTCGGGATCTGCGGTTGCTCACGTCGTCGCGCCGAGCCATTGTAGGCGTCGAGGCGTACGGCCTACGCGTCGATGAACGCGTGCCGCTGATGACGCCGGGGGGACGTCACCCATGAACATTCACAAGGGTGGACTCTCCGCAGTCGGGGGCCGCTACGCACTCGTGGCCAGCCGCTTCAACGAGCTGGTCGTCGATTCGTTGGTGAAGGGGGCGCAGGACTCCTTGGTGCGCCACGACGTTCCCGAAGACCAGATCGACCTGTTCTGGGTCCCTGGCGCCATGGAAGTGCCGGTGGTCTGCAGTCGGGCGGCGAAGTCGGGCCGCTATGACGCCGTCATTGCGCTGGGCGCCGTGATTCGCGGTGCCACACCCCATTTCGATGTGGTGGTCAATGCGGTGGCGGGCGGTTGCGCTCACATTTCGCTCGAAACGGATGTGCCCGTCATCTTTGGCGTTCTGACAACCGATTCGATCGAGCAGGCCCTCGAGCGTGCCGGAACCAAGGCTGGGAACCAGGGCCGCCATGCCGCGGTCACGGCACTCGAAATGGTCTCGGTCCTGCGCACGCTGGAGGACTGATGGCGTCGCGGCGCCGAGCTCGACAGTTCGCGCTTCAGGCACTGTTCGAGGCAGACCTGCGCCAGGTGAGCGCGGCGGCTGCCCTCAACGACCTGTGGTCGGGCCTGATGGACGGTGAGGGCATCGACGGACAGCGGGCTCCCGAGAGTGAGGAGGTCGAGTTCGCCCAGCGCATCGCCCACGGGGTCGAGGTCAACCGCGAAGCATTGGATGCGCTCATCGAAGCGGCGTCCAACAATTGGCGGCTCGTCCGTATGCCACTCGTCGATCGCAATGTTCTGCGCATGGCGGCGTATGAGCTTCGGGAGGCACCCGATATTCCTGTGAACGTCGCCATCAACGAGGCGATCGAACTCGCGAAACGCTTTGGCACCGCCGACTCGCGGGCGTTCGTCAATGGGATTGTGGACCGCATGGCGCGCCAGTTGGGTCGCCTCGAGAGTCGTTCATGAATCTGGTTTGGCTTCAATCGGGACGCTGGTGGGTGCTGGGCGGAAGCGCGCTCATCCTCGTGCTGGCCTTCACCCTTACGCCTTCGAACGAGGTCGTGACCCTCTTTGGCTACGATGTCCCTGTTCTCTGCACCTTTCGCCTCATTACGGGGTACTCCTGCCCTGGATGTGGCCTGACCCGTAGCTTTTCGTTCCTTGCCCATGGCCATGTGGCGGAAGCGTTCCAGATGAACCCGCTCGGCCCGTTGCTGTTTCTGGCCGTGCTGGCCCAACTGCCGTGGCAGATCTACCGAATCGCGCTGGAAGCCCGACCAGGAGTGATGGGCGACGAGGGCTGACGATGCCAGGCGCTTGCGAGCGACACGAAGCGCGCGAGGAGCCCCAGTCCCGCGGGACCTGAAAGCACCGACTCGGGATGGAACTGGACGCCCCAGGCGGGGTGCTCGGTGTGGGCGACACCCATGATGGCTTGGTCATCGCTGAAGGCGCAAGCCCGTAGCGAAGGAGGGAGGTCGTCGATGACCAGCGAGTGGTACCGGGTCATGGGAGCGCGAGGCGGAAGACCTGCAAACAAGCCCGTTCCATCGTGAATGACCGGGGTGGCGTGGCCATGGACCGGCTCATGACGCCGCAAGCGGGCTCCCAGCGCGATGCCCAGGGCCTGGTGGCCCAAGCAAACGCCCAGCAGCGGTACGCGACCGAGCAGCTCGTGAACGGCCTCGATAAAACAGCCGGCCTCGTGGGGTTCTCCGGGTCCAGGGCCGAGAACCACTGCATCTGCGGCCCGCAAACTCCCCGGGTCGACCTCGTCGCACCGCACGACCTGGACGCGAGGCCCCGCTAGTTGTAAGCCGTGTACCAGGTTGTAAGTAAACGAATCATAAGCGTCGACGAAGATCAGGCGCACGAAGGTCCCGGGGTCCGCCGGTGGCGTATCTCCACCGGTACGAGGATGCTATGGGCAGTCCATGGAGGGTCGAATGATCAGCATGACGGACCGGGCTGCCGAACGCATTCGCGAAGTGACCCACAAGCGCGAGGGTGACTACGTGGGCCTTCGCGTTGGTTTACAGGATGGTGGCTGTTCGGGCTACGCCTACCAGCTCGAATTCGAAGCGAGCCCCGAAGACGACGACCTTGTGTTTGAACATGAAGGCGCCAAGGTCTTTGTTCACCCGTTGCACCTGCCGTTCCTACAAGGGTCCATGCTGGTGTGGAACGATACCGAGCTGGTGAGCGGATTTGCGCTTGAAAACCCGAATGTGAAGCGCGTTTGTGGTTGCGGCGAGAGCTTCGACGTCTAGCGTTCGGGAGGAGCCTTGGGGGACGCGGTTCCGGTGGTGATCGAGGGCCACCGTACGTTGCAGGTCGAACCGGGGACGCTGTTGCTCGAGGCCTGTGAGGCGGCTGAGATCCCCATGGAAGCGGCATGCGGAGGCTTCGCGTGTTGCAATACCTGCCGGGTCGACGTGGTGGGCGACGCCGAGGGACTCTCGCCGCGATTGCCGGAAGAGGAGCCGTTTCTCGACGCCCCCACCCACCGGCTGGCTTGCCAGGCCGAGGTTGTAGGGGCCGTCACGGTCCGGCTCGCTCCGGGAGCGTAAAGCACCCCTGTGGCTTGCTGGCCCCGGAGCGCACCGTTAGGGTTGCTTGACCCGACGGGCCGGGTAGCTCAGTCGGTAGAGCAGGGGATTGAAAATCCCCGTGTCGGCGGTTCGATTCCGTCCCCGGCCACTCTTCGGATGTCCACATGTTCCTGGTCTTCGTGACGCTGTTGGGCTGTGGTGACAACTGCCAACGGCTGTGTCGCTCGATCGGTGACCGTCTCGACGCCTGCATCGACGACAACTCGGCCCTCGCATGGACCGATGTGCGAGCGACGGACCGCGAAGACTTCATCGACCTGTGCCAACAAGAGTGGGATGATGAACGACGCGGGTTGTCCTCGTTCGAGCGGCAGGCGGCCCTCCAAGAGTGTTGTGACGTCATGCCCCTGTTCAACATCGGCCGGCCCCAGGTCGCGGGGCTGTCGTGCGATGACAGCACGGCCGTGCTCACCTGCGATGAAGTGGTCGCGCTCTACAGCGATCTGCCGTAGGTCACTCGTATTCGACGTCCTTGACCTGAATGCCGAGCCGGTGAATGCGGTAATTGAGGTTGGACCTCGAAACGCCTAATCGTCGGGCCGCCTTGGCTTGCACGCCTCCCGCCTGGCGTAAGGCGGCGACAATCACTTGTTTTTCGTAGCGGAGCAGCCAGTCCTGCAGCTTCACGTCCGGCGGGGGCAACATGGAGGGCGTCGCGGGTCGTTCGACAAGCTCGTCTTCGGTCGAGGGAAGACCAAACTGGGAGATGCGTTGGCCTTGCGACAGGATCAGCGCGCGCTCCACGACGTGCTCGAGCTGCCGGACGTTGCCCGGCCAATCGTACGTTCTCAGTTCGTCGAGAGCAGGGCTATCGACCTCTGGAACGGGCCGGTCGTGGCGTGCCGCATGCTTGGCCAAGAAGTGGTCGACGAGCAGCGGGATGTCATCGAGGCGCTGTCGCAATGGAGGCACGCGAATCGTGACCACGTTCAGACGATAGTAAAGGTCTGATCGGAATCGTTCGGCGCGCGCCTCCTGGGCGAGATCCTTGTTGGTGGCCGCGATCACCCGGACGTCGACGCGAAGGGTCGTCTGGCCGCCCACCCGTTGCAGCTCCCCGTTCTCGAGCACGCGCAGCAGCTTCGCCTGGACGAACGGTTTGATCTCGCCGATCTCGTCGAGGAGCAGCGTCCCGCCATCGGCCTGCTCGAACTTTCCGATGTGTTGGCGGATGGCGCCCGTGAACGAGCCCTTTTCATGGCCAAACAGCTCACTTTCGATGAGCGTCTCGGGGATCGCGGCACAGTTCACACGAACGAAAGGGGCGTTTACCCTTGGACTTCGGTAGTGAATGGCGTGGGCTAATACCTCTTTGCCTGTGCCGGTCTCGCCGGTGAGCAGCACCGTGGCGGGCGTATCGGCCACGGCAGCCACCTGTTCGTAGACCGTTACCATGGCGGCGGTGGTGCCCACGAGGTTGTCGAAGCCATAGCGCTGCTGCACCTCGCGCCGCAGCTCCACGAGTTCAGCGCGCATGGATCGTTGTTCGAGGGTTCGGTCCAGCACGACGAGCAGCTCGTCTTTGGAAATGGGCTTGATGAGGTAGTCCGCGGCCCCACCCTTCATGGCCGCCACCGCGTCTGCGACCGAGCCGTACCCGGTCATGACGACCACTGGAGTCTCCGGCCAGGTGGCCCGGACCTTCCGCAGCAGATCGATGCCTGTCGCATCCGGCATGCGAACGTCGGTGAGTACGACGTCGAAGTCGAGTTCGTGCAGGGCTTCAAGCGCGTCGGTCACGCTTTCGGCCAGGGTTACCTGCCACCCTTGTTTGGACAGGTTGACCTGCAACGCCTTGCGCACAGCGCGATCGTCATCAACCACCAGGATTCGCACGGTCAGAGTCGCCTCCCCTCCAACCAAGGTCGCATGACGCTCTCCGTGGTCGCGCGGTCGAGGTACCGCGCTTATGATGTCGCCTGACCACAGGCGGCGAAGATCGCGGTTGCGGCGAACCTGCCTTCGCGAATCGCGACATCGTGCTGTAGCCTGCATCGTGGATGGAGAGCGAATGCTCCGGTCGTTTTGGTTGCTGACCCTGCTCGTATCCCCGGGCCAGGCCCAGGAGCCCACCCTCACCACTTCGCCTCGGACGATCCCTTCCGATCGGCTCGATACGCTACTTTCGAACGTCACTGACAGCTGGCTGTTCGATAAGGCTCAGGTCGGTCTGCAAGTGGTGGACGTGCAAACCGGCGAAGAGGTGTTTGCTCGGGGCTCCGATTCCCTGCTCAATCCCGCGTCCACCATGAAGGTGCTGACGGCAGCCACTGCGCTGAAGAATCTAGGGCCGAGCTACCGATTCACCACCGAGATCTACATCGACAAAGATGCCAAGGTGAACCCCGACGGCACGCTCGAGGGCAACCTCTACGTGAAGGGCCATGGCGATCCCACCTTCGTCATCGAAGACATGTGGAAGATGGTCCGGGATATCCACCTCTACGGGATCCAGACCGTCTCGGGCAATGTCATCTTCGATGACTCGTTTCATTCGGGAAGCGTGCAGCTTCCGGGCTGGGACAAAAAGCAGGATCTCGAGCGCGGTCCCACCTACTTCGCGACGCTTTCGGCGCTGTCGATCAACATGAACACGGCCGTGATGATGATGGGGCCTGGGGCCTCCGTCGGGGCCCGGGGTCACGTCGAACTCGAAACGCCAACCATGGGCTACGTCGAGGTCATCAACGAACTTGAGACGGGGCGCCCCCGGTCGCGGCGACGAATCCAGATCGAGCGTGAGGTCGAGTCCAACAAGACCGTGTTTACGGTCAAGGGAACGATTCCGCTGGATGCGAGACGCGTGCCCTACCGGCGCACGGTGGCGCATCCCACGAAGCACTTCAGCTCGGTCTTTCAGCGGGTGATGAAAGACCAGGGCCTCAAAGTGAAGGGCCGCTATACGCCGGGAGTCACGCCGGTTGACGCGCAAATCATTGGCGACGTTCCCTCGCCTCCGCTCGTTGCCGTCCTCATGGACATGAACAAGTACTCGCTGAACTTCCAGGCCGAGCAGGTCATTCGCACCGTCGGCCACGAGGTCGAGGGGGAAGGGACCACCGAAGCAGGGATTCGGGTGGTGCGCCGCTACCTGCAGAGCATCGGGGTTCCCGAGCAGCAGGCGGTGCTCATCAACGGGTCGGGGCTGTCTCGGCAGGCCATGTTGTCGCCGACGGTGCTCACCGCCGTGTTGGTCGACATGGCCCGCGACCCCAAGGTGGGGGCCGAATTTACCGCTTCGCTCGCCATTGCGGGCATTGACGGAACGCTCTACCGCCGGCTGCGAGACGAGCCGGGTCGCATGAGGGGTAAAACGGGAACCCTCGATGGCGTCCATTGTTTGGCGGGGTATCTCGACGCTGACAACGGTCGGCGCTACGCTTTCGCCTTCCTGACCAACTGGAAGAACCGGACTCGCGTACGAAGCGTTCGCGGCGTCCACGACGAATTCGCGCGCCAGGTGTTCAAGGCGGGGACCGACAAGACCGATTGACAAACGAGCTGTTTGGAGGCGTCGTTTGTCAGTGGTCCGCTTTGCGCTAAGCTGCGCCCTCGTCGGTTGGCTGTGCCTCGGCGGGCCTGCGGTCCTGGCCCAGCCTGCCGACCCAGATGCCCGGGCCGAGCCATCTCCGCCGGCTGAACCGCCTGCTGAGGAGGCCTTAGAGGCGAGCGATGAATCGGATGCGACGGCCGCCGTCGACCGCAACGTCGAAGAGACGGGTGCGGCTCGACGTCACGCCGCATCGGAGTTTCACCGCGAGCTCCGCTCCGTGGAAGAGGAAGTGGGGCAGTTGAAGGAGCGGGTGTTTCGCTCCAAAGCCACCCTCAAACTTCTCAAGGAACTCGTGGTCGACGCTGCGGCCTCCGGATCGCGGGTGGTGCTGTGGCACGTCAACGACCTTGGTGGTGGCTATGGCCTTGAGTCGGTCCAGTACTTCATCGATGGCAAGAACGTTTTTACGCGCATCGACCCTGATGGGTCGCTCGATGAAATCCAAGAACTGAAGTTTCACGAACAACCCCTGGCCGCGGGCCCTCACACGCTTCAGGTGAACCTGGTGCTTCGCGGGCGCGGCTTTCGCATCTTCAGCTACCTCGAGTCCTTCCAATTCAAGGTGCAGTCTTCCTACCAGTTCACCATCGAGGAAGGAAAGGTCTCGCTGATTCGGGTGGTGGTGGACAGTCGGGGGGGCTTCCGCAACTTCGAAGAGCGACCCACCGTCCGCTACGACGAGCGCAAGCACATCTTCCGCGAGACGGATGGAGAGGCACCCGAAGAGCGCTCCGGAGGCCGCAAAAAGAAGAAGGCCGACAAGGTGCGGCCCCGCGACGCGAGGGACGACAATGCGCCGGCTGACTGAAGCGTGCCTGGGGTTGGGGCTGGGGTGGTTCGGTGTCCTGCCGAGCGCCGAGGCCTCTTCGATCGAATCTCGGTTGGAGGTGTTCGACCGAGAGGCCGTCGCCATCGCTCGGGTGGTCGACAACCTTAGGGGCCAGGTGGGGCCAACGTCTCCGCTCAGTCCCGAAGAAGTGTCGGCGCGATTCGACGAGGCCGTGTTCCTACAGATGGTCGGCGACTCGGAACGGGCGGCAGAGTCGCTTTACACCCTGTTGTCGACCAACGCGTTCGCGGACGCGGGCATGCGTCGTGATGCCGAATGGACGTATGCCGAATCGTTGCTGGCCATGGGCAACCTCCACGCGGCGGCCGAGCGTTTCGAGGCCGTGGTCCGCGATCGCAAGCACCCGTTCTACGCCGATGCCGTGCGCAAACTTCTCGAGGTGTACGCCGCGGTTCGGGACCGGTCTGCATTCCTCGCCGTCTACGAGCGCGAAATCGCGTCGGGACGCGTGAAACCGACGGGCCAAGTGCTCTACGCCTTGGCGAAGGGACACTACCAACAGGGCGACCTCAGTGCCGCCCAGCAAGCCTTTGCCTCGCTGCCGGACAGTGACCCGTTCGCATCGCGAAGCCAGTACTTTCTGGGCGTCATCGCCACCCAACAGGGCGAACTGGAACGGGCCATCGAGGTGTTTCAAGGAGTGGTGGCCCGCAAGGTTCGCACCGAGGTCGATGGCCAGGTCAAGGACCGCGCATTGCTCGCATTGGGGCGCCTGCACTACCACAGCGGCGACTTTGCGAAGGCATCGCAACGCTACGCCGAGGTAAGCACCGACGGCGAACTCCTCGATGACAAGCTCTACGAGACGATCTGGGCGTCGATTCGTCAGGAGCGGTGGATGGAGGCCATCCACAACGTCGAGGTCTTTCTCATGGCGTTTCCCAACCATGAGTACGCGGCCCAGTTGCTCCTTCTTCGCGGCCACCTGCACGTTCAGGATCAGAACTGGGACTCAGCCCTGACCAGCTACGAGCGTGTCATTCGCGAATACCGTCCCGTCCATGACCGGTTCCAGGCCTTGTCGGAGCCCGGATCGGACACCAACGCCGAGGTGCGTGAGGTGATCGAGGACCTGCGAGGGGCCTCGGGCCTGCCGGACTACGCCGTGTCGATGATGCGGGAAGATCCGCTACTCGCCAGGGCGGTCGAGGTGTTCGAAGACCTGGACCAACAGCGCAAGGCCCTCGACGCCTCCGATCGACTCATCAAGGACCTCCAGGTCTTCCTGAACGCGCAGGGATTGGGTTCGTTCACGTCGCTGCGTGCCCAGGCGATGTACCAACGGGGGCAGATCCTCGAACAGCGTTTGGGGTTGGCTGAACTCCAGATCGCGTGGCTGACCGATCAGCCAGGCATGGCCCCCGAGCGCATTTTGGCCCTGGCCGAGCGCCGTCAACAGTTGCTTTCGGACCTCGAACGGCCTCAGGCGACCGTCGAGGCAGCCCGTGCATCGTTGAACCGGTACGAAAAAGAGGTTGGGCGGCGGCGTTCGGAGGCGGCTCGGGTCCGTGAACGGGTTGACGCGATGAGCGATGAGCTTTCGACCGTCACCACCCGGCTGGCGCTGCAATCGGATGGGGGCGAGGCCATCGACCCGGTGTTGGTGAATCGCGCTCAACAGCTCAAGTCGAGCATCGCAGCGGAACGCGTCGATCTGGCCGCGCTTGAGACGGCGATTGTGAACACCCCGGTGCCTCATGACATCGACCGAGTGCCTTACAGTCTTTTCGACGTGCACGAAGGGGCGGTGGGCCGGCTCACCCAGCAGCTCGTCGCGGAATGGCCCGCCGACGAGGCCGCTCAGATCCTGCTGGCCCGGATCGAAACCACCGATGAGGTGCTCGAAACGGGCTACGCCGACCTCGGCAAGGTGCTGAGGCTCATCGGTGAGGCGGCGGACGGGGAGTTGGGCCGCTTGCAGAGCCAGTTCGATGCCGAGGTCTCGGCGGTCGGAGCGCAACGGGCTGCGTACTCGGGCACCCTCGATGCAGCACGCTCGGTATCGTCCCGGCTCACCCGTAGCGGGTTTGGACGGCTCGAAGACTTCTTTGCCTCCTCGATGGAGAAGGCTGACATGGGCATCGTGGACGTCCATTGGGCGCGCAAGCTCAAGCAGTCCGATGCGATCGGTCAAACCAAGGCCGAGCAGGAAGTGCGGACGGGTGAACTCGAACGAAGGTTCGAACTTATTCGGTCTAAGCTTGGAGATTCGCCGTGACCGGTTTGCTGTTGGCTGTCCTGGGTGCGCAGTCCGCCGAAGTGGCCACCATGGATGAACGGGGGGCCCACGCCGACGCCCGCCAGCGCTTCGTCGAACGCATGGGGGAGCTGGACGCCGATACCCGTGCCTACGTCGATCTGCGGGAGGAAGAAGAACGCGCGGCCATCCTCGCGGAGCTGGAGCCCCGGTTGGCCGAACTGCGGAGCGCGGAGCGCGTGCAGCGCGAAACGGCGATCACCAATTTCGAACTGTTCTTGTCCCGCTATCCTCACACGGCGTACGCCTCGCACGTACGGTTTCGCCTTGCCGACCTGTTGTATGAGCGGGCGAGTGAGCGGTGGCAGGAAGAAGCCGCGACGTACTTTGAGCAGCTCGACAATCCGGACCTGTCGGAAGAGGAGTTGGAAGCACTAGGCGAACAGCCGCTTCGTGACCTCTCTGAGTCGTTGTCGCTGTACCAGACCATCATCGATGACAACCTCCCGCGGTCGCCACGCGACCGGTACGAACGTCTCGACGGCACCTACCTGATGATGGGGTTCGTCTACAACGACTCGAACAACGTTCAGTATGACGAGGCCCTCGCGAAACAGGCCTTCGCCGACATTATCGCGGTGACGGCAGATTCGGAGCTGGCCGACCGCGCCCACCTCTTCTTGGGCAACTTCGCCTTTGCAGACAACCTCTATGATGAGGCCATCGCCCATTACGAGGCGGTGTACGAAAAGGGCGCCGCGTCGAAGTACTACATGGAAGGCCTCTATCAGCTCGCGTGGGCTCGCTACAAGCTCAATGAGTTCGACTCTGCGTTGGCGTTATTCACCGAGCTGCTCGATGCATCTCATCAGCAAAAGCTCGATACCGGTCGGGTGAGTGCTTTTGCTCCAGATGCCCGTCGGTTCATGGCATTTTCGTTTGCCGACCTCGGCTACGACCTCGATGAGCCGGCCGAGGTCATCGCACAGCGGTACTTCACCAAGATCGGAGCCCGACCCTTCGAGCGCGATGTGTTCATCGAGCTGGCCGACGTGCTGTTGCGCTACACACGTCCCGAAGAGGCGATGGCCACCTACGATGTGCTCCAAAACGACGAACGCTGGACGATGGAGCCCGACAATCCCAAACACCAGATCGAACTCATCAAGCAGTTGCAGTCTGGCGTGGCTCGAGACCTGCAGAAGGCCGGTGAAGAACGGCTTGAGTTCATCGAACGGTACGTCGAAGGTTCCGCGTGGTGGGACGCCAACCGGAGCGACCCCGAAGCGCTCGCGGTCGCTCGCAGCTTCATCGAAAGTTCCCTGTTGGACGTCGCCATCGAGTATCGGGTGCGCGCGCAAGACTCGGGGTCGCCAGAGGAATTCCTGCTCGCTGCCAGCAAGTATCGCGCCTATGTCGACCGGTTCCCCATTTCGGACGACTACTACAAGCAGGCTTGGTTCCTGGCCGACTCCCTCAAGCTCGGCCAGGACTACGACGGTGCGCTGGCCGAGTATGCATCGTTGTTCAAGAGCCGTCGGTACCACCCCTACGGCGATGCGGCGTTGTATTCGACGATGGACGTCCGTTACCAGCTGATGACGGCACTGGGGCACGACCCCAATGCACCGCCGGCCGAGCCGGTGGTGGAGCGGACGGAAGAGACCGCGTTCGGCGAGACGGTCGAGGTACTGGCGCTAAGCGACGAGCGGATTGCGTTCATCGACGCTGCGGATCGGGTGGTCCAGCACACGTTCTCGGAGGCCGTGGACCCCGACCTTCCCGACTACGCCTCCGAAGTCGAAAACAAGCGTCCTTCGCTCATGTACCTGACTTCGCAAATCCTGTTTCACCACCGTCGATATGCGGACGCGCGCAAACGCTTTGAGTCCCTGATTGCGGATTATCCGCGCAGTATCGAAGCCAACTACGCGGCAGGGTTGCTCGTGGACAGCTACCTCGCCGAGGGCGACTTGGAGCAGGTCCGGCAAGCCACGATGCGCTTTACGGTGAATCCTCCTGGTCCTGCGACGGACATCGATCCCGAGCGGTTTCGGGGCACGTTGGAGGGCTCGACGTTCCAGCTTGCGATGTCCCATGCCGATCGAGGGGACAACATGAAGGCGGCCGAGGCGTTCTTGGCGTTCCGAGAGGAATTTCCTTCGTCGGAGTTCGATTCGGATGCGCTGTACAACGCAGCGTTCTACTACCAGCGGGCGGGAAAGATCGAGCAGTCGAACGCGATGTATGAGCAGTTTGTCCAGGACTATCCAAAGGATAAGCGGTCGCTCGGATTGCTCTTCCGGATCGCGGCCAACTACGAATCCGCATTCGAGCTTGCGAAAGCCGAAGACTACTATGACCGATTGCTCGACCATCCCGATGCGTCGTCTTCCGAGCAGGCGGATGCACAGTTCAACCGATCGTTTCTGCTGATCGGGCTCAAGCGCCATCGGGAGGCCGCCGAGGGCTTCGAGATCTACGAGGCGAAGTACCCCGATCAACAAGATCGCGAGGCGATTCTTTGGCTTGCGGGTGAACAATGGGAAGCGGTGGGAGCCGACGAAGCGTTGGCCTTCTATCGCCGGTACCTGCGCAAATACCCCAGCGAAAACCCAGATCACGTCATCGAGAGCCAGTACAAGATTGGGCAGCTGCTCCGGCAGCAAGGGGCCCGGCTTCGTCAGGTCAACAAGCAGGACCAGGTCATTGTCGACACCTTTGACAAGCTGGCGGCAGCGGGGGCCGAGATTGGGGCGAATGGGCATCGGTACGCCGCCGCCACCGCGTTCCCGACCCTCGAGCGCACGTTTGCTGCGTTTAGCGCCGACCAGCTCACGGGCAATGAGACCCGTGACGCAGCGCTTCTCAACCAGACCAAGCCCGCGCAGCTCAAGGATCTCGAGGCAGAGATCAAGACGTTCATCGATCGCTATCGAAGCTTCGAATACGTTTCTGGGGCCCTGCTCCTTCAAGGCCAAGCGGCGCTCTACTTTGCGGACCTTGGGCTTTCGATCCAGTGTCCCTCGGGAATGGCTGAAGAAGACTGCTGGTTGTACGAAGACATCCTGCAAGAGAAGGTCTTTCCACAGTACTACGAGATTGAGGAAGTCGGCCTAAGACGCCTCGAGCAGCTTACCGACGCGGCCAAAGAGCAGAAGCGGCACTCCCGCTTTATCGATGCAGCCTACAACGAGCTGAATCGTCGTCGCCCCAGTGACTTCCCTGCGATCAAGAATGAAATCCAGGGGGGGACGGACTCGTCGATCCCCGTCGAACTGGTGCCCCGCACCCTCGACGGGTTGGCCGAGCTGCCCCCTGCTCCGTCCGAGGAGGCGCCATGAGACCTTGGCTTGCCTTGGGGTTGCTGCTGGGATGCGGAAAGAAGACGCCGCCGGTGGCCCCGGCCGAGACCGTAGTGAATGCGCCCACCGAGGGGACATTCGACCCGAATGCACCATTGGCGGACAAGCTGGCCCTCGCGATCGAGAAGATCCAGTCCGGCACAGTCGATGATCTGACGCTTGCCGTCGCTATCCTGACCCAATGCCTTCCCGAGGACCCTGGAGGGGCGACCGAGTTGAATCTCGGAATCGCGCTGCAGAAACTAGGAAAGTTAGCGGAGGCGGTGCCTCGGTACGACACGGTCTTGGCCATGCATCCGGATTGGGCCGAGGCCTGGGTGTACAAAGGATCGGCGCTTGAGCAACTGGACCGTCCGAATCAAGCGGTATCGGTGTATCGAGATGCGCTTGGCGTGGACTCGGAAAACATGGGTGCCCGGGTGGCGCTCATTCAGGTGCTCCGGACCTTGGGGCGACCCGACGATGCCATTGCCGAGGCGAAAGCCGCGCTGAAGGTCAACGCAAGTTCGCTGCCCGTCTACAACAACTTCGCTCTTGCGTACCTCGACAAGGGTGAGATGACGTTGGCACGATTCATCCTTCAAAAGGCATTGCAGTCCGTCGAAGGAGCCAGTGCAAACGCGTACTTGCATACGAATCTGGGGTGGTCGCACTACCTCGACGGAAACAAGCCTGCCGCGATTCAGTCGTTGCTCAAGGCCGTGGAACTCGAGCCAGACTTGGTCCCTGCCTTGGTCTACCTCGCCACGGTCTACCTCGAGGACCGAAACTACGGGGATATGATTCCCCTTCTCGAGACTGCCTTAAAGCAAGATCCAGACAATCCGGACGTCCATCTCAATCTGGGGATTGCGTATCGGGGCATGGAACGGTTCGACGAGGCCAAGCAAGCCTACGAAACCGCGCTCAAACTGGCTCCCGAGAGCCCAGATCCATGGTTCAATCTTGGGATCTTGCTTGGAGATTCCTTGAAGGAGTACGAGGCTTCGGTCGCTGCCTTCAACCGGTATCTGGACGCCGGTGGTGCCGAGCCAGAGCGGGCGCAAACCTACATCGCTGCCGTCAACAAGGAACGCGAGACCGCGGAACGACGGGCGAAGGCAGAAGCGGCTCGCAAGCAGCGCGAACTCGAACGTCAGCGAGAGCAGGAGCTGCTGCGCCAAACGGAAGGTGATGCCACCGCAGAACCGCCTCCGACCGAAGCGCCCGACGAGGCACCGCCCCCTGATCCGCAAGAGGAAACACCATGAACCGTCGTCTGTGGGGACTCCTGGTCCTCGTCGTTCTCACGCTCGTCGTGCCGACTACCTCCGGGGCTGCCGACGACGACTTCGTGATTGTCGGAGAGATTCTCAAGCCCGAGATTACCGTGGTCATCTCGCGTGAGAACCTGAATAAGGCCTACGAGTTGAAGCTCGAGGAGAGTTTTCTCGACAAGATCATTCAGTCGGTGGAAAGCGCGCCGTTTTAGGGACGGGAGGTCCCTGACGAGACCTTGACGAACGGCCTCGGGCCACCGAGGTCCAACGTCAGCATCCCCCGTCCATGGCAAGGTCTGACAGGCTCCTGACACCTTGGCATGGGCCGGGGGTCGAGCAGAGAGTAGATTCGCACATCCGTTGGAGCGCCGGGATTGCCCAGAACAAAGGGCTTGCAAGAGAGAACCCCGGACTTCAGGACCTTTTGGGAGGAATGAGAGATGGTCAGTCCGATTACGATGTTCCAGGAAGGCGGACCGTTCATGTACGTCATCCTGATCGTCGGCGTGTTCGCGATGGCGATCGCCTTCGAACGGCTGTTCTACATCGTCTTCCGTGCCAACATTAATTCGACCGCGTTCATGGCCCAGGTCCAGAAGCTGATCATGGCCAACAACATCGACCGCGCCATCAAGCTCTGCAACGCAGAGCCCCACGCGGCGCTTCCGCGCGTCGTCAAGGCGGGCCTCACGCGCGCCAACCGGTCCGAGAAGGAGATCGAGAACTCGATTGAGGAAGCCACCCTCGAAGTGGGCCCCCTCATCAACAAGCGCACCGCGTATTTGGCCATGCTCGCGAACATCGCGACGCTGACCGGCCTCCTCGGCACCATCATGGGCCTTGTCATCGCGTTCCAGGCCGTGGCCAACGCGTCTGCCGAAACCAAGCAGACCCTTCTCGCCAACGGCATCTCGGTCGCCATGTTCACCACTGCGGGCGGGCTGATGGTCGCCATCCCCACCCTGGTGCTGCACTCCATCGTCACCAACCGGTCGAACAAGATCCTCGATGACATCGACCAGTTCGGTCTCAAGACCATCAACCTCCTCACGGCGCGTCGTCGCGGCAACCTCAAGGACGACGCCGCGGCGGAAGCCTAGGCTAGGGCCTCGGACCGGAGGGCCACATGGCCAAGGGCAAGCGGGGAGAACAGGCCGAAGACCTCGACCTGGTCCCCATCATGAACCTGGTGACAATCCTCATCCCGTTCCTGTTGATGGCGTCTTCGTTCGTCAGCTTGGCGGTGATCAACTCTACGCTTCCGGCCATCGGCCAAGAGCAAGAGGTTGAGGAAGACACAGATGAGCCGCCGCTTTCGCTCAAAGTCGCGGTGACCGACGAAGGCTTTGTGGTTCAGGGCAATGACGAGCTGCTGAAAGGCGATGGCGAGACCAAAGGTGTCGTGATCGACTGCAAGCAGACCGGATGTCCCGGCGCGGAAGCCTATGATGTCGCAGAGCTCCGCGAGCTCCTCATCAAGGTGAAGGACGTCAACGAAGACGAAGAGAACGTCATTCTCGTCCCCGAGTCGACGATTCCTTACGAGGTCCTGGTCATGACCATGGATGCGACTCGTGAGGACCCTGAGACGAAGGGCGATGGCGGTCTCCCCCGTCAACTCTTTCCCGGCGTTGTGATCGCCGGCGGCATGCAGTGAGGTCCTGAAATGGGAAAGAAGAAGTCCCGCCGTCAGAATGCGGATGCAGGCCTCACCATCACGTCCATGATGGACATGATGACCATCATCCTTGTCTTCCTGCTTAAGAGCTACCAAACCGACGATGTCTCGGTTGCGGCCTCGGAAGATCTCCAAATCCCCGTGTCGAGTGCGGAACTGCCGGCGAAGCTCGCCGTCAACGTTGTGGTCTCGCGCAAGGATCTGGTGGTTGACGGCCTGTTCGTGCTCGCCATCGAGCGCAGCATCAGCGAAGAGACGGGTGAGGAAGTCCTGTCCATCCCCGACGATGAGAAGCGTGGTCAGGAGATCACCAAGCTCATCGACATCCTTCAGGAGAAGGCCGAGACCGCGAAGGAGATCGGGAAGCGCGCCGAGAACGATGAACTCGGCTTTAAGGGCGAAATCCTGCTGCAGGTGGACAAGCGGATCCCGTTTTCGGTGGTCCGTGAAATCATGTACACCGCAGGCCAGGCGCAGTTCGGCAACTTCCGCTTCGTCGTCATCAAGGGCAGCGGCTAAGTCTTTCGGGCGCACGCGCCCAGCGTTTGAATCTCTCCTCCCTCCTTGGAATCCCGCATACGCGGGATTCCTTTTTTGTGGTTCAAACACTCGTATCCAATACAGTCACGAATCGGTCACAACGGCCTTGTGACCTTCGCTTCCAACTGACCCGAAAGTCAACGGGGGCCCATCCGATGATCACGTTGATCGTCATGATGGGCTCTCCCGCGTTCGCGCAGAGGAGGAGAGCCGTCCCGCAGGGCTAGTGCCCGGAGAACTCTTTTCATGGCCTCTGCCTCGCGTCCGACGAAAGTGCTTTGCATTCGTATCATTCAGGGTGACAACATCCTGGATAAGACGGTCGATCCTGGTGATTCGGTCACCGTCGGGGAGTCTTCAAAGTGCACGTTCGTCCTCCCGAAAAGCGACCTTCCTGAAGAAGAATTCGCGCTATTCCGGGCATCGGGCAACGGCTACGTGCTGCGCTTCGCGAAGGGCGTGGCCGGTCGCCTGGAGTCGGGCGGTCGGGTCGACAAGCTCTCGGAGCTGCTCGACGACGGAAAGGTGACGAAACAGGGGCCGGTTGCCCAGGTTCCGCTCACCGAAAAGGACCGCGGCAAGATCAAGATTGGTTCCACCAAAATCTTGTTTCAGTTCCTGCCTCCTCCTCCGGCCCAGGTGCTCAAGCCCATCCAGGCGATGGACTTTCGGCCGCGCCTCATGCAGGACGACGACCCCGTCTTTTTGGGGTTCCTGCTCATCTGGACGGCCATCGCCTGCGTCATGGTGGTCTGGGTGTGGAACACCGAACCGCCCAAGTTCACGCTTGAGGACGTCCCCGACCGCTTTGCCAAGGTCATTGTGCCCGAGAAGAAGGCAACGCCCGAGCGCGTCGAAGAAGAGCAGAAAGAAGAAGAGGCGGCCGAGGAGACGACCGGCACTCAGGTCGAACAGAAGGTCGAAGAGACGCCAAAGCCGCCTGAGCCCGTGAAAGAACGTCCTCCGCCCAAGCAGACGAAGGATGTCGAAACCATCCAGCGGGAAGCCGAGCGAAAGTCTGAGCTGACTCAAAAGTCGGCAATTCTGCAGATGCTGGGTACGACGGGCGAAGGAAAGGGCATCACCGCCAACCTCTGGTCGCCCGAAGAGCAGCAGGGCGGGGGCGACCTGAACAAGGTGCTCGCCGAAAAAGCGATGGCCACCGCCGATGAAGGCCCCAAGCTGCGCACGGCGAAGGCCGGAGGCAACGAGGCGGTCAAGCGCGATGTGAAGGGCATCGGCGGTGGCGCGGGTGGCGACGTCTCCGGGCCCGCGGTGACCGTCAAGCCCCGCGTCCGGGCCGAGACCGGACGGATTGCCGCCTCTGGCGACGAGAACGCCGTGAAATCTGTCGTGAAGCGGTATTCGGGTCAGCTCACGTACTGCTACGAGAAGCGGCTCAAGGCCGTACCCACCCTTGAAGGGCGTGTCGAAGTGGGTTGGATGGTGGTTTCCGGGAAAGTCGATGGCGCTCCCTGGATCATCTACAACGGAACCAACGATGCCGAACTCGCTGACTGCATCACGAAGAAGATTCGTCGGTGGCAATTCCCGTCAGATGTCGACGGCGAACTGTCCTGGCCTTTCGCCTTCCAGGCCAAGAAGTAGGACCCATGACGCGCGAACGACTGACACCGCGCGGCAACGGACGCGGACTCGAGTTGAACGGGTTTCGATCCGTCGGAGTGGAAGCTCGGATGAGTCCGGAGGTCGAATGCTCATGAATGGCACCAAGGCGGTGGTTGCACTTCTTGCGCTCGTGCTGTCTGGGACGGCCTTCGCGCAGGCCCCGGGTCGCGGGGATGGGGTGGCTATCGCAAATGCGACCCCGCCTGAAAAACTCGCCTTCGTCCAGAGCGTTCGAAGCGAGATTCAGGCGGCAGAAAAGCAACTCACACGCATGCTCGACCAGCAGAAGAAGCAGAACGACCCCAACGCAGTCGAGTGCCTCGTGACCCGGCTGACGTCGGTAAAGGCGCTGTCTCGGGTCACCGAGGGGGCGCAGACCGCGTTGGTCGGGGCGTTGGCTTCCCAAGCCGAGGAGCGCGCGGGTCATGAGCTACGCAAAGTCACCGTCGCGATGACGAAGACCCGTGCGTTGCTGGGGGAGGCTCAGCGATGTGCGGCGGGCCAGCGATTCGAAACCGGAACCACGACCACCAACGTCAGTCAAGACCAAGACCTGACGTCCAGCGACGCGTTCGTGGTGCCCGAAATCTCCGACCTCGACACCAGCGTCGATCCGCCGCAAGTGAGTCCCTTCCTGTGATGGGGACCTGCCAGGGTTGTCGGTTGGCGTGGCTGCTCGGGGGCGCGTTGGCGACGTCGTCCGTCGCCTGGGGAGCACCCGGAGACCACATTCGTGTGGGGGCGATCGAACTGTCGCCTACGCTCGATTTAGGGAGCGAGTACCGGACGAACGTGTACCGAAGCGAGCAGGACCCGGTGCCTGCCGCCAACGTGAACTTCGCGGCGGGCCTGGGAATGGCGGCCAATGGTGAGGACCACCGGTTCGAAGCCCGGGGCCGTTGGGAAATCCAGAAGTTCTTCTTTGTCGGCACCCAGCAGGTCGGGGTACCGCGTCCCTCCGGCCAACGAATTGGTAGCCTCGATCGCTTCGATAACGGCAGTGCCTCGCTGGCCATGGAGTCGTTCAAGCGCAACCGTGTCGGATTTTCGATTCGCGACGCGTTGACCCAGAGAAACACGACGGCAGATGCTGAGTACGCCGATCTTCCATACACCTCACACCTTCGGAACGACTTCGCCTTCGACCTAAGGTTCTCCCCAAGTTCGGCCCTTTCCATCACGCCGAACGGCACGTGGTCGTATGACGATTTCCGGATTCCTCGTTTGGAAGCCGGCGGCGATCGTTCGCTGAACCAGCGTCACATCTATGGCCCCTCCCTCGACCTCGAATGGCGGTTTCTGCCTCGCACGGCGGTGGTCCTCGATGCAGATGTGACCTGGCAGAATTGGGCGGAAAACGCGCTCGACTCCAACGGCGACGATGAGGAAATCGAGCTGCCGAACTCGACCTTTTACAAGGTTCGAGGGGGTCTCGATGGTCAGTTCACCCGGCGGTTGTTCGCTCAGGTGTTGCTTGGCTACGGCATCGGCGTTTACGACGGAACGTCTCAGGCCGCGAGTCTAGGAACCTCGGGCCTGGATGGGTTGTTGTTCAAGTTCAGCCTACGGTACGACCTCACTCAGGCCGTGGGGGATCGTCCCGGATCTCGGCTTCGAGCCGGATACACGAAGGACTTCAACGACTCCTTCTTTTCCAACTACCTTGCTCTGAACGCCTTCAACCTTGAATACACAGGTCGGATGGGCCGCTTCGAGCCAAGTGCTCGGTATTCGATTCGATTCGAAAAATACAATGGCGAACTTGCAAGGAATGACGTCCTGAATCGGTTCCAGCTGGGGCTTGCGACACCGCTTGGAACGTGGGCACGACTTTCCGTTGGGGGGTGGTGGCAACAGCGCGCGTCGAGCGTGGAGAATGTGGAGTACGACGACTTCCACTTCCAGGTGTTGACCTCGTTTGCCTACTAGAGGACAGTGAGTTCACCCGACGCCAAGCTTGTGGATTCGGAGACTGGGATACGGATTTGTGGAAGAGGCAACCATCGCCTCCTCCGGAGTCCATGTGTGGGCAGAGACCTCCTGGCAACCCGCTCCACTGAAGCGCTCCCCGTTCCAGCTTGGGTGGTTGGCCGTTTTCTTTGCGTGTGCCTTTGTGCTTGTGGCCTTGATTGGCTACGGCCCGGGGGATCCCACGTTGATCAGCCCAGGTCCTGGAGACGTCACCAACCCCTGCGGGCCGGTCGGGGCGAACCTCGCCGACGTTCTGTTTCAGGGGGTGGGGTACGGCGCGTGGTCCGTGTTCTTGGGCATGGTGGCTTCGGTCTTGGCGCTCGCGGGCCGTCCCCTGCAGCCCGTTCATGAGTGGATCCTGTTTGCCGTAGGGCTCACGGGGGCGTGCGGCGTCATCGCAACCGTCTTCACGGATCCGAGCGCGTACCCGGCCGGTGGTGCCCTTGGTCAGATCGTGGTCAACAACCTCACCCCGTTGCTGGGTACCGTGGGCACGCTGCTGGTTTGTACCAGCGTCAGCGTGTTCTGCCTCGTGGCGGTCTTCCGAATTTCACTGCGTCAGATCGCGGCTCGTTCCGTCGCGGCGGGCGAGAACATGCTGTCCTGGTCGGGACGTGCCGTCGGCGGAGCCCTGGCCCGTTCACTGCAGGGTCCTGCCGAGGAGGCCTGGCCTACGCCAGAGAGCGTTTGGCCTCGAGAGCCCGACCGCCCGGCGTTGCCTGTTTGGGGACGGCGTCGGAGTCCGGTTCCGCTTCCCCCGCCTCGACCGGTTGCTGCGGAGCCCGCAGTCGATACGCCGCTGTTGCCGCTCGTGGACCCTGGCGCGGCGGATGTAGTGTTCGAGACTACGGACCCCTCCGAATACGATCGGCGAGGTTCACCCTTGCTGACCCCCCGTCGCCGCCGATCCCAACGGTCCGATTCTCTACGTGACGGAGACTCCGTGTTGCAGTTGTTCCCTGCGTTGGGGCCCCGCAATCCCGGACGGGGGGCTCGAATGGGCATCGTGCCCACGCCGTCGGGGCCTCCGAGCGGTGCGGGCATTGACGAACGCGTGGTCCAAGCGCTGACCGGTTTGCGACTGTACGGGCGGGTGACCCAGGTGTGGGAAGGTCCGGTCGTCACAACGGTGGGGATTCGGCCTGAACGCCACCTCGAACCCAAGGCGATCGTCGACAAGCAGTCTGCACTTGCCGATGCCCTTGGGGTTCCCGCCGTGAGGGTCGTCCCCTGGGACGGCACGCGTGACGTCGGGATCCAAGTTCCGACCTACCCCCGGCAGCCCATCGCGCTGCATACCGTGCTCGCGGCCCGGCCTGAGGTCGGAAACCAGATGCCCGTCGGAATGGGCGTAGACGAGCGAGGGAACCCCGTATTTGCAGATCTCGAAACGATGTCACACCTGGTCGTCCTGGGGGCGGATGGTCGCGGCAACGCGTTGCGGACCATGGTGGAATCAGCGATGGAGCGGCCCCCCAGGCGGGGTCTAGGGCTCGTCTTGGTGACTCCCGACGCCGAACTCTTTGCCCCCTACGAGAGCCGAACGGCCTTGGTGCAACCCGTGGTGCGCCGGGCTCGCGTCGCGGTAGCGGTTCTCAAAGGCGTGTTGCGAGAAGTGGAGCGCCGGCGGCTGGCGGCGACCCCCAGAGGGGCCACGCCCCGGGACCGTGTGCTCCTGGGAGCGGGACCCCGGGTCCGGTCTTCGCGGCAGGCCCATTGGTTGGTGGTTCTCGATCGCTTCGACGAACTCGCGGCCAAGGCCTCGAGGCTGATGCCCACGTTGTCACGTGTGATCGAGCACGGGGCCGCGGTGGGCGTCCATGTCATCGTGGCTTCGAAGCGTCCGTTGCCACTCTCCGGGCGGCCCGACGACGCCGGGCGACTCGTGTTCACGCAAGCCTCCCCTGAAGCGTCGAAGGAGGCCCTTGGCATCGCAGGAGCGGAGACGCTGCTTGGGCAGGGCGATGCGCTCTGGTTACAGCCCGACGGGGTTCTCACGAGGGTTCACGTGCCAGATGCCGGGGCCGACCGTGCGCCGCCCTGGCGACCACCCCTTCGATCCGGATGACCTGGCCCCTCGGCCGGGTTGGGTGAATGGAAGACCCGCTGACGACCCGAACGAGGAGGCCCCATGGCCGCACCCTGGATGACCCTTGGATGCTTGCTGATGACGCTGCCGGGCCCGGTGATGGCTGCGCCGACGTCCCCACCCACGCCGCCGGCGTTGACCGAGGCCGAGACCGCGACGCTGGTGGCCCGCATCCAAAAGACCTACGCACCCGTTGACACGCTGACCGCCTCGTTCGTACAGGTCACCGAGTCTGCGTTGTATGGCCGGGACGAGCAGGTGGGTGAGATCCTGTTGCAGCGGCCGAACCGCATGCGGTGGGACTTTGCAGGTTCCGGCAAGCAGTATGTGCTGGACGGCAAGACCCTATGGATCTACCAGCCGGCCCAAAAGCAGGTGCTGCGGTTCTCGCAGATCCAAGAGCAGAGCATGATCGCCAACAACCTGCTGATGTCATTGCACAAGGTGGGCGACGACTTCGATCCCAAGGCGCTGCCCGCGGAGACGGGCTATCGACTCCAGCTGGTGCCAAAGGATCCGACCATGCGGTCCCAGGTCAAGGAGATCGTGCTCGCCCTCGATGACAAGCTCGCCCTGTCGGGCTTGCGCTTGGTCGATCCCATGGACAATGTCACCAACTTGACCTTCCGCAAGACGCGCCTGGGCGCTCAAGTGCCCGAGGGGACGTTTACGTTCCAAGTGCCCGAGGGCGTGGAGATTATTGATGCCGGCTGACCCGTCTGTGCGCCGGGTTCACCTCGTGTCGCTCGGTTGCCCGAAGAACCGGGTCGACAGCGAGGTGATGCTCGGGACGCTGCTTAACCACGACTTCGTGATGGTCGATGAACCCGATGATGCCAACGTCATTGTGGTCAATACGTGCTCCTTCATTGAGCCGGCCACCGAAGAGTCGATCGACACCATCCTCGAGATGAGCCAGCACAAAGCGGCCGGCGACTGTGAGACGTTGGTGGTCACGGGCTGCATGGTGCAGCGCTACGGACGGTCGCTCGAGGGGGAGCTACCCGAGGTCGACCACTTCATCGGGACCGGCGAGTACCATCGCATCGCCGAGATCTTGGCCGCCGAGCGCCCGATGAAGACCCACGTGGATGTTCCACTCTACATCCATGATGAATTCGCCCCGCGCATCCATAGTTTCAGCCGATGCAGCGCCTACCTCAAGATCAGTGAAGGCTGCAACCACACCTGCGCGTTCTGCATCATCCCGACCCTTCGGGGGCGCCTCCGTTCCCGCACGGTGCCCTCGCTCGTGGCCGAGGCCGAGCGCCTTGTGAGCGAAGGCGTGGTCGAACTCAACCTCGTGAGTCAGGATTCGACGGGGTACGGCCGAGATCTGCCCGAACGTCCCGGTTTGGGACACTTGGTCCAAGCACTTTCGGAAGTGGACGGGATCCGTTGGATTCGGCTGCACTACGCCTACCCTCATGGCATTCCGGAAGGCCTGCTCGAGCAACTTGCAGGGAATCCAAAAGTCTGCCCGTACCTTGATATTCCGCTTCAGCACGCTTCGGGCCCCATGCTGAAAGCGATGCGTCGTGGGGTGACGCGGGCGGGGCAGGAGCGCATCCTCGACCGCATTCGAGGTGCCGTCCCAGATTTGGCGGTGCGCACTACCTTCATCGTCGGTTTTCCGGGCGAGACCGACGAGGACTTTGCCGAACTCTGTGACTTTGTCGAGGCCCAGCGATTCGAGCATGTCGGGGTGTTCACCTACTTCCAAGAAGACGGCACGCCAGCGGCGACGCTACCGAATCAGGTGCCGGACGAGGTCAAGGTCGAACGCCAGGCCCGCCTCATGGAACTGCAGCGCAAGGTCAGCCAGGCGACGTTGACGTCCTTTGTGGGACGGACGGTGCCGGTGCTCATCGAGGGGCCGACCCAGGAAAGCGAGCTCGTGTGGAAGGGGCGTACGCCTCGTCAAGCGCCCGACGTGGATGGACAGGTCTATCTGGGTCACCTCGAAGACCTGCGCATCGGTCAGATCCGGCCGGTCCGAATCACCCGGGCCGCGGACTACGATCTGGTCGGCGACGCCGTCGAACTCACGGGGTGAGCAATCGCCACGCGGCCTGCAGCTGCGGATCGGTGCGCAGGCGCTGGGCTACAGGGGCATCCCAGTCGATGATGGGCCGGACCTCGGGGTCCTCGGGCAGGGTCGCCACGATGGCGGTCAGCTCGTGGGTCGCGTCGGGGTCGAGATCCAGCTGCCGGAGTTCCGACATGAGTCGCGTCACGGGTCCGGGCGGGGTGGGGTACGCCACCAGGTAGTCGGGGACCCGCCCTTCTTTTGGCGCGACGGGCTGGCCGCTGGGTGTGGTGTAGCGACCGACGGTGAGCTTGATGGCGGCGTCTTCGTTGCGATCGGGCACATACACCTTTTGGACGGTGCCTTTGCCGTAGGTGGGCTGGCCAACCAGCACGCCCCGTCCGGTATCTTGGAACGCTCCTGCAACAATTTCAGAGGCAGAAGCAGACATTCCATTGACTAGCACCACCACCGGGACGCCCGCGGGGATTCCTCCCTGGGTGGCGGAGTGCACCTCTTCGTTCCACGCTCCCGCCCGGCCCTGGGTACGCACAATGACGCCCTCATCCAAGAAGAGATCGGTGACCGCAACCGCCTCCGAAAGGAGGCCCCCGGGATTGTCACGCAGGTCGAGCACCACCCCTGTGGTCTTGTCGAATCCGCCGAGGTGGCGGGCTTGGCCGACCAACGCGGCGTACAGCTCGTTTGCGGAGCCATCTTGGAACTGGATGAGACGAGCGTAGATGACCTGTTGGTCCAGCACCGAGGTCGTCACCACGTTGCGAGGCAGCCGGTCGCGCTCGGTCTCGATGGTTCGTGGATTGGCCCAGCCGTCGCGAAGCACGGTGAGGCGGGCGCGCGGGCTCGTCCCGTCATCCAAGTGGCGCTGCACGTCGGTCAGCGCCATGCCCGCGAGGGTTCGACCATCGACTTCGAGAATGCGGTCGCCGGTCGTGAGTCCCTTTTCGCTGGCCGGGCTTCCTTCGACCACCCGCGTGACCGCGACGCCGTCTTTGTGGGGCTTGACCTCGATCCCGAGGGAGGAGGTGGTGCCCTCCGCGTCGTCCCGGAGGGCACGCAACTGCTTGGGGCCAAGCCACCGAGATTGGGGGTCGAGTCGGTCGAGAACCCCGTGAATCGCTGCTTCGACGAGGGCATCCCGCTCGATGGGCTCGATGTACTCGGCCTCTACGGTGCCCACCACACGCGCCAGTGGCGCGAGGTCGTCGTACGGCCCGGACCAACGTTCGAGCAGGGCGCGTCCTGCCAATGCCCCTGCCAATAGCCCGCCCACGAACCATCCGGTCGTGAAGAGGGTGGCATAGGTCGGGAGGACGCGACTCACAGTTGTCACCATACCTTCTACCGACAATGGCGAGCGTTCCTCAGGTGTCAGAGGAACGTCTCGTCCTCGTTACCGAGCACCAGGGTCTCGCTTGGAAAAGACCTTTTCACGGAGGCTTTGGCGACGCTCGTCCCGTTCGGTCGGCGGGACTTCGGCCGCCCGACGGTGCGCATCCCTAAACGACACGGGGTTTCCAAGGATAGGCACGTCGTAGCAGCGCGCTCGGTCTCGCAGGGCCGTCGTCTCGCGTACGCGAAGGTCGACCGTGCCGTCGGGCAAAAGCACAGTCGTCAGACGTTCTCCGGCGGGAACGACCACCGGGGTTTCCGCGATGACGCGGTAGCTCCCTGCTCGGTTGCCCAAGGTGAGGGCCGGAGCGATGCTGCTGTGGTCGAAGGCGTTGGCGGCATCAATGGTGTGGGTGGTGGTGCCGAGCAAGACCGAACGGCAAATCGTGCCGGATTGCACCTGCACGCCGAGCAACACCGAATCGTGGACGTGAACCTCCGCCCCGAGGTGGCAGTCGTCGCCGATCCAGTTGCCCCGTTCGTCGGGCTCGCCGAGCAATCCGGCCAGTGCGCGGGTGACGATGCCCGTCCGTCCTGGGTCGCGAAGTCCGTGCAGCCACGCGAACATTTGTTCGTGCTGACCGACGTCGCCCCAAAACGGTGCCCCAAAGTCGAGCACGCGCATCGACAAGGGGCGTCCGCGCCGCTGTTCGACCCGATGGACCACCCCATGGAGCCGTTCGACCAGGTCAGGCCAGTGATCGCGA
>JBCCQY010000029.1:0-74521 GCA_039208735.1 Myxococcota bacterium | reverse complement strand
TCGGTCTCGGTCAGCACCCCATGAGCCATCAACGAAACCACATGGTCGTGGTGACGAATCTCGGCGCCAAGGATGCGGAGTTCACCCTCGACCTCGCGGGGCGTCACCGCCTCGGGGAGCCCCACCGTCAGCACCATGCATTGGCACCAGAGATCGGCCCACCGACGCAACGGCAGGTCGCTTTGACTCGACGTGGGCGCATGGTCGAGAAGCTCACTCGCAAAACCGGTGAGCATAGCGGCGAGACCTTGCAGCTCGGGCAGACTCTGTACCCCCTCGAGCGTGGCCGCAATGGGTACGATGGTGGCGTTGTCGAGCTGGCGCAGCCCGGCCAAGGCAACCTCGGTAAGCCAGGTCTGGACCGCAGCCATGCGGGTGGTGGCTTCGGGATCGGGCGCGGGCTGCGTGCTTTCAGCCGACGCCAACGAAACCCCGGTCGCCGTAGCGGCGACCTGCCACAAGGCATCGGCCCGGGCCCCTTCGATCGCGAGACGCGCCCCGGCGAGCACGGCAAGGTGATGCCCCAGCAGCTGGCCCTCGCTCAGCGCATCCACCGCCTCCCGTGTCAGGGCACCCAGCGCCGAACCCTCAAGGGCTGCGGCCAGCTCGCCCAAGGCCTCGGTCTGAGCGGGAGTCAGTCGAGCAAATCCATCGGCGAGGATGCGGTCAAAGGCGGCCGTCAGTGCCCCGGCCGCCTCGACCCCCTCGACCTCCTCGGGGATGGGCAGGTCCATGCAGCCTCCAAAGTGCCCGGGCCACAAGGAGCATTCCCGCCCGGGTTCAAAGGCGACCTATCGGTGGGCCCGACCGTTCGTTGTCCGCAGCCGCGTTCGGTTCGAAGGGGCTCGCGTTCGCAAGCGCCAACGTGGGGCACCCTGCTACAAGCAGACTTCGCTGGACCCCATACACACAAAATCCGTCAGGCCCGCGGTATTGAACGCACTGCTATCAAACCCAATGTCGGCGTCCGAATTGCCGAGAAACACCGTGTCGACGACGGTGAGCACGTCGCCCGGCCAAAGAAAGATGCCGCCTCCTTGATTCAACGCGAACGTGTCTTCGGTGTTCGAGGACACTTCGCTGCGTTCCAAGCGCAACGAGCACCCGAGCCATAGGCCCCCGCCGTCGTCGCTCGTGGTGTTGCCCGTGATGAGGGAATCACTAATGCGCGATTCGGTGCCCCCAACCAAGTGCAATCCTCCGCCGCCCAGGGTGGCCACGTTGCCTTCGAGGGTCACCGATTCGAGCACCAATGGCGTCAATCCCGCTATCCCACCCGCAATATTCGAGGATTCGTTTTCTCGGAACGTGAGGTTGCGCAGCGTCACCTCGACCTCGGTGCACGCGCCGCCTCCACCAAGCCCTGTGGCCACATTGTCGTAGAAGAGGGCGTTCCCCGTTCCCTCCACTGTCGACGTGCGCCCGATCCTTGCGCCCCCGCACCGGTGACCCTCGTTGGATTCCACCACGGTGTCGACCAGCTCGATGGTGTTGTCGATTTCCGCATACACCCCACCCCCGTCTCCCGTGCCCGGAAGCGTGGTGTCATCGGCGAGATTGTCGCGAACCCAGCTGTTGACAAGGCGCAGCGAGGTGCGCTCCCCCATCCAAATCCCACCTCCGAACTCGGCCTGGTTGTCGACGACATCGAGGTCGGTGCCCGTGACCTCGCCATCCGCGACGACATGCAGTCCCCCACCGGTTCGATAGCCCTGAAAGGT
This sequence comes from Myxococcota bacterium, assembly GCA_039208735.1. Classification (GTDB taxonomy): domain Bacteria; phylum Myxococcota_A; class UBA796; order UBA796; genus DRPG01. Next base: position 72,800 of record JBCCQY010000029.1, on the reverse strand, counting down.
GCGCCCCGTGCCTCGGGTCAGCATGAGGCCCGACAGCGTGACCGGCTCGGTCGTGTTGACCCGCAGCACCGCGGCACTCAGATCACCGTCGAGCACCGTGACCGCCGAACCGGCTCCGGTCAGGGTGAGGCCCATATGGATGGTGAGTCCAGGTTCAACGTACCGACCTTCGCACAATTCCACCGTTGACCCCGACTCTGCCGCGGCAAGCGCCTCACCCACGCTCGCCATCACGACCCCATCAAGCCGAACCTCTCCCGGCTCGAATGTGTTGGGCAGGCAGTCGTTGTCTAGCCCATCGCAGGCGATGTCGGCCGCCCCCGGGAACGTGTAGGGATCGAAGTCCGCACAATCGAGCGCATTGTCGACGAACCCCATGGGAGGGCCCGCACAGTCCCGCATCGGCGCGGCAGAGGCATCCCCAAAGCCATCCCCATCGAGGTCGGGCCACGCTTCAATTTCCGTCAGGGCGTCGTCGACCAGCATGTTGCAATCGTTGTCGAGGCCGTCGCAAACCTCAGCCAACCCCGGAAATCGCTGGTCGTTTTCATCATCGCAGTCGCCCATGAAACGGGCCGTACCTGCATCGCCTTCGCATCCCATGCGTTCGAGGCCTTTCACCCCAAAGCCGTCCCCGTCGTTGTCGACGAACAGCCGCACGGCATCCACCGCCTCATCATCAATGCGGTCGTTGCAATCGTCATCGATGCCGTTGCACAGCTCGTCCGCTCCGGGGCGGACGAGGGGGTTTTCGTCATCACAATCCGCGGGAACATCGACCCCGTCTTCGTCAACATCGAAGTCGGAATCGCCTGCACAATCGGAATCGACCCCGTCATAGGGCGGATCGGGAGCCCCCGGGAAAACGCTGGGGTCGCCGTCGTTGCAGTCAAACGCTTCGGCGAACCCATCTTGGTCCGCGTCGATAGCCCGGGGGTCCAGGTCATGGGTGGTCGTGGGGCCACCGCCATCGCCCCCGCACGCCCACAAGAGGGCCAAACCGAGCCTTCCAAGCGTTCGTCGTCCCGCCACACGCGCCTCCCCGCGCGCGACTTTACCCCACCACGAGCTGGAGCGTCTCGGGCGAACATCCCACACTCGCGGCCTGGCCACGGCCAAATCGCAGAGCGTCCACTTCGATGCCATCCGCAAAGATGACGCCACCGTCGTCCATCTCGGAGGTGATCTGAAGCGAGGCGCTGGGACCAACCAGCCCTTCGGTCAGTTCGGCCCCTAATCGGGGTCCCGGCCACGCCTCACGCACAAAGAACGCCAACTGCGCGTCACAAGGGTCCGGCAGGGTCAGGTCGCAGCGACGTTCGCGATGGATCGACGCCGCCCAACCGGTGGAGCCGGTGCCCGTGGCCACGACCACGCCCGACGACGACTGACGTTCTGCCGCTTCGTCGTAGGTGAGGTGATAGCGCGCAGATTGGTGGGTCCGATGGCCGACGAACACCTCGTTGAGCCCCCGCAGGGTCTGTCCGTCGTCGAGCGTCACCTCCACGAGCGTGCGGGACTCGACATCGACGGCTTTGCCGGTCCCTACCGCCGCAACGGCATGGGCCGCGCTCCGTGCATCATGCACCACGAGCACGCCCGAGTTTGCCCCCGGTGCCCCGTCGACGCCGACCACGGGCTGGCCGTGAAGAAACCGGGCCACATTTGCGACCAGCCCATCCTGGCCCACGACAACGACCATATCGCGGTCTTCAAAGAGGAAGCGGTCGAGGTCATCGCGGCCAATGCGGGTACGGTGCCAAGCCAGCGGGATGCAAGCCACCACATCGTGGAGGATGCCTACAAATTGCTGGTGGGACGACTTCAGCGCATCCCACGACACCCCTCGTTGGGCGAGCACGAACCGCGCCTGCCCCTCGGTGCCGTGCACCGCAAGTGCCGCCTCATAGGGCGTTGGCCGAGTGATCAGGACCACGCGCGGAGTGACCGCCACTTACCCCTCCAGCTTTTGGGTGCCCGCCCGCAACAGATCGGTGAGCACCGGCCCCAGCAGCTCTGGGCTTACGTTGAGGTGCTCGATGTGAGTGAGGTTCTCGGCGAGCGACCGCGCGGCAAGGCCGAGCAACACGGGAGCGGGCAGCCCACGGTAGACCTCCATCCGGGCTTGTTCCATGGCCACATTCGCCCCTTCGACCTTCTCGATGCGAAGCGATTCGGCCTCGGCGTGAAGCCCGATCCGCTCGATTTCGGATTGGGTCTGAATGTGCTGAGCGGCGGCTTCCTCTTCCACACGCAGGCGCTCATTGGTGCCTCGTTGTTGAACAAGCTGCTGTTCGCGAGCCGCAAGCTCGATCTGAGACTGCAGTTCATTTTCCTGAATTGCACGTTCCTTTTCGACGGCGATGGCACGCCGATGAAAGGTCGCTTCGTCGGCCTCCTGCTGAATGCGCTCGCGGGTCGGCATTTGCAGCGCACGCTCGACTTTCGACTCCGACGGCCGCACGGACGCCACGCGCACCGCCACGACTTCGACGCCCAAATCCAGCACGCTGGCGTCACGTGAAAGCCCTGCCTCAATCGATTGTCGCAACGTCTCCGCCCCACGCTCCAGCAACGCCTTCAGCCCGAGGCCGGTGGCGGATTGTTCCGCCAGCTGGCGCACCAGCGGCCCAAGGAGACTCGCGATGGTCTCGAGCGGCTCCTCACGGTATCGCCCCGTCTTGGAGTCAATCGAAAAGTCGATGCGCTGGGCGCAACCTTCGGGATCGGCCACCCGCCAGTGCAGCGACCCCTGAATCGCGACATCCTGAAAGTCCGACGAAGGGACACGCACCAGAAACGGGAGCTCGCGGTCGTCTACCGGAACTTCCGCCAGCGAGGTGGACAACGGGTAGAACCAGAACGCACTACCGCGCCCGGACTGAATCAATTTGCCACGGCGCCAGCGGAGCACGTGCGACGACGGCTCGGCGCGGAGATGTCGCCACCAAAAAAGAGAGGTAATCTGGGCCATTCTGACCTCCTCGCATCAAAGATGCATCATGCATATATGCTAGTCAGATATATGTTGAGTGTCGAGAACCTCGATGCACATGGAGTGACTGTGAAGCCCAAAGCCATGCTTGCGGACCTGAAGGACCGCGAAGCGCGTGGTGAACCGATGACGTTCCTGCACTTTTGGGGTCACACCCCGAACCGGCCCAGCACAATGGGTCCGTGGGTGCTCAGTCAGTGGTTTTCGTCGCCGTTCACCGTCGATGATGATGAGTACGCCACCGCTGAGCACTTCATGATGGCCGAAAAGGCACGCTTGTTCGAGGATGCCACGATGCGGGAGGCCATCCTGTCGACCGACGACCCAGGCAAAGCCAAGGCGTTTGGCCGCAAGGTACGCAACTTTCAGGACACGGTGTGGAACGCCGAACGGTTCGACGTGGTGGTGCGTGGCAATGTCGCGAAGTTCGAGCAGAACCCCGAGCTGCGCGACTTCCTGATGGCCACCGGCCGCCGGGTGCTCGTCGAAGCCTCACCCCGCGACCGGATCTGGGGCATCGGCATGGGAGCGTCGAACCCCGATGCAGGGCATCCATCCGCCTGGCGCGGGAAGAACCTGCTGGGGTTCGCCCTCATGGTCGTGCGGTCGAACCTTGACCGTTCAGTGAGCAGGTTGAGTCCGATCGAGTGATGAGGTACGGGCTACGAATGCCTCAGAGCGAACAGGCTCGGGCGACGCGAACCGCGCTGCTCGATGCGGCCGAGATCGCGTTTGCCGAGCGTGGGTTTCACGACACCAAATTGCGCGATGTAGCCCGAAATGTCGGGGTGACCCAGCCCCTCATCCATCACTACTTCAAAACCAAAGACGCGCTTTTCGATGCTGTGGTCATCCGGGTCCTCGAGCGGTACGAAGCGGCCCAGTTCGACCAATGGAACCGCGACGGCTCCGACGTTCGCTTCTTCACACAAGGCATTCGGACCCTGTTCGAATTCTTGGGACGTCACCGTCGGGTGGCACGCCTTATGCGGTGGGCAAGCCTCGAAGGCCGGCTACCCGAGATCCCTCAAGGCAACGAGCTCGACGCCCGAGTTCGAGAGAAGTTCGTTGGCGCCCAACAGGCAGGCGTTCTTCATCCAAACGTTAGCGTCGACGCCGCAAGACTGATGATCGATGCGGTCACACGAGGATTCTGGGACCGTGCCGATCAGATGCCCGCCTTAAAGCAGCAGGCGGACGACATCATCGATGAGCTACTTCGCTGTCTGCTCGTAAGCGTCCTTTCGGAAAAGGCATTGGCGGAAGCCCTCGAGATTCTCGACCAGCCGGACCATGATGAACGCAACGAAGGCAACGCCACGTAGGGTCTCATCACGCAGGTTGCTCCGAGCAGGCAGCGGCCTAGGATGAACAGGCCAGGTCACACCTCTACACGGCAGCCAGCATGCGGCTTGTTCTCCTGGCTTGCCGACACTTTAAGAGGCTCGGCATCCAAACGCAGAAGCGGCAGTTCGAGAGGTGCGGGCTTGATTCCAAGATCTCTCGTTTGAACGGCCCATCGAGCCGCCGTAGGTTCCGGAGCCGCGGGCAGTCGGCAACGCGCTCGGCGTGTCCTGGAGGAAGCTCGACGGCAAGGGTGAGCGCATGCAACTGGTCCAGCCAGGGGGCATCGAGCAACCGTTGGAGCTGGGACTCGGACATCACGAAGGAGTGCAGCTCAAGTTCACGTACGTTGGACGCGCTGACCAGCAGTTCCTCGAGGATGGGTCCGTCACCGACCGAAAGCGCACGAAGGCGACGGAATCCAGCGTGTTGCACCAGTGTCTTGGCCGCGCCGTGAGCAGACGCCACGTCGGCGAGTCGGAGTCGCTGGCACAGTCGACCCGCCCAGTGACCCTCAAGCTGATGCAAAACCTCGACGACATCGACCGCAGAGGCCTCGTCAAAGCTCAACCGTTCAACGGCCCCTCGATGCCAGCCGATTCGCCAGTTCGTTTGAGACGGGGCGAGTCGAAGGGCCCGGGTCCACGAGGCTTCGTCCGTCAGCTCGGCGATACGCATCCGTTGGACCACAGACTCCAGGGATCCAAGGTGCAGAACCCTTGGCTTCTCTGCAGATGCCGGCGCCTGGCACCGCACACGGAGCCGAACGGCCTCCGCACTCGTTAGCAAAATGAGTTCCCCGCGCGGTTCTCCACGGTCGAGAAGCGCATCGCCGAGGACGAGCCATCGGTCCTCCTCATCGGGCGAAGCAAGGATGTTGTCGCAAAGCTCCAGCAGCGATTCCATACCACCCTATTGAAAATGAATTTCATTTTCATGAGAGTAGCCCTGCCGCGGGGACCCGCCCTCCCAAGAGGGGCAACACAGGGTTGCACTTGCGCCTGTGGCTACCTGCCGCGGCGCGTTCGATGAAACGAGTTCAACCCATCAAGAACCGGTTGATGCGGTAGCCCTCCACACGGCGACGAATCAGCCACGGCGCCCAACGGGTCAGCATGCGAAACGACCACGGCATTCGGTCGACGACATCGGAAGGGGCATCGAGGAAGGTCTCGGAGCGCACCAAACGCAATCCCCATGCCTCTAGCGTGCGGGGATCATCGCACTTCCACCGAAACCAGCTGGCCTTCGGCATGGTCCGCATGGCGTCGTGCTTGTGCTGCTCATCGACCATCTTGCGGCTCACCGTGTCGGTGATGAGCCAAGCCCCGGGAAAGCGGCGTCCGATCTGCCGCAAGGCTCGTTCGACGTCTGGCTCATCCAGGTAGACGATCACCGCCTCTGAGACAAAGCAGACCGGACCGGGTCGCTCCGCCACTTCGTCGAGCCAACCCTCGTCCAACACACTGGCCGCCATCATCGTCCGGCGTGCCTCGTCGTCGAAGAACTGCCGACGAAGCGTCATGCTGTCAGGCAGGTCGATTTCAATCCAATGCGCTTGGCCATTGTCGAGCCGCTCGTAGCGAGTGTTGAGCCCGGCCCCAATCTCCACGATGGTCCCTTGTGGATGTGCATCAAGAAAGTCACGAACGTGCTGATCAAACAAACACGCACGAACGCACGCGCCAGCCAAGCTGGGAATGCCCTTCCATTTCGTAAAGTCGTACTCGAGCGACTCCACAATTTCGACCGACTTGGGATCGTGGAGCAATCCACGCGTCTTTCTGGTCTCTTCAGACCGCCCTAGCAAAGGAATAAGCAGGGTTTCCTGAACAGGTCCGAGTTGCACGGCCACACGCTTCATGGTGCCTCGCTTGTTGGGTTCATTCATCGAGCGGAGCCACCCAAACGCCAGTTCGATGAGGCTTGTTGAGCATCCCAGAGCCGACGGTACAGTCCCTCGGCATCGAACAGTTCCTCATGAGTGCCGCGCTCGACGATCGACCCTTTGTCCAGCACGAAAATTTGATCCACATCTCGCACCGTCCACAATCGATGTGCGATCACAACGACCGTGCGACCCCGCATCAGGTTCGCAATGGCGCGTTGGATTTCGTGCTCCTGGTCAGGATCGACACTGGCCGTCGCCTCATCCAGGATGAGAATGGGCGCATTTTTGAGCAGCGCGCGTGCAATCGCGACGCGCTGTCGTTCGCCACCCGACAACCGGCCCCCTCCAGGTCCGAGCACCGTGTCATAGCCCTCAGGGAGGTTTTCGATGAAGGTATGGGCACCTGCGGCTTTGGCCGCCGCCACCACCGCATCGAGGCTCGCCGTGGGGTGCGACAAGCGAATGTTGTCCATGACGCTTTCCTCAAAGAGCACAACGTCTTGGAAAATCGAAGCGACGTGGCGATGGACCTCCGACAACCGAAGCGCTGAAAGCTCGGTTCCTCCAAGTTCGATGCGTCCGGCGTCGATATCCCAGAGGCGCAACAACAACTTCGCCAGCGTCGACTTTCCGGAGCCTGAGGGTCCGACCAATGCCGTCACCGAGCCCTCTGGAAATCCCAGGGTCAGCGAGTTGAGCGCAGAGACTTGCCCATAAGAGAACCGGACGTTTTCGAACGCCACTTCGGCCCGACCCTCCACCGCCTCTAAACCCTCCGGCTGCACGGCCTCCGCAAAAAGCTTCCGCGTTCGCTGCAGGGTGCGGGCCGCGAATCGAGCCGCAGAGAGGAAAATGACGAGTTCGGCCAACGTACGGGTGAAGTGGGCGGTCAATAGCGCCACGAGGACGAAGCGAGCCGGGGCGATGCCCAAGGGCTCCATGAACAGGGCTCCTCCAAGGAGGACCAAGGCAAATCCGGCATGCACCAAAAGGCCAAACCCGAGGACCGTCGGCGCCGGCGCGAGTTCGGCCCGCATCTGCTGGCGGGACAAGGCCGCCGAACGTTCGGCAATTCGTTCCCGAAAGGGCTGGGTGGCCTGAAAGGCCGTCAGGGTGGGCAGGCCATCGACAAACTCGACGAGGTCGGCGACCAAGGCCGACCGGTGCTGGGACAACCGATCTGATGCAGCATTGATCCTTGAAAAGCTCCACGGCAATGCAGCAATGGCCAGGGGGACGGGCAGCAGCGCCACCAGGGCCAGTCGCCAATCGGCGAGGGCCAACACGCCGGCGAGCGCCACAGGCAAGGCAATGTTCGCCACTGTCATGCCCCAGGCGTGGGTTGCCACCTCGGTATACAGCGCAAACTCGTCGGTCAGCACGCTCGCAAGCTCGCCCATTCGTCGGCCCTGGAAAAACCCCATCGGCAGCCGTCGCAGGTGGTCTGCGAGCCGGAGTCGAGTCGCCGCAACGAGTCGATAGGTCGCGACGAAATTGTCGATCGAGCCCACGCTGCGAAAGGCGAACGAAATCACGAGGAGTCCCACCAAGACGGCGGTGAGGAGGCCCAGCGGAATCGACGACACCTCGCCCGCGAAGACCCGATCCAAAACCGCAAATGCGACAAGGAGCGGAGCGGCTTCAAGGATGGCGCCAAGCGACGACAGCACAATGCCCCGAACCAGTCGAGGCTCTCGCTTTCCTGCAAGGTCGAAACCAAAGTCGATCATGATGCCACCTCAGCTCCGATACGCCATACCTGGCTTCGTTCCTGTGATGCCCACAAGCGAGCGTAGACCGGACAGCCGGCCTGCAGCGAAGCGTGCGTTCCCTTCCCCACGACCCTGCCCGCATCCAGAACAAGAATTTGGTCTGCGTCCTGCACCGTGCGCAGCCGATGCGCCACGACCACCACGGTGCGTCCGGGAACAAGTCGCGCCAGCGCCTCTTGGACGGCTCGCTCGTTTTCGGGATCCAAGTGTGCCGTCACCTCATCCAGAAGCAGGACCTTACGATCGCGCAGGAACGCCCTAGCAATCGCGACACGCTGTGCCTCCCCACCCGACAGTGTGGCTCCTCGTTCTCCCACGAGGCCGTCCAAGCCTCCCTCAAGCCCTTCCACCACGGCTCGCAGCCTCGCCGCGTCCACCGCCTGTTCGAGGGCCGTGGCCGAAACGTCCGCCATGCCTAAGGTGAGGTTGTCGCGAAGCGAGCCCCGAAACAACCACGCATGCTGTGCGAGCGAGGTGATGTGTCGATCGCGGTCGACCGCCGAGAGCGACCGCGTCGATATGCCCCCCAGCTCGATCTCGCCCTCCTCTGGAAGACGAATCCCTGCGAGCAACTGAAGGAGCGTCGACTTACCCGACCCCGAAGGCCCCACAATCGCCGTGACGGTTCCGGGTTCAGCATCGAAGGTGACGTCGTTCAGAACGTGGCCACGCGCATCTTCATAGGCGAACGACAGACCTCGCACAGACAACTTCGCCGAGGCCACGTCTACCGCAGGACGGAGCGGCTCAAAGGGCAAGTCGAGGACGTCTTGGACCCTCTGGATTCGCACGGTGCTGTGTTGCAGATTGCCAAACAAGAACAGCAGCTTCAGCAACGGCGCGGTGAGCCCAAACCCAAGCACGATGAACAACACCAAGGCGGGGGTGTCGATCGCTCCCGTCTGGTGCAGCCACACCCCGATAGGCAGGATGACGACCATGTTGTTTTGCAAGAAGCTTGAAAACAACGTGTAGCCGATCGAACTCTGCTTCGTCATGGTGACGGCGAGGTTCGCCACCCCCTCGACCGCCCCCCGAACTCGAGCCAGCGAGCTAGCGTCGGCATCGTGGGCCTTTAAAACGGCGATGCCGCGTAGGTACTCGAGAATACTGGAGTTGGCGCGTGCTTCTGCCCCATGCCAATCCACGAACTGCTGGTTCATGTCGCGCATGGTGAAGGCCATGGAAAGGAACGCCACGGGAACCAGCGCGACACTGGCCAACGCGAGGCGTGAATCGACCTGAATCAGCACGATCCAGGCCAGGATCGGCACGAGGAATCCACTGGCCAAGTCCACGAGGTTGTGCGCGAAGAGGTTCTCGAGGCCATCGACATCCTCAACGAGGACCTTCTTCAGGGAGGCTGGAGAATGGCCATCCCGTGCTTGGGCGGGGCTTGCGGCCAGCCGCTGCACCAAGGCCTCCCGAAGCGACCGTAGGACCTGAAAGGCCACCTTGTGGCTGAGCACGAGCGATCCTCCCAGCAGAAGGAACCGAACCACGACCCCTCCCATCGCCAGCCCCGCCCAGAGAAGCAGACGATCGGTGCGTGGCGGGCTCGCGAAAACGTCGAGCGCCGCCGCATAGACGATCCCGTGGGGCAACAGCTCCAGCAGTGCCCCGCCAACCGCCAGCAGGATGGCCGTCCCCAATGTCGCCCAGTGGAGCTTCAAATACGGCATGAGAAGCTTCATACACGCCTCCGCCCGGTTAAGTCTCAATCATGAAAATGAAAGTCATTTTCATTTATCAATCGCTCAAGAACAGGCAACTACTAATTCGATATACGATGCAGGTCGCGAAACGTCAGGACTTCGAACGCTGAGGTGTTCTCGGCGGCGAAGTTGGCGGCCATCCGCTAGTATTGAAAACGAATTTCAAAACCATCAGAGTGGGCCGAAATGACGGATCGACCATGGTTATCTGCAGATTTCTCTGCAGCAGGAACGTCGGAACCACTTGAACCCACCGAACCGGGGGTCACCGGACACCTCGTCCACGACAAGCAATCCGAACGTCGCTGGTCGAAAGGGCGGTATGACATCATCGGCGAGTGGCTTGTGCCCGCTTCGCTGGCGTGTCTGGATGGGCTCAATCTGAAGGGCAAACGCCTGCTCGACGTCGCCACGGGAACCGGCACCGTAGCCCTTGCGGCAGCTCAAGGCGGTGCGCAGGTCACGGCGCTCGACATTGCGGAACCCTGGTTGACGATTGCAGGGGCGCGCGCCAACGGTGCGAAGCTCCCTTTGACTTGCCGTAAGGGCTCCTTTCACGACCTAAGGGAATTCCAAGGGTTCGATCTTGTCACTTCGGCATTTGGCGTCATGTTGTCGGCTCGCCCTCATCAAGCCATGGGCGAGCTGTTTCGCAGCGTGCGTCCGGGCGGCCTCGTGCGGATCACCGCGTGGCGTCCGAACTCGGCATTGGGCGAAATTCCAGACGCGATCGTAGGACTGACAGAATCGTTACCGCAACGAGCCGATCCAACCCCTTGGAGCACCAAGGCCGGGCTCGAGCAGCTCTTGAGTCAGGACACTGGCCAACTCCTCCAAGTCGAATCCCGCATCCTTTGGCTCAAATGCAGCTCGGTTGGTGTCATCGCGCGCCAATTGTGTCGCTACTCCCCTCCGTGGATCGCGCTTTTCGACCGCGTGGCGCCGTCGAGCAAAAGCGATGCCCTTGCCGCGCTGGCGGACCACCTTCAGGATTTCTCTGAACGGACGCCGACGGGCGGAATGCGCCTACGGTTGGACTACGCCGTCGCCACCTTGCAACGATTCCGAAGCTAGCGAAGGCGTCGAACGTGGGCCTCGATGACCGCCGCGAACTCGACCGGATGCGAAAGAGGAGCCCCGTGGCCAGCGCCCGGAATCTCGACGTGCCGTACGGTAGGAACCCTCGATCGGATCTGCGACACGACCCCCCGAAACGTTGCCAAGGACGCCGCGCCAGACACAAGGGTGACGACGGAGTTCCCCGAAGCATTGCGCAGCGTCCCCAAGGTCGTGACGTCAATATCAAACCGCTCTGGGTCGCGGGCTTGATCGAGCCACGTGTCGGCATGAGCAAGCATCCGTCCTCGTGCATTGGCATCGAGCAACGCGCCCCAACTTCCGGTCCCGAACGCGACCTCTTCGACAAAGTGCTTCGTTCCACGCTCCAAAGCGCCTTCCTCGATGAGCGACTTCGCCTCGCCCATCGAGCGTTGGGCCGCCCGCAGGGGCTTGGCCACCTCAGGTACGCCACGCAACAAGCCGAACACGGGCGGTTCGTAGAGCACAAGACTCTTGACCCCTTTGCGAAAGCGCCCTGCCAACGCGATAGCTACGTTCGCACCATACGAATGTCCCACGACGTGAATGGGTCCCTTGCCCAGCTGCTCGATCAAGCGAGCCACGTCCTCGACGTCCTGCGATAGTCGACCTTGGCCAGTCATATTCGTACTCGCACCATGCCCCCGGCGGTCATAGACCACCCAAGGCACATCGACCGGTAGGGCCGCGACCACCTCATCCCAGCCCCGATGATCTTCAAGGGAGCCGTGGATGAACAGCCTCGGCGTGCCGGGCGTCTGGCGTTGACGAATCGCGAGCGCAACCTCACCCACCGCCATGCGCCGAAGGTCAGTAGACATGTTGGAACCTCGGGGAGAGAAACCATGAGCCAAAACCGGGCACGCAAGCGATGCGGCCCCGGCAAGGAGAAAGGAACGCCTATCGAAACCCATGGACAGGCCTCCGAAAAAGAGGAATGAGCGCGCGTCAGGCAACTAAGATGCGGCCGTCTGCATAGGGCTTTTCTACGCGCATCCTGGCGTTGACGAGAGCACCTTACGGACGTTGAAAGAGCACCCCACGGCGGAGCACCCCATGCGCCTGGCTATCTACGGTACACCCATGACAATACGCCAGATGCGTGAGGGCGGCCTACACTATGCGCTTCCCGCGGGGTTCGGATTCGGATGGATTCGTCGTATTCAGCTCTCTCGAGGAGCGTTTTCGGCGATACGAATGCGGTATGGCCGCGAGTACCACAGCTGTCCCCGAGTGGCGCTCCAACCCGTCAGCACTACGGTGGTCGTCGCAGTCCAGGGCACGAGCCATCTCCGCACCGATACGGGTTGGACGGTCCTCAAGCCTGGATTTGGCTACGTCTTTGATACGCCGGTGCGAGAGCGTCGCGCCCCCCCAGGCCAGGCCAAGCATCTGGTCTACCACCTGCACGAAGCGCTTCTCCCGGCTGGCCAACGGGTCCTCGCGCCCCACGCCCTGACCCTTGCCCAACGCCTGCTCGACCCGGACGAGGCCGACGACCTCGACCGAGAGGCGGATGCCCTTCGGTTGCTCGCACGCCTCCGAAACGGAGACGGTGAGCCTCATTGGAGCGCGCGGGCCCGTGCATTGCTTCTGCGCGACCTCACCAACCCACCTGCGCTGGTTGACCTTGCAGCCCAGATGGGCCTTTCCCCTCGATCGCTCACGCGAGGGTTCCACACCCACTTTGGCACTTCGGTCTTCGGACTTCTTCGGCAGGAACGCCTTCGACGCGCCCGTGAACTCCTCAACACGACGGATCTCCCCATCGGCGACATTGCCTACCAGCTCGGCTTCAGCAGTTCGAGTCACCTCGCACGCGTCTTTCGCGAGGCGATGGGCGTCACGCCTGGCGCCTACCGTCAGTCCAATCCCGCATGACTCAAGCGACCCGCGTGCGGCGTTCGGCTACCCGACGGATCCAGTGCCGCTCCATGCTGTCTAGGACCTGGTCTACGATCAAGTAGGGCTCACCGTTGAGAGCCCCCGTCACGACCGCATGACCGCAAACTGCCCGGGCAGCGTCGGTGAAGACGAACGGACGCTCTGGGTTCGCCGTCCGAATCAAATCGCCTCCGCCAAAGTGGATGCCGTACCGCAGGTAAGCCTGGCCGACGCGATCGAGGAACCGACGTTCGGCATCTGAAAGCGTAGTTGGATAGGAGATTCCGCTGTCGGCAAGCAGACTCGTCGGCGTTGGGGTGCGACGTGCCACCAAGATCGGGCACCCGGCTCGGTCCCGTGGCACCGTGCCATCGATGAGCAAGAATCGAATTTCACCGAAGTCACAGCGATCCAAAGGCACCTGATCGAGAGCGCCTTCAACGTTTCGAGGCGCCCTTACGGAGGGCACGTACTCCTGCACCACCACCTCGCCATGTCGCTGCAGCAGTTCGATGAGGTGGTCGCGGGCGTTTCGCGGCCGGAGGTAGGGATCCAACGGGGAGACCCCGAGCACCGTGATGCCCTCTCCGTTGTCGCCAAACGCGGGCTTGACGATCGCCGTGCGCGTTCGCTTCAGGGGACCGCGCAGGAACTCAAGTGCCGCATCCACCTTTTCGTACCGAGATCCCTGAAGGTCGGTGGTCGACCAGCTGACCGGCACGCATTCGGGCGCAATGCGTCCCGGCAAGACCTTGGAACCAAACTCCGGGTCGAGGGCCAGGCGAGGTGAAAGATAGACCAACACCCGCGATTCCAATTTGGCCAAGGCCCGCAAGAGGCGTCGCCGATGGACCGGTTCGCCCGTCTCCTGTCGGAACACGATGACATCGGCCTCCTCGAGAATCAACTCCGTCGGAGGCCCTTCCTCGTGGCAAGGCAACGATCCGACGTCGGCCGCAGCGTCATAGGTGTCTCGCTGGCTTCGAAAGTGCTCGTAAGGCGAAGCTGAAAAGCCGATCAACCGTCGCCCCAACACCACCGACCGAGGGGACGCGAACGTCCGGTGCGGGGTGAACGAAAGAGGGGTTGAAGGGTAGACCACATAAACCTCATCCCCATCAACCTTCGCTCTGCACCATGCGCGGTAGAGCATCGCGTAGCCCGTCTCCGTGACGGGGTAGCTGCTCTCTTCGATGGGATCGATGAAAAACACCCATCGGCGTCGCGGAATCACACTACCCACGGTCGGCCTCCCGCCCCTGTGCAACAAAGACTTCGGTTGAATTCAAAATGCGTCGATCGACAATCGCCAGGACCTCTGGGTCTCGAACTGAGGCCTGGGTTTCGGGAGCAAGGTGCCCCACAAACCTCCATCCCGCGGCTTCGATACGAGCGCGTGGAGTCGGTCGATACGCAAATGCGCTGCACAGTCCTCGAGCCGATCGAAAGAGGAGCCTAGGTCTACGGGCCTTCGTCGCAACATGCTGTGCGACTTGAACCTTGGCCTCCTCATCCACCAGGCTTGCAATCAACAACGCATCCACGTCATCGGTGTCGATCCCGTCCCGAAGATCGGCATGGCGAGTCTGCACAAAACCAGGAATCAATGCCCCCATCCGTTCGAGTCGGGTCACGAGGGCTTGGCTCACTTCGACCGCTTCGGCATCGACGTCCACGAGGGTTACGCGCACGCCGAGGGTGGCATGAAGCAGCAACCCGGTAAGGGGTGCAGGACCTGCTCCTCCGAACCACACGTGCCGGACTCCCCGCAACAAGCGAGATTCCGCCTCTACAAGTCGCTGATAGTTCTCAAGATAGGGAAACGGACCGAGGGCGTCGCAAAGCCTCGCCAGCGGCGTGGCCGATGGCGAGTGCTCCACAGCAAGTGTGGGGGCGTACGCTCGTTCGAGTGCGGCTTCCGCTCGCCCCGCAAAGTCCCGCACGGTGTGCGCTCGATCCTGCCACTCTTCAACCTGCTGAAGCAGTGTCAGAGCCTGGGCATGCACCGCGCGAATCTCCTCCGGCTCGGCAAGCCCCTCACCCTGTAGGGTTTTGACCAACCCTCTCAGCGCCCCATTGACCGTCGGACAGGGCTCGAACGGCGATTGGCTCGCAACGATGTGGTCGGTCAAGGCTTGGTAGACACTGGTTGGGCCATCGACCAAGCGGCGGAGGACCATGTGAGCAGCTGAAGAAATCTCCTGCGCGTCCACGGCGCACGAAGCCACGGCCGGCTCTCCAAACGGAGACCGGACAGGGTGATGTTTCATGACAGGTCTCGCTTGATCGGCCTGTTGTTGAAAATGACTTTCAGTTCGGCGCCGTTCTAAACGAAAAACGAATCTAGAGCAACGTCGCTTCGAAAAAAGATCACGGAATCAAAAAAAGCGGAGGAAGCCTCCGTAGCGACTCCGTGCCCGCCCGTAGAGGTCGCATAGCGGGACCAACGCCGCTGAGATGGCACCTGCGGTGACATAGACGGCCCACAACGGCAGGCCAAACCCCTCCGGAACCCCACCCAACCGAGCTTGGAAATCCATCGTCTGGGGGCCAAAGCCTTGGAGGAAGGCCAGTCCCAGCATGGCGGCGTGGATCACGTAGAGGTGAACGATGTAGTAGAACAGCGGCACGCGCCCCAATGCGAGCAACGGCCTGGTCCATCGGGGAACCTCGGTGATGGTGAGCCACAGCAATCCGGGCGAAACCGTGAGCAGGACGAACTGCAGCGACAGCGGATATTTGGTGGGGTTGAAAAAGGACATCAACGTCCACCAGGGATTGTCGAAGGCAACGAAGGGATGTGGATCGCCCAGGTGGGTGAGGCGTAGTACCGCGTAGGCCAGCAGGCCTGTGATTGCGGCAACGACCCACACCTTGCGGCGCTGAGCCTGCGAGACGCCCGGAGCGTAGCATCCGCCCAGGACGTAGCCGATGGCGATCAGGCCCATCGGAGCGACCAGCGGGTAGGTGGTTCGCACAGCAAAGCCAAGCCCCGTGTCGAGGACGTTCTTTTCGAACAGGACGCTAAACCAGACGTAGCCCCACCCATGGAGCTCAGCGGGACGAAGGGCCTCGATGACCCCATGGCCCACGGTCAACACTCCCCCCGCGGTTCCGATCGCCACCATTGGCAAACGCACAAGGATGGCCAAGAACACCATTGACCAGCCAATCGCCCAAATGATCTGCAGATAGGTGATGGGGTACGGCGGATAGAAGTTCCACGCCAGATCGACGACGGTGACCTCGAGAACCACGAGCAATGCGCCTCGAAGGGCCAGGTGACGAGACAACTCGGCCGTCGACATTCCCTTGAGCTGCAGGAACCTCGCCGACATGCCGGCCAGCACGATGAAGAGTGGAGCACAGAAGTGGCTTAGAAACCGCGTGACGAACATGCCTCCACTCACTTCGCCCACCCGCATGGGGTCACCGACCGCGGCCCCCCACGCGTAGTCTCGGACGTGGTCGAGGGTCATCAAGACCATGATGATCCCGCGGAGCAGGTCGATCTCTTGAAACCGCAATGCTTCACGAGAGGCCTGCCCATCGACCAAGCTTTCTCCTCGGTGCTCCACCGTCAATCCCGTCAAGGCTGCCGGCCGAACCGCGAGACGGCCCGGCCCGGGCCCAAGCAATCGTACCTCGTCGCCTCTCGCGCCAGCAGGTTTCCGAAGTGGACCCGGCGTAACGATGAGGACTCGCATTTCACCGCGTCGCGATCCGACAGGCGCTCCGATGATTTACACGGAGGAGCGCATGATTCCCAAGACGGTCCCATGTCGACGCGGCCAATACGCCTTGGTCACCGCACTGTGCGCCATACCGTTTCTTGGGGTTGGTGCGCTCGCGTTGGACTTGAGTATTGCCTCGCTTGCGGCAAGTGAATCGGATGCCGTCGCGTTTGCCGCCGCCCAGACGGCCATCGTGGCCTACGCCCATGGCAAGTCGGTCGAGGAGGCCAAGGCCCTGGCCAATCATGTCGTGCACAACCACCCTGTGCGGTGGGGCGCCGGGACCTTCACGATCACGAACCTCGAATGGGGCTGGGTCGACCGCAAGACCGGTGACCTCGTGACCGACATGGATGCCATCGAAGCCACCAAAGCGACCATTCAAAGACCAACGGCCACCATGGTGTTTGGGAGCCTGTTTGGCGTCAGTGACCTGACGGTGCATGGGGTATCGATCAGCAATCAGCTCGCAAGCCAGTTCGATCGTGATGATTGCGACAGTAAAGTTGGGATGAAGCTCGCGGGTGACCGGCGCAAGTTCCTCTTGGGCCGTCGGCCCCATCAGGTGGCGACCTACGAACTCGACCCACCCAACCACTCCGGCTGGTACGCGGTCTACAAGGACGACGTTGCGGAATCGGGCGCGAAGCAACGCAACGAATCGTCCTACTTCCGCTTGTACAATGACCAGAATCCAACCGGTCTGCCGTTCAACCAAAACTGTGGCAATGAGTTTGTGATCCAGGACTACGACAATGGTGGACGGGTTCCCGATCGCGTCTACATCGGCACGTTCTATTTCGACACGCAGAGCCCCAACACGCTTGAGATGCGCCACTACTGCGCGATCGTCGATGAATGCCCGCAGTTTCTCGATCTCTATGCTGATTGTGGCGATTCAGCGGATTCGGTGCACTTTGACCGGGGCCAAGGCCACCTCTGCCTCGAAGCGCTGTAGCCTACGGGCAAACGTCCGTTCCGTTCCCGGCGTATTGGACGGTTCCTACGGTCATCGTGGACAGGCCGTCGTCGTAGTACAAGCCGCAGGTGCTGCTCTGTTCGATGGTCACTCGATCGATGAGCCCACCAACATTGCAGCGATCGATGTAAAGCGAGCCTACGCCGTTGTCACCGCCATAGGTCAGCACGACATCCTCGACGTCCGCCACGGTGCAGAACGTTCCGATGCGTAGGCCGTCCCAGTCTCCTGGAGCGGGCGAGTTGGCGATGGAGGTCAGCGTGGTCTCGGGCGTACCGGGTTCAAACACTACTCCGCCGGAATTCGAGGTCGCGACGTACAAGCCCTCACCAAAGTCGAACACCAACGTGTTCCCCGACTCCACCGTCAGCACGGGCCCACTCGAATCTCCAACCGTGACCGAAGACAGGAAGTGGTAGGGCACGCCAAGGTTCTTGAGCGTCACGTCGGTCGACAGCGCCGCATCGTCGAACAAAATGGGCCCGGGATATACCGAAGTCTCGTCCAGCGCATCCGCCTCCGAAAGCGGCCACACCCCAAACTCGGACGAGCCCGTGCACGTGTTGCCGGTGAACGACGTGACGGTCGGCCCCTGACAGAACGACGAAGCATCGAGGTAGACACAACCGTCGACGTTATCGGTGAATACGGCTCCATCGATGCGGAGCGTTGACCATGCGGCCGCATATAGCGCGTACTTCGATGAACGTTCGATCACCAAGTCCTCGAGCACCAGCTCGTCCTCTTGCGTGCCGCACCCATCGGTGTCGATGAGTTCAAGCGCAGCGCCCACGCCGGTATCCGAGCCCCCCGCGTGACGGAGGGTAAGGCCCTGCAATGCGGTCGTCGCATCGCCGCGATTCGCCCCCACTCGCATGCCGTACCAGTCGCCCTCACCGGGGATGGGTTCGGCGCTCTCCATGACCACCCCGGTTTCGTCACCCAACACGATGAGGCTGCCATCGTCGTTGGTTCCTACGTTGAAGGTGGTGTTGCGAGCAAACGTCATGTGCACCCCGTCCTCGACCGTCACCACTGGGTCCCGAGGTCCCCCGATGAAGATCGTTCCTGTCATCTCGTAGGTCTCATCTACGAGCGACCAGGTGGCGTCGTTCAGCACGGTTCCGCTGTGCACTTGAATGGCTTGGCCATTGCCCGCAAAGCTCGACGTCGCATCGAGGGCCCCCAACGCATCTGGAGGCAACACCATGGGAGCCAAGCCGTTACCCGAGCACACGTTGCCGCTGAATCCCGTATCGGGGACCAAGCCGCTGTTGGACGCGACGTTCACCCCGTACTCGTCATTGTCTTCGAAACGCGAGTCGGCGATCGAAGGTGCGGCCGATGAACCGGTCACCGCCAACCCATCCCCATCCGCATACCGTGAGACCACGTTCGTAAACGTCGGCGACGCATCCCAGAGGTAGAGGTTGCCGAATGCGTTGCTGCCTCCGTATTCGATGAGGAGGCCATTCACGACGCTTCCGAGATCATTCGGGCCAAACGTGAGCCCGTCCCAGCTGTCCGAGAGGGCCACGATTTCGGAGGTGCCGGTCATCACCACCCCTTCGGTGTGGCCGTCCACGATGAGTTGCCCAGCTTCGGAATAGCCAATCCGCATGCCGGCCGACGTGTCGAAGACAATCTCGACCCCGTCCGCGATGGTCAACTGGGCCTGGGGACCGTCCTCGACGTTGATCGTCGCATTGGCGCGTACTTCATAGGGAATGCCGTGATCGGCCCAGGTTCCCGTGAACCGCAGGGTGCCTGACGTCAGCTCGATGGCGTCCACCACGTTGCCCGTAAGCAGGCAGTTCGGGTCGATCTCATCGGCCACGTCGCCCGGTAAGGTTAGCGGTCGCCCGAGGTTCGCGGTCGACACGTTGTTTTGAAAGCTCGGCCCTGGCGTGCCCGCGGTATCGAGTCGCGACAACCCGGCCGAGGTGTCGATGGTTACCCCATTGCCCGTGTTGTTGGTGAACGTGCTCCCCACGATGCTCGGCTCACCTGCGTCGACGTGCAGCCCATCGTTGGCGTTGTACCTCGCGGTAAGCCGGTCCACGATGATGTCGTCCCCATACAGGCGTACGCCCCCAATGCCATCGCGCCCCGCATACTCCACCACGAGGCCAGTCAGCACCGAGCTTTGATCCCGGCTTCCAATGGTCAGGCCGTCCCAATCCCCGGCGGCGGGGAGTGGCTCGCGGGAGGTGAACCACACCTCGGCCGCGTCCCCGTCGACCACAATGCGCCCGTCTCCCCCCACCCCGACCCGGAGTTCGGTGTTGGGTTCGAACGATACCTCGACCCCAGGTTCTACGGTCAGCGTGGGTTTCGCTGCCCCTTCGACCTTCACGTCGCACGAAACGGTGTGTGCTACCGTGTTCCGCCAAGTCTCAGACTGGTCGATGGTCCCGCAGTGGTCTTGGATGCACCCGGGGGTGTCGATGGGGTTGAGGTCGCTCGCTACGTCGTCACAGTCGTCGGCATTGTCAACGAAGCCCACGGGCTGAATGCACGCGGTGGTGGTCGACCCTGGATCACCGTACCCGTCCTGATCGACATCCGCGTACCAGGTGACCAACGCTTCTTCGTCGGTCGTCGGATCGCAATCATCGTCCACGCCGCCATTGCAGACCTCGGGGCGGCCCGGGTTGACGAGAGCATCCGCATCGTCGCAGTCGGTTGCGTCCAGCAGGGCGACAAACCCCTTGGGTTGGATGCACGACTGGACCGCCTTAGCGGTTTGATCCCCAAAGCCGTCTCCATCGACGTCGACCACCCACGCTGGAGCGTCTGGCGCATCGTCGTCCACCGTCTGGGGATTGCAGTCATTGTCGAGGCCATCGCACGCCTCGATCGCACTCGGGTTCACGGTGGCGTTGGCATCGTCGCAATCGCCGTCGACCGTCACCCGACCCACGACAGGGGCACAGGCAACGAGCGCTTCCCCCGTCCCGAACCCGTCGAGGTCTGAATCGACGTAATAGGCGGTGCCATCCGCCGCCTCTTCATCCGTTTGCCCATCGCAATCGTTATCGATATCATCGCAAATCTCGGGCGAACCAGGAAAGATGGCCGAATCGGTGTCGTCGCAGTCGGTTCCGTCGGCCACGAGGTCCGCCGACGGCGCCTCACACGCCACAGCGGCAGTTCCGGCACCAAAGCCGTCGAGATCGAGGTCGGCAAACCACGCCGCGCCCGAAACCACGTTTTCATCGGTCTTGGGGTCACAGTCATCGTCGATCCCGTCGTTGCATCGATCGGGCTGATCGGGGGCAATGGAGGCGTCCTTATCGTTGCAGTCTCCTGGAACCGGGGCGTAGCCGGGCTCTGCGGGGCATGCCGTCACGGTGACGCTTTCCACCCCGAATCCGTCGGCATCGGCGTCGAGGTACTGCGTGATCACATCGGCGGCGTCATTGTCGACGGACCCATCACAGTCATCGTCGACCTCGTTGCACCACTCCGAAGCGCCAGGGTTCACCGATGCATCGCCATCATCGCAATCGCCATCCCGTGCGACGTGGTCGGCAGGCGCGACACAGGCCATCTGGGCCTCGCCGTTGCCATAGCCGTCACCGTCGCCGTCGCGATACCACAACGTGCCCATCGCGCCCTCAGTGGCCTGGCCGTCGCAGTTCCGGTCGACGTTGCTGCAGTCTTCGTCCGCGGCGGGCGAGATGGCCGCGTCGGTGTCGTCACAATCCCCCGCCTGCGCGGCAAATCCCGCTTCGACGTCGCATTGAACGATGGGCTTGGCCGCATCATCGCCGTAGCCATCGCCATCCGCATCCGGCCATACCTGAAACGCGCAGTCGACGGGCTCGTTGCCATCTTCATCGTCGGCGGTGCGACAGCCGAACCAGGCGAGCCAGAACGCGAGGACCGTGAACATGGGAGTACCCTCCGTCGTGCCTCCATCGGGCTTTCCGGCTCGGCATCCGGCCCCATGACCGTCACAGCGCGAGGCAAAGTGGCAAACCGCTCGCGTCCCTACCGCGACAGACCTGCCCTCGCTTCCCGCTACTCTGGCCGCGCTCCTTGCCTCTTGGACAGGGTCACCCTGCTTTGCAACTCCCGAATCGCGCGGACCACGACCTTGGGAGCTTCCCAGTTGAGCAGGTGGCCCTTGCCAGGCAATCGCTGCAACGACGAATCACGAATGCCGGCATGCAGATCGTCTGCGTGGAATTCGGGGGTCGTAGAGTCCTTTTCGCCAACGAGAATCGAACATGGAAGGGTGATTTCGCCCAACCGGGCATAGTCGTTTTCGACGACGAGGGCACGTAGCAGCGGAACCAGTGCTCGATGGTCAGCCTGACGGAACGCCTGCACAAAGCCATCGATGTAGTCAGAATCGAACTCATCTCCGCAAAGCGAGCCCACAAACGCACGGGCGAGGGGACGGAACGACAGCGAGGGGACAAGAATACCGGATTGAATCAAGGGAATCTGGATTCGATTCTGCGGATTGGCTCGCCCCACGTCGCCTGCGAACGTGGCTACGAGCACACAGCCCTGGAGCCGTTCGGCGACGACCTCGGGATGTTCAAGGAGGAAGCGGATGCCGAGAAAGCCACCCGTGGAGTGCCCGACGAGGACCCCGTTGCGAACATCGTAGGTTTCGAGGACCGCCTTGTAGTCCTCGGCCATCGCATTGGTGTCAACCCCATCCGTGCCGATCGTCGACCCACCGTGGCCGCGAAGGTTGAAGGCGACCCAACCGATGTCGTCGAGGCTCTCGGTGATGACGTTCCATTCGCCGAAGTGCGCCCCATACCCGTGAACGAACACGACCGTTGGCGGGCCGTCGCCCCCCATAACGGTTCGGATGCGCGTCCCATCGGGGCGCTCGATCCACCTCTCCTGTCCATTCGGCAGCCGCGTAAGGTCGTTCATGGGCTCTCCAGAACCAGGGACCCGGTCAGGACGTACCGAGGTCGTCGATGAATCGCTGTTCGAGGCCCATGCCCCGCACGAGCCCGCGCAGCGGAACTCCTGCCGCCGCCAACGTGGCCATGACGGTGACGCTGGTCGCGTCGAGATCGGCCTCGGCTGGCGGATACTGCACCACCGCACCTGCGTCCTCAACAAAGCGGTGGTCGGGTAGCGCGGCATGGAGGGCGTCGAGCGGAGCGGTGCCTACGATGCTCCAACGCACCACCTCTTGCTCGCCCGACACGTTTTCGACAGTTCCCTGACGCGTGCAGCGCCCCTGCTTCAGCATCACGACCCAGTCGCAGAGTCGCTCCAACTCGGACAGGTTGTGGGAGCTGACGACCAAGGTCTGTTCTCCGCGAAGCGCGGCGAGCGCGTCCCTTAGGGCGTGCGCCTGCACCGGATCAAGACCCGCCAGCGGCTCATCGAGGAGCACCAGCGCAGGATTCCCCGTCAATGCAGTCGCCACCGCGACACGACGCCGCATGCCATGCGAAAGCGTCGCAATGAGGGCGTTCTGACGATCCTTCAACCCCACGAGGGTGAGCACCCGCGCCGCTTCGTCACGAGCCGTGCGATGGGCCAACCCCTGCAGACGACCCAGGTGCGCCAACAGCTCGAACGGGGTGTGCCGCTCGGGAAGGGCGGCATCCTGGGGAAGCACCCCCAATCGACCCTTGAGTTCCTGCGGCGTGGGGTCCACCTCCTCGAAGACCGAAAACGTGCCTGCGTCCATTGGCAAAAATCCGCTGACGATCGAAAACGCCGTGGTCTTGCCCGCCCCGTTGTGGCCGACGAACCCGGCCACTGTTCCCTCGGGAATGCGAAACGAAAGCCCATCGAGCGCCTGGTTCGACCCAAAACGCTTGCGCACTCCTTCGAACGACAACGCCGCGGTCAAAGGTTCCTCCTCGCAAAGACCGGAAAGGCAGCTACGGTGGCCACCAACGCCAAGACCAGCTCGATGAAGCCGCTGAACAGCCAATCGTTACCCGGGCCCCACAGGGCATCGAGATGGCGTTGCGGCATGGTGAGGAGCACCACATCGAGGATGTGGATCACCCCGAGACGCTCCCCCAGCCAGGGGCCGAAGGCGACGGCGCCCCAGGTTCCCAGCGTCGCGCCAATGGCGAGCACCCGGGCCCAAGCCGGCGATGAGGTGAGCTGCGATGCGGCGATGCCAAGGCCGACGAACGGCATGCCGAAGACCCAGGCGCGAAGCGAAAAACGCAACACATCGATCATCAGACTAACGGGCTGTGCGACCCGCATGGAAAGGGCCGTGACGATCAAGGCGGTGGCCGCCGCCACGATGACGGCGAACGTAAGAATCGAGGCCTGGCCTAAAAAACGTCCCGCGACAAGGTCCAATCGCGATGTGCGGAGTGCTTCGAAACGAATCGCCCGGGATTGCACGTCGATGGAGAGGCTTTCTGCACTCGCGGTCGCCGCGAAGAAGGGCAGCACCAGGGTGGCCAAGCCAAAGTAGAACAATGCCGCTGGATGCAGCTGCAGAATCCACTCCTGCATGGCGGGGTCGCCAAAAACCTGGGTCACGACGTCGCGGTAGGAGTCGGACGTCACGAGTTCTTGGAGCATCGCCCCAGGGACCCGGGTTCTCGCCACGCCAAGCTGGGTGGCCAGCTGGTTCTCCATGAGCCCGATGAACCGCGTGAATAGGTACGCCCCACCTCCCATGGCGACCGAGACCAGCACGACGAGAGCCAGAGCCCGCCACGTTCGAATCGCACGCAGCACCTCGAAGCGCGCGATGAGCAAGACGTCTCTCATCGCAGTTCGACCAAGGTCTCAACGAGGGTGGGATCGATGAATCCGAGGGGATCCAAGGCCTCAGGGTCGGCCTGATCCAGTTGATCGTCGGTCAATGAATCCCTGAGCCCATCCTCGGCATCGAGCAACACATCGATGGTGTTGCGCGCAAACTCGAGCCCTTCCCGGCGGGTGGGGTCGCCCTCCCGAACCGTGTCCATGAAGGTGGCGGCCTCATCGACGAGCGCATCGTTCATCTCGGCAACGACGTCCTCCAATACGGTGAGCTGGGCGTCCGTGGGGTCCACTTGCTCGATAAACGCCTGGCGCGCTTGGGCCTTGCGCATGGCCACCGCGTCGCGAATGGCACCCAGTCGATCGCTCTGTTCTTCAGGCGAAAGATCATCAAAGCCGTTGAAGTCGAGTTCGAAGTCCGACCCGTCTCCTTCACCGGCCACGATCGCATTGGGCTCAACCGCAGGCTCCTCGGAAGGTTTTGGCGAGGCCAACGGTACGTCGGCCTGGCGTGGCCCACGGTCTTCGGGCAGATCGACGACCGGCCGCCCCCCGAGCGCCTCCGCGATCTGCCGTCCTACCGCGCCGGCGTCATCACACCGACGCGCTTCGGCCACGGCGAGCGCCTGCTTGGTCCGCCGCAATTCGGACTGGGGGCTAAACCGCCCAATGCCAATCCCTACGAGCAAGGCAATCGCAGCGAGCACGAGGTGGCTCGCCGAAAACAGGTCACGCTTCATGTCCCCATCTCCGGATGATCGAGGAAGGTCTGCAAAATGATGCAAGCCGCCTGCTGATCGATGATCTCCCGACGCCGCTGCCGCGACACCCGAGCCTCGATGAGCTGGCGCTCGGCGTCGACCGACGTGAACCGCTCGTCGACGTAGTGAACCGGCACCTCGAAGCGCTCGCGAACCGCCTCACCAACCTGCCGAGCCAGTCGAGCGGAGCGCGCCTCGCTCCCGTCGAGTTCGTAGGGCAGCCCCACCACAACGGCTTCGATGCCTCGTTCCTCGACGATCGGGCCGAGTTCATCGACGTCGCGCTTCACCGAACGGCGCGACAGCGTGCGAAGCGGACTGGCGATGATTCGCGCCTCATCGCTCACCGCGATGCCGATCGTCTTCGTGCCTACGTCCAGGCCCATGACCCGTCCCACGCGTCTCGCTCCCCTGCCACCGGTACGGTGCATCGACCTCGTCTATTGCGTACCGCTTCTGGACTCGATGCCCTTCGGCGGAAATCTTGGGAGGAGAGTTAGAGACCCGCCTTGCCAACCCCCACCAGCGAATTACGTCGCTGGACATCTGTTCAGAGAAGGACCCATGCCCGACGCACATGTTCTCTCGCAGGGCGACGAGGTCGTCACCGGCCAGATCGCAGACACCAATGCGGCCTGGTTGTCCGATCAACTCACCACGATCGGCTTTACTGTACGGCGTCACCTGAGCGTGGGTGACCGCCTGCCCGACCTTGTCGAAGCGTTTCGGGATCTGGGGTCGCGAGGAGGCCTTTGCATCTGTACCGGTGGACTGGGCCCCACCGACGATGACCTCACCACCCAGGCCGTTGCCGAAACGTTTGGGCGTCCTCTCGAACTCGACGAGGTCGCCCTCCAACAGATCCGCGATCGCTTTGCCTCCTTTGGTCGCACGATGGCCCCGGTCAATGAGCGGCAGGCGTGGTTGCCCAAAGGCAGCAACCGGCTCGACAACGATTGGGGCACGGCACCAGGCTTTGCCTTCGAAGGCGACAAAACGTGGTTCGCCTGCCTGCCCGGGGTCCCGCGCGAAATGCGTAACCTCTTCCGGGAGCGGGTCCTTCCCCTCCTACGACCCCGATTTGCCCTGCGCCCGGGCCGCCTCATCACCTTGCGGTGTGTAGGGGTCGGCGAGTCCGACTTGCAGCAGGCGCTCACGGGCTGGCAGGTGCCCGGGTGCACGGTGAGCTTCCGCACCAAACTGCCTGAAAATCACCTCAAACTAAGGTTCGAGCCCACAGTCAGCTCCGATGCCATGGTCACCGCCACCGAATCGATGTTGCAACGAGTGGGTCGCTGGGTCTTCACCGTCGAGGGTTCCCCGTCCCCACTGATCGGGTTCGACACGGGTGGGGGCACTCACGCCGAGACGGTCGCTCGACTGGTGGCTGCTCGGGGCCACACCCTCGCGGTGGCCGAGTCGTGCACCGGCGGTCGCATCGCCGCGGCCTGTACGGCAATCCCCGGTTCGAGCCGCTGGTTCATGGAAAGTTTGGTGACCTATTCCAACGCGGCCAAGATTCGGTTGCTCGGCGTCGTCGAAGACGACCTCAACACCCATGGCGCGGTCAGTGAACCCGTGGCTCACCAAATGGCCACCGGCGTTCGCGAACGCGCCGGCACCACCTGGGGAGTCGGGGTGACCGGCATTGCGGGTCCGGGCGGAGGCACCGAAGACAAGCCTGTAGGCACGGTTCATATCGCCGTCTCGGGCCCGGGTGGGTCCACCCACCGTCGCTTTCACCTTCCCGGCGACCGGGAACGCATCCAGAACCTCGCAGTCGCCTCGGCCTTCGAGATGCTGCGACGCCGGTTGCTCGCTTGAGATCTTCCCCTCCCATGGTTCGCATCTATGCGGACAACTTCTGGTCTATTGACTGGTTTTCACGTCGTGATGGGTGTATTCGGAGGGGTCACCCATTGCTCATCTACCGAAACGGAGCCCCCCATGGCTGACGAACGCAGCAAGGCCATCGACGCCGCCATCGCGTCTATCCACCGCCAGTTCGGCAAAGGCGCGATCATGCGCTACGGCGACGCCGACATTCCGCAGGTTCAGGCGATTTCTACCGGCTCGCTCGGCCTCGACATTGCGCTCGGCATTGGAGGCCTGCCTCGCGGCCGCGTCGTCGAAATCTACGGCGCCGAATCTAGCGGCAAGACCACGTTGGCCCTGCAGGCCATTGCCCAGGCCCAGATGCTTGACGGTACTGCGGCTTTCATCGATGCCGAGCACGCGCTCGACCCGAACTACGCCCGCAATCTCGGCGTAAAGGTCGACGAGATGCTCATCTCCCAGCCCGACAACGGCGAGCAGGCGCTCGAAATCGCCGAGACGTTGGTGCGCTCCGGCGCCATCGACGTGGTGGTGATCGACTCCGTGGCCGCACTGGTGCCCAAGGCCGAACTCGAAGGCGACATGGGCGACTCCCTGCCCGGTGCCCAGGCTCGACTCATGAGCCAGGCACTGCGGAAGCTCACAGGCGCCATCCACAAGTCCCATTGTGTGGTCATCTTCATCAACCAGATCCGCGAGAAGATCGGGGTGATGTTCGGGAGCCCCAAGACCACCACGGGTGGTAAGGCCCTCAAATTCTACTCGTCCATTCGCATGGAAGTGACGCGGATTGGCTCGGTAAAGAAGGGCGAAGAGGTGCTTGGCAACCGCACCAAGGTGAAGGTCACCAAGAACAAACTCGCTCCGCCCTTCCGGGTCGTTGAATTCGACATCATGTATGGATTTGGGGTCTCGCAAGAGGCTGAACTCGTCGATCTTGGTGTGAGCACCGGCCTCGTTCGCAAGAGCGGCTCGTGGTACTCGCTTGGCGACCAGCGCATGGGTCAGGGCAAGGAAAACGCCTGCGGCTTCATTCGCGAGAACCCTCAGGTCGGTGTTCAAATCCGCAACCACGTCCTGCAGCACTTCGGTGTGGGCGACATCATCGAAAATGGGGTGGATGTTCACGAACCGGTTGTTCAGGCCGAAGCCAAGTAAGGCCTTCAAAACCGAACTTCCCAAATCCGTGACCCTCTTCTGACAGGTTTTGAAGACAGTCCGGCAAATCGATTGTCATGAACTTTCTGAGGGCCCCCCGACTCGTTCTCTTCCACGGGTTGTGTCGAAATTCCTGTCGAGGGGGCGCTCCTCCTTCTCCTTGCCTCTTGGTCAAGGCTCGACCACGACAAACCCCGTGGCCAGGCACAGGGGCCCCATGACGATGGCATTCGAACGAGGCATCGTCGTCGATATCGAAGCGACATGCTGGCACCCGGATGAGCATGCGGCGCTATCGGCCGACCAACGCAACGAATGCGAAATCATCGAGATTGGCGCCGTGCGGTTTCCCCTCGATGGGGAGCCCGCATTTCGGCGGGTCATCAAACCCCGCCGACACCCTCGATTGTCGGCGTTCTGCACCCGACTTACCGGGCTGACCCAAGCCGATGTCGACGGTGGCATGCCGTTCGCCGAAGCGTATACGGATTTCCTGCGGTGGATCGAACCGCATACCGTCGTTGGCAGCTGGGGAACCTTCGACCACCGCCAGTTCGCCAGGGACTGTCGGCGCGCGTCGATGGAGCCGCCCCCCTGGCAAGCCGTCAACCTCCGCTCATGGTTGGCCAAGCGCCTTCGCAAACGCGGCGAGACTCGGACATGGATGCGCCTCGACGAGGCGTTGGCCCGCGCCGGGCTTGGGTTCGAAGGGACGCCGCACCGGGCGGTGGCCGATGCTCACAACACCGCGCGGCTCATCCCCTGGGGCAACGACCTACTCGAGCTGTAGCTCAACGCCGGTGGTGCCTCGCTTCACACTTGCGAGCACGGCGGTGGGGCCGTCTTCTTGGGTGGTGACGTTGCCATCACGGTCCACGTGGACCTTCAAGATGATCTCGTCGGGCAGCGGACGGCCGGCCATCATCGGAATGACGTCGGCCTTCGTCAGGCTGAAGCGAAGCGGGAACGACGCCCCGGGAATCCGCTTGGCCGCCACGGGTGGACCGCCCGCGATCGGGCGCGCACTGATGAACACCACCCCGTTGGCATCCTTGCCCGGGGCCAACGTCGCGGTTCCGGACACGATGGTGTCACCCGCAGCGGCCGCCGAAGCCGCCGCCACCGAGGGTGCCTCGGTCGGTGCGCCATCGAGCGACAGGATCGCCGAGACCCCGGAGGCTCCCTTCGCGATGCCCGTCACAACGGCGATCGGAGCCTTTTCTTTGGTCATCGCGTTGCCGTCGAGGTCCACCCGAACGGTGAGCGACAACTGCGCAGGCACCGTCGTGTTGCCGGCCATCGCGCGAATGTCGGCCGTGGTGATCGAAAAGGGAGCCGGGAACGAAGCCGGCAGCTTAATCGCGGCGACCGGCGGTCCGGCCTGGCTCGGATCTTTCACGCTCAGGAACACGACCTCGTTGCCCTTCAGCGAGCCCTTGACCGACGGATCGAGGTCCATCGTGCCCCGCACGATGAGTTCACCACCCTTGCCGCCAGGAACTGGCGTATCGCCCGATGCAAACCGCTTCGCATCGGCCAACGCCTGGGTGATCATCGGATTGCCCGGCGCGAGCGTCATCGCCTTTTCAAGCTGGGTGACCGCACTATCGTAGCGGCCGAGTTCGATTTCGATGAGGCCCTTGTAGACCAACGACAACAGGTGATTGCCGTCTTCGGCCAAGACCTCGTCGAGCGGCTCAAGCGCCTTTTCGCCCATGCCCATCATCATGCGCAGCACACCGAGATACGCAAGCCCATCCTTGTCTTTCGGGTCGATCTTGCGCACTTCGGTGTTGTAGTTCATGGCCTGCGCGGGCACGTTCGCCGACAGGTAGAGCTGCGTGAGCTGATTGAGGACCTGAACGTCTTGCGGGTCTTCCTTGAGCTGTGTCTCGAGCGCTTCGATCATGGCGACCACCTGCGGGTCTGCCTTCTCGAGGCCTTGCGGACGCGCATTGTTGTTCGTCACGATGTCGCTGCCCGTGATGGACTCCCCTTCACGACGCACCCGAGAATCGTTCTGCGCCATGAAGATGAAGCCTGCGATGACCGCGACCACCGTGAGGGCGGTGATGGCTCCGCGCCACTCTGGCGCCAAGGCGTTCCAAATGCCGAGCGGACCCTCGGCCGGAGTCGGCTCTGCCGAACTCGCCGCCGCCGCCTTGGGCGCAACCACACCGTCGTCTTCCGGCGCTTCGTCATCGAGTTCGCGCATGGCTTTGGCCCCACGAGCGAGCAGCTGCTGCCGTTCGGTCTCGTACTGGCCAGGGTCCATCTTCGACTTTTCGACTTCGAGCTGCCGCAACGCCTCGACCACCTCGTCGCGCGTGGCTCCGAGGTCGATTTCCCGAGCCTCTTCGTCGATGCGAGCATCCGCTTCGGTCTGCCGTGAGATCAGCACGAAGCCGACCACCATTCCGATGATCACCACACCCAACGGGACGTACCAGTCCTGGCCTTCGGTCCCGTGCGGATTTGCTGCCCAGGCTGCATCAGCCCAGACCACCACCCACCATGCCATCACTCGTCCTCCAGCTCGGCGAGCAGTCGCTCTTCGTAGCGGTCTTTGGGCTGTTCACCCGTATCAGAAGGAAGTTCGTCGTCTTCTTTTTCCCAGCGCGACACCGTGGTGTAAACGAGCCCCAGACCGAGCATCAAGAACAGTCCCGGCCCCACCCACACCAGCAGGTTGAACCCTTCCTGGGTCGGCTCAAGCAGCACCCACTCGTCGTAGCGGTCGACGAAGTAGTCTTTGATTTGGGTCTCGGTGTAGCCCGCGCGCGCAAGATCATGGATGCGCCGGTACATGTTGACCGCAGCGGCACTCGTTGAGTCCTTGACGGACATGCCCTGGCAGACCGGGCAGCGCATCTCGGCCCCGAGCTTCTTCGCCACCGCCAAGGCTTCTTCAGCCGAGGGCTGCGGTCCCGGAGGCAGGCCGTCGATGAGGACGACCTCGTCCAAAGGCGTCAGGGGCGAGGTCACATCGGGTGCCTTCTGGGCAAACCCGGTGGCCAACATCACCATGAGAAGGGTCATCATCATTTGGCCATGATCCGGTCGAGTTGTTCGGTAAGCTTCTGCGCCGTCAACGGCCCGACTTCTTTGTGCGTGATGCGGCCCGATCGGTCGATGAAGAAGGACTCGGGAACCCCACCTACGCCGTAGTCCAGTGCGGCCAAACCGGTCGAATCGTCGAGGTTCGGGTAAGCCACGCCCGAGGTCACGAGCGCGTCCATGAGCTGATCGTAGGGCGGTGAGCGCATCTGAAAGCGAACCTTGTTGTTGTCGTCGCTGTAGATGATGCCCACGAACTGAACGTCAGGGTAGCGGCGCGCCGCCTGAAGGAGCATGGGATGCTCCATTTTGCAGGGGCCACACCACGTCGACCAGAAGTTGACGAAGACCGGCCGACCCTCGAGTTCTTTCTGGGACCATTCCTTGCCATTGAGGTCGACGAGCTTGAACGTAGGGGCATCCTTGCCGGTCAACGCGTCAGGCAACGCCTTCGGGTCGACACCAAAGCCACTGTTCAAGATCAGCACAAGGACTGCGGTGACCGCGACCCCAATGCCCAGAATGGGCCAATTCACCCGATTCACGTTGCCCCCGCCCGCCGACGTGCGGTCGGTAACAGCGTGATGATCGTGCCGCCCGCAATCACGAACAGCGACACCCACAACCACACCTGGAACGGCTCGTGGATGACTCGCACGATGATGTTCTGCCCATCCTCCGAGACCTGGAGGATCGAGAAGTACAGATCGTGCGTAGGCGTGCTGTGGACGGCAGGCGTGAAGATGGGCTGGCCCGCCATGCGGCCCTGGTAGTAGCTGTTCAATCGCGGAGCCAAGACCCCCACGCCCTCGACGTCGAACGAAGCGATGTTGGACAGGCGATGCGGCTCATTGATCGCCTCAGACCCCATGAAGGTGAAAGAGTAGCCCGCAAACTGTGCCGCTTCGTTCGTGTCGAGGTTGAACTCGCTCTCGGTCCGGTAGCCCTTGGTCAGAGCCAGCGAGAACACGGCGAGCAACACACCGTAGTGAGCGATGTGGCCCCCGAAGCGTCGCTGTGCCTTCGTCCAGACCTTCCACGCAGACCCAAGGAAACCCTCGTCGGGCTTGGCGCTCATGCGCACCCGCACGGGCTCCACAAACTCATTGACGTTCGTGTACAGCGCAAATCCGATGAGGAACATCGCCAACAAGGTCATGGGCTTGGCAAAGCCGCCCACCGCCGATCCCACGACGAAGAGCACGCCGAGGATGACGGGACCGGTGAGGCGCCGCAGGGCCCGGTCAGGCCGCATGCCGCCCCAAGGCAACGCCGGGCCAATGCCCATCAAGAAGACAAGCAGGAGTCCCAACGGCAGGGCGAACTTGTCGAAGTAGGGCTCGCCGACCGACAAGCGCTTGCCTTGGATCGCTTCTGCAAGCAACGGGTAGATCGTGCCGAGCAGCACCATGAAGGTGAAGGCGCTGAAGGTCGCGTTCTGGATGAGGATCGACGTCTCGCGAGACAGCAGACCCGCATTGTCAGGGCGGCTTCCGAGGCGCTCATCATTCGCCCGCGACACGTCATCGAGGACGTGCGAACGCAGCGAGAGCAGCACGATCGAGTACAGGAAGGTGAACGCGATAAAGTAAAGGAAGACGGGCCCAATCGAAGACTGCGTAAAGCTGTGCACCGAGTTGAACACGCCTGAACGCGTCATGAACGTGCCGAGCAACGTGAGCAGGAACGTCGACAGCCCGAGCACGAGCGTCCAATCCCGCAGTTTGCCCTTGCGCTGCAGCACCATGGCCGAATGAATGAAGGCCGTACCGGTCAGCCAGGGGTGGAAGCTCGCGTTTTCGACGGGGTCCCAGGCCCATGCGCCGCCCCAACCGAGCACGGCGTACGACCACCAACCACCAAGGATGATGCCCACCGACAGGAAGCCCCACGGAATGAGCATCCACCGGCGTACGGGAACCATCCAGCCTGCTTCGAGACGGCCCGCCAACAACGCCGCGCAGATCAAGCTGAACGGAACACTCATCCCGACGTAGCCGAGGTAGAGCATGGGCGGATGGATGGCCATGAGCCAGTGGTTTTGAAGGAGGGCGTTCGGACCCGGCCCGTCGCCCATCCGCTCGATCATCGCAAGCGTTTCGGGGTCGGTGGGGGCAAACGGGTTGGCGATGCTCGCCACGAGGAACGCAAAGAAGATCGACACGCCCATGAGCACATGCAGCGCCCAGGGTGTGTACTCGCGGTACTTGTCGCCGAGCGAGAACACCATCAGGCCCGTGTAGACGCCCAACACCCCACCCCAAAACAGGATGGAGCCGTTGAGGCTGGCCCATAGGCTCACGATCGTGAAGTACAGCGGCGTTTGCTTGGACCCGACCTCGGCCACGTACGACACTGTGAAGTCGTGCGTGACGAGGGCGTACACCATGAGCAAGTTGGCAAGAATCATCGAGGCCGAAAACCCATAGGCGCTGTTGCGCGCGAGTTCCCAGGCCTTCGTGTTCTTCCGCCAGCCGGCCCAAGCACCAGCCAGGCATCCCATCGCGGCGAAGAACAGGCTTAGCAGGACGATCAGGCGTCCAAAGTCCGATACTGAATCGGGAATCACTGGCGAGCCTCACCTTCGGCGAGCGTCTGCTGCATTTTCTCCATGTCGATCTCGCCGTCGGGCTTCTCGTACTCGTTGCTGTGCTTGACCATGACTTTGTCGGCGACGAAGTCTTGGTCGGCCCCGAGCTTGCCCTCGACCACCACGCCGATGCCTTCACGGAACATCTGCGGCGGATTGCCTTCGCTCTCGACGTGCACGGTCGTGGTGCCATCGGTGACATCGAAGCTGATGTGGGCATTCGTCGTGTCGTGCTCGAGTGAGCCGGGCACCACCATGCCGCCCAGGCGCACCGTCGCGTCCTGGGCATTTTCGGCCGTCATCAGCTCGGTCGGCGACCAGTAGTACACCAAGTTCTCACCGAGGTCCGACATCGAGATCCAGGCCAGTGCGCCGGCAGCTACCAGCACCGCACCCACCCCAAACAGTCGCTTCTGCATCGCATCGGTCATGAGTTCTGCTCCCGGCGTCGAAGGACGAGGCTCACCGCGTAACCTCCGACAAAAATCCACGTTGCGAGGTAGGCCGGAATCACGTACTCCCAGCCTCCCGAAATCACCCCACCCTGAGCCACCAACGGAATCACAGCGCCACCTCCGGCAGCGGCTCGGGCATTTCCTGTTCGGCCCGAACCTCGGCAAGCCGCCAGCGCTGTGCAATGAACCAAACGGCCACGAACAGCAAAGCGGCAGAATTGAAGTACATGATCCAGCGCATCGTTGGGTCGATGGCCGACCCGCCCATGGTCTCGGACTGGATCTGGTGGAGCGAACGCCACCATTTGACCGACATGTAGGTCACCGGGACATTGACTGCGGCCATGATCGTCACAATGGCTGACCAGGTGGCCCGCCGATCCGGATCATTGACCAGCCCCCGCAACATCAACACCGCCACGAACGACATCACCATGGCCGCCGACGTGGTGAGACGCGGATCCCAGCTCCACCACACGCCAAATGTGGGGCGGCTGAAGATGGCGCCCGTGATGAGCAGAAGCATGCCGAGCACGGTTCCAACCTCGCACGCAGCCTCCATTGCGGAGTCCCAGGTGCGCTTGGCCGTGAACAAGAAGCTCAATGCGAACACGAAGGCCACGAGGAAGCAGAGCATGCTCACCCAGGCCGACGGCACATGGACGTGGAGGATTCGCCCCACATCGCCCATAAACCGCTCTTCGGGAGACACGATCAGTCCGAGACCGGTTCCCGTCAGCATCAAAATGATGCCGTACAACCCGATGGGGTGCTCCCACTCGACGGGAATGGCTTGGCGGATCGACGGTACCGTCATCGCGATCAGATAGGCGACACCTACGAAGAAGACGATTCCAACGAGGGTGATGGCACACCTCCAGGGGGTTGCGGCCAAAGCCGGTATCGCGGCCGCCGTGTGACAGGCCGCCTGTGCAATCAACGTACCAGTGCCACCGCCGGAACCCGCGCGTCTCCGAGACAATCCGTTGCACGGCCGACTCCACGGGTTCGACCCGTCAGATCCGATTGCAATCAGATGTCTTTCGGCCGAAATCCTCCGTTGTGGGGCGGCGCTACCCCATCCGGATGCCGAGATCGCGACAAATCAGTCGCACGTCATAGGAGCCTGATGTTTACGGGTTCGTGGCAACCTCCCGGCGCTCGAGATCGCCCAGCAGCTCGGCGTTGTAGGCCTCAACGCGCTCGATGGTGCGTTCGCGGGACCACGTGGCATCGAGATCCCACCGGGCCCGCCGAGAACTCCGAAAGAGGCGGGTTGCGGAATAAAACGACACCGCGCTGGCTGCGATCGACGCCGCGGTGACGGCACCCGGTCGTTGGGGGGCGATGGATCGTCGGGCCAACGGTACGAACGCGACCATCGTGCCAAGACCCACGAAGACCTGCCCCGTGTTGCGCTTTCGACGAATGCGCCGTTCGAGCTGCGAGGGGTCCTCGCCGAGGGTCTCGAGCAAGGTGGGGGTGTCGATCCATCGTCCGCCATGACGTGCGATGAGGTGATCGACACCGCGCTGGTCACTCGGATGCGCGAGGTGTGTCAGCTCGGGGGCGTGCAACTGCAATCCGACCGTCGCATACCAACCACGGGTCACGTCGGCTTCGTGGAGGGTGACCCGCGCGGCCCGGTAGGTCGCTCGAAACTCGGCGGCCGCCCGCTCCGCTTCAGTTTGCTGAGCCGCTGCGGCGAGCCCCTCTTCAAGGCGCTGGTTGTAGGTCTGCAGGTCGTCCCACAGCGCCTTGCGTTCGAAGTGCCACTCCAGGTCGTTGAGCCTGTCGACTTGGCCTTGAATCACAACGGCGGTGAGCAGGGAGGTGCCCGCCAGTGCGAGGGACCCGACAACCCACGGACGACGTCGTCCCCGCTCCGGCACCGTGGCCGCGGCGACCGTTCCCAACAGACTTAGGCCGGTCAATCGGACCATCCAGCGTCTCTGCCGCTCACGTTTGGCAAGCTCACGTCGGATTGGCTCGGAGTCGTAGCCCAGCCCGTCCATCACCTCGGGAGCGTGGGCCACCCAGCCCGACCGCAGGACCACCACGCGAGGTGCGGACTCCCATTCGGCCCAGTCCGTGACCGGCCGATACAGCGGGAACGGCTCGTCGACCGCACCTGGGATCGGTTCGCGTGGGATGCGGGCCACCGCCGGCAGCAGGGCCGCAGCCTCGTAGAACGCTCGCTGCTCGAGGTCGGTTTCAGGCGCCTCGGGCACCGTTGTCGCTTCGACATCCGAAAGGACGGGTGCGGGCGGCTCCAGGACCGTCGCGGGTTGTGCCCATGCCAAACTCCACCCGACAATCCCCCACATTTGGCGCTCCCGCAATCAGTCTTCGAGAAACCATCCGTACAGAGCGCCCGCCAGCGACCAGTGGACGGCGTTGAACACCACCAGGATACCGAGCCAACCGGGGGCCTGTCCCATTGGATCGCCTTCGAAGATCTTGGTCGTCGCATTTGCCGCAGCGAGAATCGCGGGGACAACCAGCGGGAACAGCATCAGCGGGAGCATGACCGAAGAGCCACGCGCTTGGGAGGTGATGAGCCCGTAGAAGGTTCCCGGAGCCGCGAGGGCCGCACAACCCAAGATGACGATGGGCACCAACATCGACACATTCCCTCGGATCTCGGCGTCGAAGACCGCAAGCAGCATCGGCAGGGTCGCACTCGCCACTACGATGAGAATGAGCGTGTTGGCGATGGCCTTTCCATAGTAGATCGCCACCGGATCAACGGGCCAAAGCAGCAGACCGTCCATCGCGCCATGTTCGTTTTCGACCGCATAGGACTGGTCGAGCGAACGGGTGGAGGCCAGTAGCAGGGCGAGCCACAGGGTGCCGCCGGCAATCTCCTGGAGCGCCTTTGCGCTGGGGGTCGCAAAGCCAACCATCAGCAACACCGCCAACGAAAAGAAGAAGATGCCCAACACCCGCGAACGCTGTCGCCACTCCGTGAGCAGCTCTTTGCGCACCATCTGACCGATCTGACCGAGCAACGTGCGCGTCATGATGGATTTGCCTCCTGCATTCCGAGTCGATCAGCGGGCACGTCGGATGACGGGCCCTGGTAGATGGGCTGGCCCGACTCGAGCACGAGCGCATTCGCACAGACTTGTTGGGCCACGCGAGGCAGGTGGGTGGCCATGATGAGCGTGGTGCCCCCTTCCTGAAGTTCTCGAATGACGCTCACCAAGAGGTCCCGGCCCGCCGGATCAAGCGCGGTGAACGGCTCATCGAGCAGGAGAATCGAAGGTTGCTTGAGGAGGACCCGTGCGAGCGCCAACCGTTTGCGCATCCCTGCCGAGTACGTGCGAACGGGGTCCGGACGGTCTGGCTCCAGTCCCACCCGTTCCAACAGCGACACCGGATCGGGCGAAAAGGCCCCGAGCCGTGCCCACACATCGAGATTCTCTCGACTCGAGAGATCGTCGTAGAGTGCGGAGTCGTGGCTCAGTACCGCGATCTGGCGCCGCAACCTCGATCGATGCATCCATAGATCCTCGCCACCGAGGCGGATGGTCCCGTGGTGCACTTTGAGGCGGGTGGACAAGCACTTGATGAGCGTACTTTTGCCTGACCCGTTGGGACCAAGCAGCATCCATGAGTCCCCAGGAGGAATCTCAAGGGTCACCCGGGCAAGCGCCCATCGACGCCCGTAGCGGCGCGACACGTCTTCGACCGACAATCCTTGGCTCACCGGCCCTCCGTTGGGCCAGCAGACAGCTCGATCATCCGAGCGGCACCCCGGCCCACGCACACACGACCTGGGCCAGATAGCCCAGCAGCGTGGCGACCGCGCCCGTACCGAGCAATGCGCCACCTCCGAGGAGCCACGCCGACATCATGCTGGTACCCTTCGTGATCGCTACTTCGCTGGCCATGCAGTCTCCCTGGACCGGCTCCCCCGGTCCACATCCACCCTGAGGCGGAAACACCTGCCGCTCGCGGGCTGCAAACTTCGGGCCAACTCAGAGCGACAGGATGATGTCTTCGAGAATGCGGAGCATGTCGCTCGTGATGGGCTGGGCGTTCGCGCTGGTCTGCGTTTCGTTGTGGAACGACGTAAACACCACGCTCCCCTCTCCCACCCGAACCCGAGCGGCCAGCACACTATCGACGGGGACAGGCTTTTCGGTCGGATCGTCCGGCGCAGCAAGGACCGAGGCCCGAAGCAACGCATCTCCCCCATCGGCACGCCGGGCGATCGTCCAATTTCGAAGGTCGTAGCGGATGTGGGCGGTGCTATCGCCCAACGCGATTTGGAGGTCGCGGTCGACCACGGCAGCCGTGTAGTCGCCCTCTACGCCCCGCTGCACGTCGGTCGGCTCTTTGTCATGGCCGTGGAAGTCGATGGCCTCGGGAAACGCATCTTCGATGATGAGGTAGGCAAGATCTGAGGCGTAGATCGAGCCCCCTTGCTTGACGTACTCCCGCAGCCGCACCGCAATCTCGGGGTAAAGCCGCCAATCGAGGCGCATCCCGCAATTGAAGAACAGCATGTCGTAGGCGGTGAGATTTTCGGGATTCCGCAGCCACTCGGCGGTATCCTCTGCTCGAACCAGATCGTACTGCAGTCCAAGATCGGCCAGCAGGAACTCGATGCTGTCGTAGAGGCCCTCGAACACGGCAATCTGGACGTCGCCGCTAAGGCAGCTCGGGTCGACCGTCGTGACGATGGGGTTCGGCGTCACCGTGGCGTGCACCACCGTCGCAAACGAGCCCTTCGTGACGTCCAGCACGACGGGTCCCGTCTGGAGATCCTCAAACTGGAACCGTCCCGAGGGGTCGGTCCGCGTCTCGCGCTCGGTGTCTCGAACCACGACCTTGGCACCGGACACCCAGCGCTGCCCCGACGGGCCACACACCCGACCAGCAAGCGTGCCCACAACGGGCTCGACGTGGTCTTGTGGATTCTTCGTAGGCTCGTCGTCGGAAAGGAACGACCAGTCTGTGTCGCATGCGACAAGACTGCCGCACGCGAGGATACCGACCGCGACACGGAAGGTCCAAAATGATGTAAACCTGGCCACGGTCCCCAGCATATCGACCGACCGTGGCCGCCCGCAAGCGAATGATGCGATGGCCAACCGGGCTCGAGTGAAAGCGCAAGGGTGCCGCACCGACATGAAGTTCGAACGCGGAGCAACAGCGTGACGGTGCATCCCCCTATGACGTCCAACCGTCTGACGAGCGAGTCTGCGACGAACGACGAACGCGGAGACCTGGAAGATCAGATCCGAGCCAGCCCTGACGATGTGGATGCTTGGATGGCTTATGGGGCATGGCTGACCGCCCACGGAGACTGCCGTGGGCGGCTCGTGGCCATCGAGGCGGCATTGGCCCGCCCCCCCCTCGAAGCGCCGGTGCGCCGCGCGTTGCTTGACGAGGCACGTCGGCTCGATCCCCGAACCGCCATGCTGTCGCCGCTGGGCCTGTCCCACGACGAAATGAGCACGATCGATGTTCGGACCTCGACCTGGAGGGCGGGCTTCCTGGTCGACGCGGTGGCTCGACGCCCCACCGCCCTGCGCTGGCTCGCGGAACACCCGGTAGGGCGAGTGCTGCGTGGATTCTCCCTACGTCACAAGATCATTGGCCGCGAAGGCGTCCGCACCCTCTGTGATCGTTCCCTCGCGCCGATTCGACGGTTGGACCTTGTCGGAAACCACCTCACCGACGGTGCGGTTCGACTCCTTGCATCGTGTCCGCACGCCCGACACATCGAGTGGCTCGATCTGTCGCACAACCAGATCGGGCCTGAGGGGGTCGAGGCCCTGTTGACCTCCCCGAACCTTGCGCGCCTGCGTCACCTCGACATCAGCCACAACCCGCTGACCGAGGACATCGTGGAGGCATTTCGGGCCACCCGGCCGGGACGTTGGCTGCAAACCTTGCGTCTGGCGGGGACCGAGCTGGGCGATGCGGGGGCGCTCCAGCTAGGCCGCCTGCCTTCGTTCAGCGAACTCCAGGTTCTCGACCTCGGTCACAACGAAATTGGCGCCCGGGGCGTGGCGGCGCTCGGATGCGGCGCCTATCTCGGTCGGCTCGTCACCCTCGATCTGGCCGGCAACGCCATCGACGTCGACGCGGCGGAAGCACTGGCCTCGACCATGCACCTCCGTCGCCTCACCGGATTGCGGCTCACGGGAAATCCCCTCACCGCCTTGGGCTTGCGCCACCTCGCCCGCTCCGAAGGCCTCAGCGGGATTCAGGATCTCGACGTCTCCGATACGCGGCTGGGAGACCGCGGAGCCCGAGTTCTCGCGCGATCCAAGGTCTTGCGGAAGCTCGAAACGCTTAGGATCGACCGCAATCACATCGGCCCCCCGGGAGCCGAGACCCTTGCTAAAGCCCGGGTCGTCCGGCCCCAGACCCTATCGATCGCGGGCAATCAAATCGGGAGTCGAGGCACCGCGGCCCTCATGGAATCCCAAGCCTTGGGTGGGCTCCTCGCATTGGACCTGTCGTCGAACGGGATCGGAGTCTGGGGAGCCGAAAGCCTGGCTCAATCGGTCTTCGTGCAGCGCCTCGAAGCGCTCTGGCTCGACGACAATCCCATCGAGGATGCAGGGCTGCGTGCGATCGCAGCGTCTCCGGTCTTGAGCCACGTGCGCGTTCTTGGCCTCGCCGGCACGCGCCTCACCGTCGAATCCGCCTTCGATCTGGCCGCGTCCCGCAGTGTGAGCCGCATCGAGCGACTCGACCTCGAAGGCAATCGGCTCGAAGATGAAGGAGTGCGTCAAATTCTCCAGTCGCACAACCTCCGTTCGCTGACCGCACTCGACGTCTCAGGGAGAGGTCTCTCTCCGCGCACAACCGCGCTTCTGGAGGCGTTCCGCAGCCGACGCTGAAATCGGGAGGCGTTCGTCCCGCCTGAACCCGGGTATGTCGTCCCAAACGGGATCGAACGACCACTATGCACGATCGAGGCAGTGAGGACCGCGCCGTCGCCATTATTGGAGTGGGGCTGCGCCTGCCCGGAACCATCCGGGACCTAGATGGACTGTGGAGCGCGCTCGAAGCGGGTCGCGACTTCATCACGCCGGCCCCCGCGGATCGGGGCGACCCCCAACTGCGCCGAGGCAGCTACCTCGACGACGTCGCCAGCTTCGACGCGTCGTTCTTCGGCATTGCGCCCCGCGAAGCAGTCGAGATGGACCCCGCTCAACGGCTCCTCCTCGACGCCGCTCATGAAGCGCTCGAGCGCGGTGCCCAGTCGATCAAGGGGCTCGAGCGCTCGGCCACCGGGGTGTACGTCGGGTTGGGGCTTTCGGACTACGGACGCCGACACTTCCTGGGCTCGGACCCGAGTCGTCTCACCCCCTGGTCGGGGACGGGGTCGCTGTTGTCGGTCGCGGCCGGGCGCATCAGCTACGCCCTGGGGCTGCAAGGCCCCGCGATGGCGGTCGATACGGCCTGTTCATCCTCACTGGTCGCGGTGTGGCTCGCCATGCGGGCCCTCCGGGACGGGACCGTAGACCTGGCCTTGGCGGGGGGCGCGAACGTAGTGCTTTCCGCCATGCCAAGCGCGTACTTCGAAGCCTTGGGCGCCTTGGCCAATGACGGGCGATGCAAGACGTTCAGCGCCAGCGCGGATGGCTACGGCCGCGGAGAAGGCGTCGGGGTGGTCGCCCTCAAGCGGTTGTCGGACGCGGTGCGTGACGGAGATCCTATCGTCGGGGTGATCCACGGCGCTGCGGTGAACCAGGATGGCCGTAGCAACGGGCTCACCGCGCCCTCCGCCCAGGCCCAGCGGCAGGTCATCCGGCAGGCACTCAACGACGCAGGCCTCGCGCCTCACGACATCGGCTACGTCGAAGCACACGGAACGGGCACCCCGTTGGGGGATCCCGTCGAGGTCGAAGCACTCCGAACGGTGTTCGCCGGGCGTGAAGCGCCGCTCCCCGTCGGCAGCATCAAGACGAATGTGGGGCACCTTGAAACCGCAGCGGGGATCGCCGGACTGCTGAAAATGGTGCTTTGCCTTGATCGGCAAGCCATCCCGCCTCATCTGCATGCCGAGGCACTCAACCCGCGCCTCGGCTTGCCCGACGGCGTGATCACGGTGCCTCGCGGGGGCCAGCCGTGGCCTGACCCGCAGTACGGCGGCGTGAGCGCCTTTGGCTTGTCGGGCACCAACGCCCACGTCGTACTCGGACCTCCACCGGCTCGGCCAACTTCGAACGAACCCGCGGCGGCGACCCCCACCCTGGTGTTTCCGTTGTCCGCCCCAGACACCGATCGCTTGCAGCGCACGGCCGAAGCGTGGGCCGAGGCGCTGGATCCGCCCGACGTACGGCTCGTCGATGCCGCCGCGACCGCGCAACGGAGCCGTACCGACCATCGCGAGCGCCTGGCTGTGGTCAGCTCGAGCCTTTCCGCGGTCCGAGACGCCCTGCGCGCCCCAACCGATCCCGACTCGGGACGCTTCGTCGGCCGGGCCGACCCCGATGCCGCGGCGGTGTTCTTGTTTACCGGCCAGGGAGCCCAGTGGGCGGGGATGGGCCGCCGCCTGTACGGAGCGGACGCCGACTTCCGCCAGGCGCTGGATGCGATCTGCACCATCGTAGATCCCTGGCTGCCCGAACCCTTGCGCCCCGTTCTCTTCGACCCCACCGGAACCGCCCCCCTCGACGACAC
Organism: Myxococcota bacterium; assembly: GCA_039208735.1. GTDB lineage: Bacteria > Myxococcota_A > UBA796 > UBA796 > DRPG01. The sequence goes on along the minus strand of JBCCQY010000029.1, from coordinate 30,150 downwards.
CGGATTCACCCAACCCGCGATCTTCGCCCTGCAGCTCGCGCTGGTGGACTGGTTCGCCTTGCGCGGCATCCGGCCGGCCGCCGCGATCGGACACTCGGTCGGCGAGATCACGGCCGCGACCGTCGCGGGTCTCTGGTCGAGAGAAGAAGCGGCCCGCATCGTGGTCGCACGGGGTGCGCTGATGTCGGCACTTCCCCGCGGCGGAGCGATGGCGGCGGTGTTCCTTCCTGCGGCCGAGGTGACGGCTCGTCTGGCCGACCTCCACCTATCGGACGTCGAACTTGCGGCGGTGAATGGACCTGCCGAAACCGTAATTTCGGGTGATCAGGCTGGCGTTTCGGCGTTGGTCCAGGCCGTCACCTCAGAAGGGGTTCGCGCGAAAGAACTCACGGTCAGCCACGCCTTCCACAGCGCTCGGATGGAGCCGATGCTGCGGGAGCTGCAGTCGGTCGTCGAGGCCGCACGGCTCGCAGACTCGGCCCGACCGAACCTCGCCGTGTATTCGACGCTCGACGGCGCGCCGATGGCCGAACGTTGGCGGGAACCGGCCTACTGGCGCCAAGCCACCCGCTCTGCAGTCCAGTTCGGCCCGGCGCTGGCCGCCGCCCTTGCCGATGACTGGCGGTTGTTCCTCGAAGTCGGCCCCCGGCCGGTGCTGACCGGCATGGCCCTTCGTGCAGATCCCCCCGTCGGTTCGCGCTTCGTGCCAACCCTGCACCCCGATCGGGATGGGCCTGACGCGCTGCTCGAAGCGATGGCCTCGCTATGGACGGCGGGACTCGATGTGGATTTCGGGCCTTCGACCGGCCAGCGGTCCGACTTCCCGCCTACCGCACGTCGACCGGAACGGTTTTGGCGCGACGCGGCCCCCGCTCCGGCCCCCGCGAGCCACGCGGCATGGACGTGGGAACCCGTGTGGCGTCCTCATCCCGCTCCGGAGGGTCGTCCTGGACGAACCGTTGCCGTTTTGGGCGACGACACGCTCGCAGACCAGCTCGCTGCCTCCGGCGCCCGACTCGCCCCCCTCGATGAGGCGGACGACGTCTTGGTCATCGCTGCGACCACCCTCACCGATACGCTGCACCGCGTCCGTCAGGCCCTTGACGCACCCGGCCGCCTCCACTTTCGATCCAACGAACAGGAGGATCCAGGCTCCGCCGTGCTCCAGGGGTTCGCCCGAACGCTGGCCGCGGAAGAGCCGGAACGCGCCGGCACCCTGGTGGATGGCCCGGCCTCCCCCGAAGCGCTGCGGGCTGAACTCACCCAATCGGGCCGCGGATGGGTCCGATTCGCGAACGGAACGAGGGAAACCCTAAGCTATCGCCCAGCCGCGACCGCGTGGTCAGGCGATCCGATCGAGCCCGCGTCGCTGCCGGCCGCGTGGATCACGGGGGGTTTGGGGGCGGTCGGCCTCGCACTCGCCGACTGGTTGGTGGCACGCGGGACCCCACGGATCATCCTCACGTCAAGGCGGGAAGCCTCGGACGGGACCCGCATCGCAGCCCTCCGCGCCCGCGGTGCCACCATCGAAATCCGTCCGGCCGACGTGAGCGACCCCGTTGCGGTTCAGAAGATCGTGTCGGGGCTGCCCGACGGCACCGTGGTGTTCCACCTCGCGGGCCAGACCGTCGATGGCCCACTGGCGACCTTCGACCCGGACCACGCGCTGCGACGCCTGACTCCGAAGGTCCACGGCACCCGAGCGGTCGCCCAAGCGGTTGAACTGCGAGGGTTCCGGCTCCTGCTCTTTGGTTCTGCGTCGACGGCGATTCCCAATCCTGGCCAGGGAGCGTATGCGGCCGGAAACGCCTTTGTCCGGGCGTTCGCCGCCTCGCGGCGGAAGGCGGGCGCCCCGGTGAGTGCGATCAGCTTTGGTCCGCTCGACAAGCTTGGCATGGCCGATGTCGATCCCGCCGTAGAAGCGCGCTGGGCGGCCATGGGCGTCGACCCGATTCCCGCTGGCGACGCCTTCGCCATTGCCCTTCGTTTGGCGGCGGGACCGGTCCCCGACCCGGTGGTGGTCGCCGGCGATGGCCGCGCGTTCAGCCCCGTTGACGCTCCCCTCTCGCGGTTGGGAACGCCCCGGTCCGAGTCGATCCCCGATTGGTCTACGATTGCCGACGATGAGCGGCGCCGGACCATCGAAGCTCAGCTCCGCCGACACGTAAACTTCGTCCGCGGGGCAGCACCCGACGCGCCGATCGACCGCACCCAGGGCTTTGTGGACCTCGGCCTGGACAGCCTGATGGCGGTCCAGCTGACCCGACGCATTTCGGCCGATCTAGGGCAGGCCATTCCCGCGACCTGGGCCTTTGACCATCCGTCGCTCGATCGTCTGACGGACGCGGTTTTCGACCGAATGGCGCCGAAGCCCGCTCCCGAGGTGGAGGAGCCCGAACCATCGGCCCCCTCGGAGCCCGAAGACGACGATGCCATCGCCATCGTCGGCGCGGCCTGCCGACTCCCCGGGGGCATCCGCGACCTGGAAGCCCTCTGGCAGCTGGTCTGCGAAGGCCAAGACGTGGTCGGTGCCCCTCCCGCCTGGCGGCAAGCCGCGTTGGGCGACCGACCGGGCGGTTGGCTCCATGATTTAGACCAGTTCGACCCGCTTTCGTTTGGCATCTCCCCTCGCGAAGCGGAATCGCTCGATCCGCAGCAACGCGTGCTTCTCGACGTGGTGTGGGATGCGATCGAGGATGCGGCAATCGCCACGTCGAGCCTACGTGATCAGGCCGTCGGCACCTACGTAGGCATCGGGCCGAGTGACTACGGAGCCCGTTTTTCACCGGAGCGCGACGAACCGTGGGCGGGCACGGGCAACGAATCGAGCTTCGCAGCGGGCCGCATCGCCTACGCGCTGGGATGTCGAGGACCCGCCTTAGCCGTCAATACGGCGTGCAGTTCGTCACTGGTGGCCGTGCATCTGGCCGTCCAGGCGCTTCGGTCCCGCCAAGTTGACCACGCGTTGGCCGGCGGCGTTCACGCCATGCCAAGCCCCCGGTCCACCGCATGGATCGAAGGCCTCGCCGCACTTGCCCCCGACGGGCACTGCAAGCCGTTCGACCATCGAGCCGACGGCTATGTGCGCGCCGAAGGGTGTGCCGTGGTCGTGCTCAAGCGGCTCTCCGATGCGCTGGCCGCGGGGGACCCGATCCGAGGAGTCATTCGAGGCACCGCGATCAACCACGATGGCGCGAGTGCAGGCCTCACCGTACCCAACGCAGAGGCCCAACAAGACGTGCTGCGCCGAGCGCTGGCCGATGCAGGGCTAAAGGCCGATGCGATCGGCCTGATCCAGTGCCACGGGACGGGCACCAAACTTGGGGACCCCATCGAGGTAGGCGCGATCGGCGAGGTGTTTGCCTCCGATCGACCGGCCGAGGCCCCGCTGTACCTCCGGTCGGTCAAGGCCAACCTCGGCCATTGCGAAGCCGCGGCTGGTCTGGTGGGCCTGCTCGAAGCCATGCTCACGGTGAGCCGCGGCGAAGTCGCTCCACAGCTTTGGTTTGAGCGTCCCAACCCTGACCTGGGACTCGATCGATTCCCCGCCCTACGCATTCCCATCGCCCGTGAGCCATGGGCCGCACCCGTGCGTCGGGCCGGCGTGAGCGCCTTTGGGCTTTCGGGCACCAATGCCCACGTGATCATCGAGCCTGCGCCGACCTTACCGCCACGCAGCCCACGGGCCGGCGCAGTCCTGGTGAACTGGTCGGCCCGCACCGCAGATCTCGCGGTCCAGGCCGCGCGTCAGCTCTCCACCACCTCAGATCCGCTCGGGGATGTGGCATTCACCCAGGCCACGGGGCGGTCGGAACTGCGCCACCGTGGGGCGCTGGTGCTCGACACCGAGGATCGCAGCGAACTCGAGGGGCCCCATCCTCGTTGGCTCGTCGATGAAATCGACGACGACCCTGGCGTGGTGTTCCTTTGCACCGGAGCGGGCCCCCAGACGCCGGGCATGGGTCGAGGCCTGTACAACCGGTTCCCCGTGTTTCGCGACGCCCTCGACGAAATAACCACGCTCGCTTCCGCTGACCTCGAGCGTCCCTTGCTCGAGGTGATGTTCGGCGATGAGCCTGCCCTTCACGACTTGGGCTACACCCAGCCCGCGATGTTCGCGCTGCAGATGGCGCTGGCCCGATTGTGGGCATCGGTGGGCATTCGACCGCGAGCGGTCATTGGCCACAGCACCGGTCAATTCGTCGCGGCCTGCCTCGCCGGAGTGGTCGACCTGCCCCACGCCACCCGCTGGATCGTGCGACGGGCCCACCTCATGAGCGCCGAGCCGCGTATCGGCGCCATGGCAGCGCTCTTCGCCTCGGAGGAGCAGGTCCAAGACTGGTTGGTCGACGAGGTCTCGATCGCGGCCATCAACGGTCCCACCGAGATCGTCGTCAGTGGGCGACGGGAAGCCGTGGAAGCCGTCGTCACCACCGCTGAACGCCAGGGCGCAGAGGTTCGCCGGTTGGCGATCAGTCACGCTGCACATTCACCGCTGATGGAGCCCATCCTCGATGCCTTCGAGCGGATCACCGAAGACGTGCCGCTGTCGCCCCCTCGCCTCTCCATCGTCGACAACGTCACTGGCGACCTCGAGTCCGACAGGCTGTGCGACCCCGCCCATTGGCGACGTCACCTGCGGGAGCCGGTCCGCTTTGCCAAGGGCCTGCAGACCCTGATCGACGCCGGCCACCGTACGTTCCTGGAACTCGGCAACCACCCGGTCCTGACCGCTGCGAGCGCCCGCGCCGTGCCCCACCGCCCCGAATTGCGCTTCGTGGGTTCCCTGCGCCGGCAGGCCCACGAGGTTTCAACCTTCCTCGAAGCCGCAGGGCGACTCTGGAATCGCGGCTTGCCCGTCGACCTTGGGGCCCTCGCTCCCGATGGCGCCCAACGGCGTTCACTACCTCCGACGCCCCGCGCCCAACTGCGGTTCTGGGTCGATGAGGTCGACGAGACACCCGTCGTGCCCTTGCCTGCCTGGGGCTACCGAGCCGTTCTTCAGCCGTGGCGGCCGCCGGTCCCCGCCCAACCTGCGAACGGGACGGTTGGCGTGTGGCTCGATGCGAACGGGGTGGGCGCCCGCCTCGTTGAACGGCTCGGAGACCGCGCTCGCATCGCCTCGGCCGACCCAGACGAGGAAATCACCGCCCTTGTGGTGCTTTGTGCACTCGATCTCGACGGTTCGGGCGATCTGGTGGACGGGATCCGGGCCCCCTTCGCGACCACCATCCGGGCACTGACCACCGCCATGCGACGCCGCACGCCATTGCTGTGGGTGACGCGCGGGGCCCTTCACGATGACGATGACCCTGCGGGCCTGGCGTCGGCAGCCTGGGTAGGTCTGGGCCAAGTGGCCGCCCTCGAACTTGGAACACCGCCCCTCGCCCGCCTGGACGTGCCCTACGACACAGATCCGCTGCCGTTCATCGAGCTGCTCCTCGCGGCAGGCTGCCCGGAGGGCCAGTATGGGGTGCGCGACGGTGCCATGTTCCGGCTCGAACTGGTTGAACACCCTCTTCCCTCACCCGAGCCCGCCTCGTTCAGCGGATCCGTGTGGATCACGGGGGGCCTCGGAGCCCTCGGACAACACGCCGCCCGCCACGTACTCGAAGCCGGTGCTCCGCTGGTCGTGCTTTCGGGACGGCACAGCACCGAGGAGGCGGCTGCCGACTTGATGACGGCGTTCCCCGACCGCGTGCAGGTTCGGCCCTGCGACGTATCGGATCCGAGGGCCATCGAAGCTGTGCTGGCCGACCTCAACGCCGATGGGGCGCCCCCCGTGCGCACCGTGATTCACGCCGCAGGTCGCCTTGCGGACCGCGCATTGGCCACCTGGACGCCCGACGACCTCGAAGTCGTGTGGCCCGGCAAGGTTCGCGGCGCCCTGAACCTCGACGCCGCGTTGCCCGACCTCGATCACTTCGTACTGTTCTCGTCGGCCGCGTCGCTGGTGGGTCGCCCCGGACAAGCCACCTACGCCGCGGCCAACGCCCTCCTCGACCGCCTCGCGGCCGCCCGACGGTCCCGAGGGCAACCCGCGGTGGCCGTGCAATGGGGTCCGTGGGCCGACGACGGACTGGCGAGCCACTTGCGCTGGGAAGACGACGGGATCACCCCGCTACGCCCGGCCATCGCCCGGCGCTTCCTCGATGTGGCCTTCGCCTCCGATCTATCGGCCTTCGGCGTCCTCGACGTGGATTGGGGCGCCTTCGCGACTGCGGGGGCGATGCCTCCTGCGTTGGTCGCTTCGCGGGTGCCCGCGTCTCGGGTGCTTGCCTCGTCCCCCGCCCTTCGCGCACGCCTCGATGCGCTACCCGAGGCTGAACGTCCCAGCGCCCTCCTGCAAAGCCTGACCGAACTCGTCGCGAGCATCCTTCGGGCCGACGTTTCCGATGTGACGCACCACACGGGCTTCTTCGATCTTGGGTTTGACAGCCTCATGGCCGTCGAACTCGCCCAGCGCCTCCAAAGGGACTTCGATCCTGACCTCCCGCTCACCCTGGCTTTCGATCACCCGACGGTCGACCAACTCGCGCGGGCGCTGACCCCGCCGCCTCCTGCGCCCGAGGCGGAACCCGCACCCACGGTCATCGCGCCCCCGGTTTCCGAGGCGAACGATGACATCGCCATCGTTGCGATGGCGTGCCGTATGCCCGGCGGCGCCCACGACCCCGAGTCGTTTTGGCAGCTCCTGGTGGAAGGTCGGGACCCGATGGGTGCCGTCCCACAGGCTCGCTGGGACCACGACGCGCTCTACGACCCCAATCCGGCCACGCCCTCGAAGACCTACGCCCGTGAGGCGGGCTTCGTCGATCAGGACTGGGTGGAAGGGTTCGATCCCGCGTTTTTCGGTATTTCGCCTCGCGAAGCGGCCAGCATGGACCCCCAACAACGCATGCTCCTTGAGGTCAGCTACGAAGCACTCGAGCGGGCGCGCATTCCCATGGAAGACCTTGCGGGAAGCCCTACTGGGGTCTTTGTAGGGGTCGGTGACTCGGGGTACCTCCAGCGATTTGCCGAGCCCGGAGTGCCGCTGTACCGCGATGCCTGGTCGGGGACGGGGAGCCTCGGTGCGTTCGTGTCGGGTCGCGTGGCGTACACCCTCGGATTGCGGGGCCCCAACCTCGCCCTGAACACCGCGTGCAGCTCGTCGCTCGTCGCGGTTCACCTCGCCGTGCAGGCGCTCCGTCGTGGGGAATGCACGATGGCGCTCGCCGGCGGCGTGCACCTGATGCTGTCGTCCGAGCACTTCGTCTACGTAAGCCAGCTCACGGCACTCTCGGCGGACGGCCGCTGCCGCACCTTCGACGCGGATGCGGGGGGGTACGGACGGTCCGAGGGGTGTGGAATGTTCCTGCTCGCGCCTCGATCGAAGGCCGAGGCCGAAGGATTGCCGATCCTCGCCGTGATTCGAGGCTCGGCGATCGGCCACGACGGGGCAAGTGCGGGCCTCACCGTGCCCAACGGCCCCGCCCAACAAGAGGTCTTGCAACGGGCCCTCGACGATGCTGGACTGACCCCTCACGATGTTGGCTACATCGAGGCCCACGGCACCGGAACGCGACTTGGCGACCCCATCGAAGTTGGGGCCATCGCGGAGGTCTACGGCACCCGCACGCCCGAAGCGCCTTTGCACCTCGGTGCGGTCAAGACGAACGTCGGTCATCTGGAAGTGGCCGCGGGTGCTGCGAGCCTACTCAAGGTGGTCCTGGCGTTGCAACACGACACGCTGCCGCCCAACCTGCACTTCACCACACCAAACCCCGCTTTACAGCTCGAAGCTCGCGGATTTTCCGTCGCGACCCAACCCACCCCGTGGACCGGTCCTCGCCGGGCCGGGATCTCGAGCTTCGGCCTGGCCGGAACGAACGCTCACCTCGTGGTAGAAGCCGTCGATCGCCCGCCCGAACCCAGCGTCGAAGCCGCGCCTCGAGTGTGGCCTTTGTCGGCCCGGACCGAGACGGCCCTTCAACGGTTGGCCACCCTACTGCGCCAAGCCTTGGATACCGAACCCGAGGCCTGGGCGGGGCTGGCCGACGCGTCGGCGACCACCCGACGTCGCCTCGCGGAACGGGCGGCGTTCGTCGCCACCGATGCCACAACGGCTCGAGCCGGCCTTGACGCGATCATCACCGGCACGCCTCCGAAGCGAGGCCCATTGCGTCCCGGTGTGGCCGTGCGGCGCTCCATCGGAGACGAAGCCCCCCTGGTGTGGTTGTTCACCGGCCAGGGCAGTCAGTATCCCCGCATGGGTCTGGGTTTTGAGCACCCGACGTTCCAGCGGGTGGTGCAAGAGGGCCTTGCCATCGCCGACCCGCTGCTTCCCGAGCCGCTAAGCGCGATCTGGCCCCACGACGACCCGCGCATCCACGACACGACCTACACCCAACCCGCCCTCTTCATCTTGCAAATGGCGCTGGTCGAGGTGTGGCGAAGTTGGGGCGTGCACCCCTCGGCGGTCGCTGGCCACAGCATCGGTCAGGTCGCCGCCGCCTGTACTGCGGGCGTCCTGTCCTTCGAAGAGGGCGTTCGCCTTTGCGCAGCCCGCGGGCGACTCATGGGAGCCCTGCCCGCCGGCGGAGGAATGCTGGCCGTCTTTGCCCCAGAGGCCGAGGTCGCAAAGGACGTTTCCGCCTTCCCCCAGGTCGGGGTGGGGGCCGTCAACCACACCGAAGAGGTGGTGCTCTCGGGCCCCCAAAGCGACCTCGACGCGCTTGCCCAGCAGTTGCAAGAGCGCGGGGTGGAGTCACGGCCGCTTACGGTGTCCCACGCCTTCCACAGCGCATTGATGGAGCCGATGCTCGACGCGTTCGAAGCGGAGGCGGCCTCCGTTCGTTGGCAACCGCCTACGCTTCCTGTGTTGTGCAACCGCGATGGCGGGTTCGCGGATCCTCAGGCACTGGTCACCCCGGCCTACTGGCGCCAACTCGTGCGAGCCCCGGTTCGGTTTGCCGAGAACCTCGCGACACTGGCCGAGCAAGGGCCTCATCGGTTCCTTGAGATCGGCCCCCACCACCAGCTCATCACGATGGCCCGTCGGCAGGGTGCTGGCACCGCCGCCGCCTCCCTGTCCCGCGATCATGAGGAAGCCAGCACCCTGCGGGCGGCCCAAGCACTGCTGTGGGCGAGCGGTTCGACACTCGACTGGCGGACGGTGAATCCCGCGCCGGCTCCCCCCCGGGCCCTGCCGACGTACCCCTTCGAGCGCGTGCGCTGCTGGCTTCCCGAGCCCACCACCCTGCCTCCCGTGGATCCGCCACGGGCCGCGCCGCCCGAACATTGGTATGCCTCGCGCTTCGTGCGATCCTCGGTTCGTCCTGGCGAACTCCCCGAAGGACGTTGGCACCTGATCGGAGCTGGCGCTGCCGCCGACGCACTCGCTACGGCCCTCCGCGATCAAGAACGGGTGATCGTGGACGACCTCGACCATGCCAATGCCGTGGTGGTGGTGGCGGGCGAAGACGCCGTGGTGAACGTCCTTCAGGTGGCCCAGCCCCTCGCCGAACGGGCCGATGCACCGGCCATGTACCTGCTGACGTCTGGGGCCCTGCCTGCCGATCGCCCCGTCACGACGCCCGAGCACGCAGGGGTGTACGGTCTGGTAAGGAGCATTCGCGCCGAAGCGCCTCACCTTTCCATCGTCGCCGTCGATCGAAGCCCGGACGATCTTGACGCAGCCCGATGGCTGGCTGGCTTTGCCGATGACACGGAACCCGAGCAGGCCTTCACCAATGGCGAACGGTGGGTGTCCCGCCTTGAGCAGACCTCGGTCGGCGGCACTCCGGCAGCGCCCGTAGGCCCTGCACTGATCACGGGTGGCCTGCGGGGCATCGGGTTCGCCATCGCGCGATCGTGGGCCCGCGAGGGTACGCCCCACCTCATCTTGGTCGGCCGCAGCGCGCCCTCGGCCAAGGTGCAGGCGGAACTCGACGCGTACACAACCAAGGGCGGCACCGTGACGGTGGTGCAGGCCGATCTTGGTGACCCGTCGGCCGTCGACATCCTTCGAAAAGCCATTGGCGAGACGACGCTCGATGTCGTGGTGCACGGCGCAGGCCAACTCGATGACCGGGCGCTCGCTGCGCAAACCCCCGAAAGCCTCGCCTTGGTGGCGCATCCCAAGGTGCGAGGTGCCCAACACCTCATCGAGGCCCTCGGCACCACCCGTCCCCAACGCTTGGTGTTCATGGGTGCAGGAGCCGCACGGCTAGGTTCAAGGGGTCAAGCCAACTATGCCGCGGCCAATGCCTGGCTGACCGGCTACGCCCATGCGCTCCGATCGGAGGGGTGGCCCGTCACCATCGTCGAGTGGGGCCCGTGGGCGACCGTCGGCATGGCCGCCCGTCTCGGCCAGGATCATGCCGATCGGCAAGCCCAGGTGGGACTCACCCCCATCGATCTTCGCGAAGGCATCGCCGCGATCGACCAACTCGGGCCCGAAGCCCCGACGCAGCTCGCATTTCTCAACGTCGATTGGACCAAGCTCGTCGACACGTTCTACGCCGGCCGTCGCCCCGCCTTGCTTGAATCGCTGGTGGCGGCACCCCAACCTGTCGACCTTCCCAATTCCGACGTGGTCCCTGGCGAAGCGCCCGACACCAAAGCCACGATCATCCGCTTAGCCAGTACGCTGTTGGGCCGTTCCGTCGAACCCGACCGGCCCTTGATCGAGCAAGGGCTGGACTCACTGCTCGCGGTCCAACTCAAGAACGACCTCCGTGATGAGGGCATTGAGGTCGCAATTGGGCCCCTCATCGCAGGACCGTCGGTGACCGCACTCGTCGATCTGGTAGACGGTCCAACCCCACTCCCGGCCCAACCGGTGGCCGTGGCCAAAGGAGCAGGTCCGCACCCGCTCCTCACCCACGGCATTGCCTTTGTGGTAGGGGTTCTCTTCGTCGTGATCGGGTACGCGGTGGGCCTCACCGTCTTCGGACCCCAGATCGACCTAGGCCAACGAGTGGAGCCGCGAAGCATCCTTCCGTCGAACACCGTGCCAAACACGCAAAATGGAGCCGAAAGATTCCCTTCTGGCGGCCGAAGTCCGAAAGGAAAACACCCGTGAGCGGGGGAAGGCATGGAAACCACGGCGAACCTCGAGTATTTGACAGCGTTTCTGGCCCGCGAGGGCTACCCGATCTCGGAGACCGGCGATAACTTCGTGACGTTCCAGCACGGTCATCGGACGTTCGTGATCGCGCTCGACTTAAACGACCACCACTACTTTCGGATGATCCTTCCGAACTTTGCGACGATCGATGACTCGCTCGACTTGGACCGGGTCAGCATCATCGCAAGCCACGTGACGGCAGAGGTCAAGGCCGCGAAGGTGTTTGCGGTGGGCGACAAGGTCTGGGCCACCATCGAAACGCTGGTCGAGAGCCACGATCAAACGGCAGCCGTGTTCTCACGCATGCTCGAGCTGCTCGGCGCGGCGGAGGAGTTGTTCCTGTCGATGTTCAACCGCGAAGAGGAAGCGGAAGCAGAGACCGCAGAAGCCGTCTAGAAACTACGGTTTTCTAGTCGACGGCAACAAGCTCGCCGTCGACGATCCGGACCCGGGCCGTTCCACAACGTTTGGTCGCCGCGTCGCACTGTTCGATGACGAGCTGGCTGTCGTTACCGACCGGCTCTTCCGTCGCGGTGAGCACGCCGCCCACGAACTCGCTCGTGGGTTCGACGTCGAGCGACCATTCCCGGCCTACCTCTCCCGCACTGGGATCGCGAACGCGGACCCGAGGACCAAAGTCGGGGTTGAAGGTGATCACCGCAGGCGCATCGCCTCCCTGTGAACCGGGCAGCATGACCCGCACGGGCGACAGTACCGCCCCGAACACCCACCCCTCGACAGACAGTGGCGTCCGCACGCGGTACCACTGGTTGCGGCGCTGGGTCAGCACCTGCACGGGGCCGGCCTCCAAGATCTCGACTTGCATGCCCAGCGGCAAGGTCCGAATGACACTCGACGAGGTGTTCTCGGACTCCCGCAGGTTCACGTCATGCACGCCCACGTACAGCCGGTTTCCGACTTCCCATTCCGAGAATCGAGCGTCATCTACTTCGCGGTCGCCCGGCACGTAAAAGTAGATGAGTTCCTCCTTGTCTTCGACAACCCGAGGCTCCGGCTCGGGAAGCGATGGCGTTTCGGGCAAGAGCCCCGCACACGCCAGAGAGGTCGCAAAGAGGGCGCCCACCATCCCGACGAGGAGGGGCCGCGCGAGAACGTTTGGAAGGCGCAATCCGGGGTGCAACATGCGCCCGGTGTATCGCTTGCCCCGATCGGCGACCAGCCCAGTAGGCCCTCCTTCCCGATCCCTTCGGTGGCCACGTCCGGGACCAACGCATAGGCTTGGTTCTGGGCTTGCGAGGGACGAGTCCCGGAGGGCGCAACGCATGGGTTCGGTTCGGTTCTGGCGGCGGTTCAAGATTGCTCCTGGGGTGACGCTGAACATCAGCAAGACGGGCTTCTCGCTTTCCATCGGTCCGAAAGGCGCAAAGTACACGATCGGAACATCCGGAAGCCGTATGACCGTGGGCGTCCCGGGCACCGGGCTGCACTATACGCACAAGTTCGGCACCGGGGGAGAGGCGAAAAAGAAGGAGGCCAAGGGCGCCGAGGAGACGGCTGCGCCAGATGCCTCCACCGCCATCGAAACCCCTTGGATCGAAGTGTCCGACGCCGAAAAGGAGCAGTTTGCCGCGGCCTGCGACGCCGCTGCCGCAGGCGACGAAGCGACCGCGCTCGAACAGCTTCAGGGGCTGACCCACCTCGCGGATGCCGCCTTTCTCGCAGGGTTGCTGCGGCTGCGCCAGGAAGACGGGGCCACCGCCGCGACGAGCCTGTTGCGCCTGGCCTACGTGGACCGCAGCACCATGGGACAGGTTTTCGCACAGTCCGAACGAGACCTCGCGCTCGATCTGCCCATCACCGATGACGTGAGCGTGAAGCTACGCCCCGACCCGCTGGGGGCGGCATTGGCCTACGTAGAAGCCTTGCAACGGCTCGATCGGATCGACGATGGCATCGCGGTGCTCAACGAGGTGGACGAGCAGTTCCCGAACCATCCCTTGATCGCGATGTCGCTCGAAGACCTCAAGGCAGCCTAGCCCTTGGCCCGCAACTACCGGTATTCGAAGAAGGCGGGAGCCGTGCAAGAGGGCATGCGGAACGTATCCGCGGAGCCCCCCATCCAGCAGCGGGCGGAACTCGCCCAGGCGGCCGCTCCGGTGATGCGGCAGATGCTCAATGCGCTCGACAAAGCCGACCAAGACGAAGTGTTTGGCGGTTTTGCGGCTGAACAAATCGAATCTGAGAGCAGCGTTCAGACCCGCGGACGACGCTCCCTTAACCGCCGGGCGCCATCCCCTCCCCCCGCCGCCGACCACGGTGGTTTCGATGTGCAAGTCCAATCTGGAAGGTCTTCCATGTGGTTCTACACCGTCGAAGACGGTCAGCGCGTGATCGTCACCGACCGCCGGGGGAACGTCGACATCGTCGAAGGCCCTAAGCGGATCCTGACGTGGGGTCGGAAGATTCGACCCATGAATCACTACGTGGCTCACCCCGGCGACTTCTTGGTCGTACGGTTTCGGGACGGCAGCCAGCAGCACCTCGCAGGTCCCGCACACTGCTGGTTCGACCCTCGCATCCACCTGTCGGTCGACAAGGAGGAGGCGGTCCAGCTCGCCGACAAGGAAGCCGTCGTCGTCTACAGCGAGTCCGAAGAGGAAGACCGCTCGATCTCACGCCGCATCGAACACGGACCCGCCACGTTGGTTCCAGGCCCCGGGGAGTGGCTGCACACCTTTGTGTGGCACGGGCCTTCGCCCGACGCGAACACCTTCCAGAAGGTGCCCGGCGGGTTGACCTTCCAAAAACTCTGGTTGATGCCCGATCAGATGTACCACGACGTGGTTGACGTGCGCACCGCCGACGACGCGGTGCTCACCATCCGGCTCATGCTGTTCTTCGAACTCGTCGACATCGAACGCATGCTCGTCACGACCCACGATCCGATCGGAGACTTCGTCAATGCGGCCACGAGCGACGTCATCGACTTCGTCGGCCAACGCACGCTCGATGCGTTCAAGTCGCACACGACGGCGCTGAATACGCTCGACAGCTACCCCCAGCTCGTGTCGCGGGCGACGCAATGCGGCTACCGCATCGACAAGGTCGTGTACCGCGGCTACGGCGCTCCCCCCGCCTTGCAACGCCTGCATGATGAAGCCACCGAGTCCCGCGTTCGCCTGCAGCTCGAACGGGCCACGCAGCAGCAAGCCGAAGAACTCGAAGACTTCAAGCTTGACCGGCGGTTGTCGCGTGCGGACAAGGAACGGGAGGAGGAGCGGTCCCGGACCGAACTGGACCTGGAGCTTCAGACGAAGCGCAACACGGTGGCCCGACAACGAGCGCGGCTCGACGCCGAGCAGACCGAAGCCGTCGCCGAGGCTCGCGATGCCCGGCAACGTCGTCACCTCGCCGAACTTTCAGAACTTGGCGTCGATCTCACGAAGTTGCTCACCAAGACGCGTCCAAACCATACGATCGAGGTGGTGGGCAATGCCGTCCCACATCTGCATCTCGATGAGGGAGAATGAGCGAGCGAGCCTCGAAACATTGTGTGGTGTGCGGCCGAACGATCGAATGGCGGGCCAAGTGGGCTCGCGACTGGGACGCTGTCAAATACTGTTCCAAGGGGTGCCGTAAGGCCAAACTGGGCCCCCTCGATGCAAAGCTCGAAACCGGTATTCGAGACCTGCTCGCCGCTCGTTCCTCCGGCGCGACCATCTGCCCCAGCGAAGTCACCCGGGCCATCGCGGCGCAAGAGGGTCACGAAGCGTGGCGCGAGTGGATGGAGCGTACGCGTCAAGCGGCTCGACGACTGGTTGCGGCCGGTGAAATCGAGATCACCCAGAAGGGACGTGTCGTCGATCCATCGACGGCGAAGGGTCCCATTCGCTTACGCATTCGACGAAGCTAACGGAGAATCGATGGCCATCAATAAGCTTGTGCTGAAGAATAAAATGCTCGAACTTGAAGCCGAAGTCATCGCGACCGCCGAGCAGAGCTATCAAATGTGGCTGAACGAGGTGCGAATCGACCGCGACATGACGGTTGAAGAAGACGACCTCGCCCAGTCGGCAACGAACACCAACATCGCCGAGCAGTACGAGCACCAGGTCCACGACCATCAGCACCACATCGACCTCATCGAAGCCACGCCCTTCGAACCTCGGGATGTCGTCGAACCCGGGGCCATCGTGAAGCTCGAGGGCTCCGAGCGGTGTCTGATCATCGCTGCCCCGACCGCCGCTTTCGAATGCGAAGGCATCACGTTCCTCGGCGTGTCCCCCCACGCCCCGATCATCTTGGCGATGGCGGGGCTCGAGCAGGGTGACAGCTTCGATTTTCAGGGTCGTGAGCACACCATCGCGCTCATCGCTTGAGCGTCTCTTGCGCCTTGAGAACCCGTTCCAAGGCGCGTCGATCTCCGACGGGAGCGGTCCGAGGCTCTTCTCGCGCCAACGCGACCCGGAGTTCGCGAATGGTCTCCGCGAGCCCCGGGGCCTCGCCCGTCCGAACGCGAAGCGTCCGACCATCCCGCAGCGTGAGGTGCAACCGGGAACGCGTGGCCCTCACGTGCACGATGTCTTCGTAGGCCAACGTGAACTGTCGGGTCTGAAAGCCCTTGGTTCGAATCGTCATGGCCTGGGCACGCAGCTCGACGTCGGTCCATGCATAGAGCCGACGCCCAAACGCGAGGCCCAACCCCACGCCGAGCCCCGAGAGCAGCCCCTTCATGGCGAGGCCCGTGGCCAACGGAACCACGGCCAGGTAGCCTGCGGCGAAGCCGACCGTCGCCACCAGATCGACCACGTCGAGCGGCCACGCAGACCCGTGGATCTCGCCCCCAATCCCTCGTTCTTCAAGGCGCGGGGTGATGGTTCGCTCGGGCTCGGCCCGCGATGACCACGCCCGCAAATAGGCGAGGACCCACGACAACTCGGCTGAGGTAATGCCGAGCCCCGCCCAGGTGACCGCTCCGTCCTCCGTGTCGAAGCGCAGATCCCAGTGCTGCCCGGACCAGCGCGTGGTGATCGCACGCACCCGCTCCCGGGGGATGGCCTGCCGGCCCAGCACCAACTGGTCCGGTGTCACCACCAGACTCCGCCGTCGCCACTGACGAATCTGAGCGTCGATGGCAAGGGCCAAACCGTACGCTCCAATGGCCAAGAACGGCATCCAGGGAATGATCGCGCCAAGGAACGCGTACAGCACGCCTGCGTCGACCGACGCCAAAGGCATCCGAAACCGAACGTGCCCTGCCGACTCCGAAACCCACTCTGGCCGCTCGGCAAACTTGTGGAGGCTGGGGAGCATGCGACCGGATAACGGCTCGGCCTACCGGCCTGACTCGTCTCCGCAAGATAGGATCACCGAAGGGCACACGCTCACGGTGAGGAGAGAGTCGCGCGTTTCGCGCGAGGCGGAGGAGAGAGGAGCGTGACCCGAAAGTGAGGTCAACGAACCCATGTCCTACGTCACACGAAGCTTGAGCCGCGATGAAGTTGTCATCCATCGTGCGCGCTTTCCCCTCGTGTACCACTTGGTGAGCTGGATCTGGCTACTCACGCTCGGCATCCTACTTGTGGGCATTCTCGTCTTCATCGACCGCGAAGTCCGGGCCTGGACGAGCGAGATGGTGGTCACGTCCCGCCGGATCGTCTTCAAGCAAGGGCTGTTTTCGGTGAGGACGGAGGAACTGCCGCTCGACACGGTCGAAGAGGTCAATCTCCACCGCACGTTCTGGGGTCAGATCTTTGGCTACGGCCAGATTTCGATTGCGGGAACCGGCAGTGGCACGATCGACTTTCCTAACGCCCAGGCCCCCCTGCGATTCCGGGCCGCCATTGAAGAGGCTCGCACCCACGCGATGCGAGTTCCCGCCGCCTAGGTGTTCGCTCCACGCGACCCGGAAAGCGCTTCAAGACGCGACAACGCTTCTTGGCCGTCTTCCCCCTCCGCCCAGTGTCCAAGGTGCCCATGGACATAGGCAGCTCGGGTGGGTTCGAGGACGTGATCCGGGGCTGAGAGCACCTCTTGAGGAGACCGAACGTGCGCGGGACCTCGATCGCTCGCCGGCCCGCCGTTGCGCTCAATGGAAAGCTGCACAAACGCCGCATCGCCAAGCTCGTTCCTAAGATCGAGGATGTGTGCGGCATCGACGCCTACGGCCAAGCGCGCGAAGGGAGCCGGGTCCTCGAGTGAGGCCACCACTGCCTGAGCGACTTCATCGGGGGCCCCGCCCGCCGTAAGGGTCTCCTCTCGCCGGGCATCCCAGACCGGGCGCAGCTCTGCGTAGGGGCTGTCGGCCGGGGGATTGCGCGAGGCCGCCGCGGCGGTGTCTTGCAGGCGCGTGGCGTAGGCTCCCGGCTCCACAACCCTCACGCGAACCCCGAACGGGGCCACCTCCTGCACCAACGCTTCAGACATCGCCTCCAGCGCATGCTTGGTCGCTGCATAAAACCCGGATTCCGGGAACACCGCTTTGCCGGCGAGCGACGAGATCTGAACGATGGTGCCCTTGCGCTGGCGCAGTGAGGGCAGCAGGGCCTGGGTCACCCGTGCAGGACCCAACACATTGACCTCAAAGAGGTCCCGAACCGCATCAAGGTCCGACTCCTCCTGGGTTCCGAAGATCGCAATTCCTGCATTGTTGACAAGGAGATCGACGTCGCCCGCAACCTGGGCCGCAGCGTGCACCTGGTCGGAGTTCCGCACATCCAAGGAGAGAATACGCAGCTGGGGCCGCGGCGCACCGAGGGCCACGGACCAGGGGCCCGTTTCCTTGTCGGTCGCCACGACGTTCCAGCCTAGGGCGAGCAAGCGGTGGGCAATGGCAAACCCGATTCCGCTCCCCGCTCCGGTGACGAACGCGGTGGTCATCCGGCACGCGTAACGCCCGCGTCCGACGACGACACCTACGCAAACGCGTATGCTGCGATGATGGACGGGAAGACCCTCGAGGACGCCATTCGGGCGAACCCGGATGACGACGCGCTTCGCCTCGTGTACGCGGATTGGCTCGCCGACCAAGGCGACATGTCCCACGCCGCGTTCATCGAATCGGACGTGACGGCCGCACGCCACCCTGCCACCGACCCTCGCGGGCTTCCCGCCAAGCGGCGCCGCAACCGGCTTTGGCGACGGCACCGGTCGGAATGGAAGGCCAAGCTGCCCAAGCTTTCAGGGGTCGTGTGGGGGGATCATTACGAACGCGGGTTGCTTTCGCATGCCGAAGTACAGTCGTTTGCGCTGTTCACCCAGCGCCACGGCCCAGCCCTCGCGGAGCACACGCACCTTACGTCGGTGCAAGTCCCGTGGCCCATTCAATCGGGAGCTGTGATGGGCACGGTTCCCTCCACGTTGCGACGACTCGAACTCGTCACCAAAGGCTTCAATAGCCCCCGCGCCGGACGGCTCCTCGCCCAGGCCCCTTGGCTGAACCAGATCCGCGAGATCGAGGTTCGAGGCAGCGCGAGCCATCTTCCTGATCTGCTGGCTTCGCCGTTTCTGGGGCAGCTCGATCGGCTATCTCTCGAAGGCGTTCGCCTCGATGAAGGCCGCCTTGCAGACATCTTGGCCCTCATTCCCCGAGGGCTGCGCGCGCTCCGCCTCTATGCGGCCCGCGAACACACGGCGACACGGCCCGGGTGGCGAGAGGAACGTGCCGGTCCGCCCTTGCAGGCGTCGCATCTCCAATGCCTTCTGGACTGGCCGGGACTCACGGACGTCACGAGCCTAAACGTAGGGTCGAACAGCGCAAGCGAAGCTGTCGCCACCGCGCTCATCGGCTCACCGAAGCTGGCCTCCATTGAGCATTTGGCCCTGCCCTATGTCGAAGGCGGGTTCCCGTTCGCCGCCGAAGGGGTGCTTCGACCCCACACGATTCGGCTCAGCCGAAATGCCATGGAGGACCGCAATGCCGAAGAGTTCGTGGACTCCTCGTGGCTTGGTGAGGTGCACGAACTCGACACCGCGGGCTCCCCGACGAATCCAGGTGCATTGCGGACGTTGACGAACGCCCCCTTCACGAAGGGGCTGCGATGTTGGTGGAACTACGAAGGGACCCTCGACAACCTGGCTCGCCACTTCACCTTGCCAAACCTTCACGCACTGTCGCTCACCACCCAAGAACGCGGCAACGCGCCAGGGCTTCAGCACCACCAGGGGCTCACCGGCGTGCGCTACCTCGCGCTACGAGGCCGACCACGCGTACTTCGGCACGCAAACTTGCCCACCCTCGAATGGCTCGAACTCGACATCTCGCCCGATGACCCCATTCTACAAACGCTGCGACAAGCCGCTTGGTTTCCACAGTTGGAGGCGAACGGCGGCATCGACCTGCTTTGACTACGAGACCACGACCTCGTTGACCTTCGGAACCTGCAGTCGCGCATCTTCTTCAGGAAGCTGCACCATCACAGGCTCGCGCAAACCGCGACCCGCCGCAAAGCGGACGAGACTCGCCTTTACGGTCTTGGTGATCTCGTAGCCCTTCGGTACCACGACCGAGCCGCCCAGCGTACAAACCGGTTCCAAGAGGATCATGCCCTCCTTCAGCTCGTCGATGCGCACGCGATCGTCGGGATGGCCGTGGATCTCATAGGCCTGCCGCATCGCTTCCACGACCGTGGGATTGTAGACGTCGCGCTCCCCTCGCATGCGAAGCAGAAGCGACGAAGGTTCTTCGCCCTGGCCCATCCGCGCATCGAGGTCGAGGGCCGCCCGCAGGATGTGCGCACCCAGTTTCTCCGCGTCGCCTTGCTCCACCGCCTTGACCGCATGCTGCAACGTGGTGTCTCGGCATTGCCCGCCGACCATCGCGGCGATCGACTCAAGCCGAGGAATCCGCTGCAGCATTCGACGCGCGACTTCCGCATGCTCCTGGAAGGCCTGCTTTTCCGAGGTGGGCACCTCCTCATGGCCGGTCGCCTTCATGATCAGGGACTCGTCGACCCCCACAAGCCCGATCTGGGACAGCATCGCCGCCAGCTCGTACTGCCACGCATCTTCGAGGCCGAGCATTTCAACCGTCCACCGTACGGTCCGGCGAATTCGGTTCGCACGACCAAACGCGAGTGGCGCCGCGAGCGACATGACCTCCGACAAGACCGAGACCGTGCCTTTCAGCGTCTCTTCGAGTAGTTCACGCTCCGCCTTGCGCAGCTGGAACTGTCGACACGCATCCCCGACCGCCGCAATGAGCTGGGCAGGCGGGCAGGGCTTGGTCAGAAAGCGAAACACGCCGCCGTCGTTGACCGCCGCCACCGCGGCCGAGAGTTCGGCGTGACCGGTGAGCAGGATTCGGGTGGTGTCGGGGCTGCACCGGCGGACCTCAGACAGGAACGCAGCCCCATCCATGCCTGGCATCTGCATGTCACTGACCACCGCCTCAAACGGTTCTTCCGCGTCCTCGATGGCCTGAAGGCCCAGCGCGCCACTCGTGGCCGTCTGCACGCGATAGCGGCGCCTAAGGTTGGCGATGAGCCCCTCGAGCACATTGGGTTCATCGTCAACACAGAGCACGCGAGGCTTGTAGTTCGTCGTTTGCGTCACACCGCCTCCAGATCGAAGCGGCGACGCCACTTCTCGAGCTGCTCTTGGAGATCCAACTGGTTGACCAGGTCGTCGTCTGCGGGCTGTCCCGCGGCAATGGCATCGGCTAGGTGCACGGCGGCCACCACATCCATGCCGGAGCGTTCCACCTCGTTGGGCTGGTGATGCCAAGCCACCCCTTCCACGATCGGCGTGGGAAGCCCCCATACGCCGAGGACATAAGCCCCCGCCTCGGGATGGCCCACCCCGAGTTCGTCCCGTTCAAGCTGCCAGGCCCGGCCTTGGCCCTTTTCGGCTGCGGCCGCGATGCCGACGAAACGGGACCCGTAGGCGAGCGACAACACGAGCTTGCCGACGTCGTGGACAAGGCCTGTGGTAAACGCAAGTTCAGCGAGGTCGGGCGGGGCAATGCGCCGCGCCACCGTGGCGACTTGCAGCCCATGGATCTGAAACCGCTGCAGTGAAATGCCATTGAGGTGTTCGAAGCTCGACACCAGACCAATCTGCAGCACGAGGCCTTCGATGAGATTGAGGCCTAAGTAGGAGACCGCTTCCCGGATGCTCATGATGCGCCGATTGCGCGAGAAGAACGCCGAGTTGACGAGCTGTAGGATCTTTGCGGACATCGCCGGATCTTGTTCGATGACCTCGCCGACCTGATCGATGTGGACCTCGGGATCCCGCAAGACCCTCCGCAGCTCATCAAGGATGCGATGGTGAGTAGGCAGCCGGTTGAGCCCACCCAGGGCCTTCACCCGTTCCCGATCGAGCAATCGCCGCAGCGCCTCCGACCGCTCGATGCGCTGGACGAGATCGGAGGGTTCGACGGGCATCGACACGTACTGGTGGGCGTGAGGCACCACCCGCATGACCTGCTGAAGATCGGCCGACGCGGACAACACCACGCGAACGGTCGATGGATGCTCTTCGGCCACGAGTTCAAGCAGCGACCCCCCAAGCGGCCCTTCCACGTCCAACTCTGCAACAACGACGTCGATCGTCTCTTCCTGCAGGGCCCGAAATGCCTCCGGTCCCGTCACAAACGACATCTGCCATTGCTGTCGGTACTTGCGGAGCACCGCGCGAAGCCCCGCGAGGAGCGTAGGATCGTTGTTGACGAAGAGGATCCGCACCGTCAACGCCCCTTGGGGGCACCAGGGCCCCGAATGGGCAGTCGAACCACGAAGGTCGTGCCTTGGTCGCCAGTTTCAAAGGTGAGCGTGCCTCGGTGTCGTTCGACGACGACCGCATGGCACAGCGCGAGGCCCTGACCGGTGCCTCGGCCGACCTCCTTCGTCGTAAAGAAGGGCTCGAAGATGCGCGACGCGACCGCTTCGGGAATGCCACATCCCGTGTCGGTGATTCGAATCTCCACCCACGGCTCGTCCACACGTCCCGTCACGGTGATGCGACCCCTTCCACGGTCCGCGTCGTCGATGGCGTGCGCCGCATTGACGAGCAGGTTCAAGAAGACCTGGTTGAGGTCGCCAACATGGCAGACAACCGGAGGCATCGCCGGCAATTGGGTCTCGACGTCGGCGGACCGCTTGATGGTGTTGGCGGCAACCACCAGCGTGGTCTCAAGGGCGGTCGCGAGATCGGCGGGCTGGGGCGTCTCGGAATCGGGTGACGCGAAGTGGCGCATCGCCTGCACGATCGTGGAGACCCGGTCGCATCCTCCCCGTGTTCGTTCGAACGCTCTTGGGACTTCCTCGAGCAGATATTCCAGATCAATGTCGTCACACAGCTGGTCGACCGTCGGATTCCGACCAAGTTCGACTCGCGCGGCCTTCACGACCGCGATGAGGTCGTCGAACGCACTCTGCAGGAAGAACACACTGTCGCCAACGAACTGGATCGGCGTGTTGATCTCGTGCGCAATGCCCGAAGCCAACTGTCCAACGGCCTCCATCTTCTGGGAATGCCGAAGGGAAATCTCATCATCCGCCGCATCAGCGACGACACCGGCACCCTCACCGTGCATGGGAGCCCTCCGCCACCCTCATCGGTCATCGGCGGAGAGGCCTTGACCTCCCAGTGAGGCGGATCGGTCGACTCAGAACGTAAAGCCAGCCCCGCCCGAAAGGCCAAAGGTGAATCGAGGCGACCCAAAGCGCGACGTCCCGGTCACGTAGATGGAGTCGAACACCGGAGTCCAGATGCCGAAGAATGCATCCACGTCTGCAATGGCCTTGAAGCGGCTGCCCTTGGTCCCGGTTTTCTCGGAGGGCTTGGTCAGCTGGGGCGTGATGCCAAAGTGAAGCGTCGTGTCGAGCGCGTTGGGGACATTCAGTCGACCGACCCGCAAATAACCGCGCGGCCCCGTGCCAAGCGCAGCGTCCGGCCCTAGCATGACCCCCGCGAGCAGGTAGATGTTGCGCTGGAACATTTGCTCATTGACGGCAGGCACCTGCTCGGGCTGGGCGCCTCCCTGGCAGATGGCCTCGCCCTGACCGTTGATTTCGGTCGGACTGTCGGCCGGGCACTCCGTTTTGAAGGTGACGCCACCTTGGCTGGGGAACTTGTCGAAGAACGGACCTGACAGGCCGATTTTCAGCTGCGCCCCCAGCCCAAACATGAAGCGGTTGTAGTGGCCTCGAACCTGGAAATCGAACGGCAAGGCTTCAGGGTTCAGCGTAGGCTCGAAGTTGGGGGGCTGCCCGCTTTGCAGCAGCGTGCCCAAGTCCTGCTCGGAAGCGTCGGGGAACGAAAACGTCGCAAACGAGGCCCCGACCGTGGCAAGCCCCGCGAAGATCACCGGAAAGCCCCCCGTGTTGTCTTGAACCAGCTTGAGGACGGAGTTCTGCCGGTCCCAGCGCCAAATGTAGAGCCGTGATGGCGCGGTGGAACCGCTCTCTGGGACCACGATGAAGAGTTCTTGGGGCTCATGGAGCTTCGCGTAGACCGCGAGGTAGTTCAGGATGTCGCCATCGAGGGCCGGGATGCACTCGTTCGGGTTGACCATGAGCTGATTCTTGAGGTCGGTGCCCATGCGCTTGCGCGCGTTCGTGCGCACGAAGAAGAAATCTTCGTCGAACTGCGGGTCTCGGAAGCGCTGAGAAAGGCCGAACCCCTGGTCCTTCCGTGCGAGGTTGATGTCGACGACCCCAAGGGGCACTTCGATGACCCCCGAATCATCGGGAAAGGGTGCTTCGATGCCGTTGAGGAGCACCTTGTAGTCGCTCGCGAACTTGGGATCGAACGATGCATCCGTGTCTTCGAACGACAGCTTGAGGCGTTCGAACTGGCCTGATTCAATGGCGTCCCGGTAGTTCGAAATGGACTCCGAGAGGTAGCGGTCTCCGGCCAGCGACGAGAGCAGGCTCGGCGTGCGATACGCGAGGGTAGCGGCCAAGTAGTAGTAGTAGTTGACGAGACGGCCGCTCACGATCTGGTAGTACGGCGGCGAGTTTGTGTTGTTGTTCTCTCCAGCGTAGCCTGTGTAGGCGTACAACCGAAACAACGGCTCGAGCAACTCGGGCCGATCGACAAACCACACTTCGTCCGTCGCGAGGCGCACCATCTCGGCCGCCTTGAGGCCCCAGGCCGTTTCAGACAGCGCATCGTAGGGCGTTCCTGCCACGTCATCGACCAACCGGTTGACCTCGTCGATCATCGAATCGGGAACCGCAGGCAGGTGCTCCGAAGGGCGCAGGGTCGGGTCGGACTTGGTGCGTCCGGGCTGGAACATGTCGATTTCGGGGTAGAACTTGGCCGATGGGCGCGCAATGCGATTGCGTACGTTCCGCTGCAAATCGAGGTTCGAGTAGTCCGCTCGGGTGCCCGGCCACTGCACGACTACGACGCGGGCATCGCGAAGCTTCTGGCGCTCCTCGTAGCGCTTGCGGGCCTCTTCGACTTCCGAGGCCTTCTCGTCCGCGTCGCCTTCGATCTCTTTTTTGATGTCCTCGGGAACCTCATCGGGCACCTCGGGCTTTTCGGGCAACTTGTCAAAGGGCCCGGCGAGTGCCCATGACCCCAACCAGGTTGCCCAAAGGACCCACACTCCCCACATCTCAAACCCCCAACGGCTTGGCCGCTGACCCTCTATGGGTTTCGTCCCCAGCGGCAACGCGAGGGTCACGGTCGAGAAAGGGCCCCCGGGCATCTACCGAGCGATGCAGTTTCGACCTTGGCTCTTCGCTCGGTACAACGCTTCGTCGGCCGCCTCGACGAGCTGGCCTGGCGACTCCGGGAGGGTCTTGGGTCCGTCGGTGTGCAGAAGAGCCGCGATCCCGATGCTGATCGTGGCCCGCACCGTGACCTCACCCAGCATGTAGCGCTCGGCCTCCACCGAACTTCGAACCGCTTCCGCCATCCGCAGACCACGCTCCAGTTCGACCGACGCGTAGGCACAGAACTCGTCGCCCCCAAAGCGGCAGGCTTCGCCTCGTGGACCCAGCGCCTTTGCAATGAGCTTGCCCACCGTCGCAATGGTGTGGGCGCCCATGGTGTGTCCGTAGGTGTCGTTGATGGGTTTGAGCCCGTCCATGTCCATCATCATCACGACAAGCGGCGTCTGCGTGACCTGGGCGATGCGCATGGCTTCCGCAAGCATGTCGTCGAAGCGGTGCTTGGCGTGCAACCCCGTCAGCGGGTCGGTGCCTGCGAGCCTCGAAATGCGATCGAGGTAGGCCGCTTCGGTCTCATCGACGATCGAGAACTTGATGACGGTGCTCCCGAGCACGATCTTATCGCCGTCGTGCAGCGCATGACGCCCGGCGACCTCCTGCCCGTTGACGACGGTACCGTTGGTCGAATCGAGATCCGTGATCGTCCATTGGCCTTCGTCGCGAAAGATGCGTGCGTGGTGGCGAGAGATGCGCCCGTCTCGCAACAGCAGGCCCTGGTCACTATCGCGACCGACGATGACATCCTCGTTTACCGTAGCGTGGACGCCAACATCAGCCGGTGACCCGTCAATGACCAGCAAGGAGCCGGTCCGCCGCCCGGTGCGTCGGGTCGGGCTAACCTCAAATCGCTCGGTGATATCTGGATGAAGCGTGATGGCACCTCGCGGAGGCGCCTCGCTCGAGCCAGATTCGTCGACATCGTCGGGGTTGAGCGTCGCGGGGTTGCGGGGGTCTGGGGAGTTGGGGTCGGTGGGGTCCGGCGGCGCCATGAGGGGTTTCCATTCGGCAGGCGTCGTTCGCAGCAAGCTGCGCGCCCCCCGGATGTAGCACAACTGAATGGAAGCCCGCGCCGCTCCGCATGCCTTGACGGTGCACAAGCCGCGTTTAGCTTCCTGACAAGGCTCCGGCGGACGGCCGGAAGGCTGCATCCAAGCATCAACAAAGATTCGTGCGCGTCCGGCCGGAGCGCTCGGGGGTAGACAACATGGGCAAGACCATTGGAATCGACTTGGGCACCACCAACTCGGTCGTGGCGGTGATGGAAGGCGACACGCCTACCGTCATTGTGAACGAGGAAGGGGCCCGAACCACACCATCCGTCGTCGGATTCGGCGCTGACGGAGAACGGATGGTCGGCATCGTCGCCCGGCGCCAGGCCATCACCAACGCGGAAAACACCATTTACTCCGCGAAGCGGCTCATCGGCCGCAAGTTCGACGAGACCGAAAAGGAAATCAAGCGGCTGCCATACGAGGTGATCCGCGCCAGCAATGGCGATTGCCGCATTCGCGTGGACGGCAAGGAATACTCGCCGCCTGAAATCAGTGCGATGGTGCTGCAGAAGCTGAAGCAGCAGGCCGAGCGGTACCTTGGCCAGCCCGTCACGCAGGCCGTCATCACCGTCCCCGCCTACTTCAACGACAGCCAGCGCCAAGCCACGAAGGATGCGGGCAAGATCGCGGGCCTTGAAGTCAAGCGGATCATCAACGAGCCCACCGCAGCCGCACTCGCCTACGGCCTGAACAAGAAGAAGGACGAGGTCATCGCGGTCTACGACTTCGGTGGCGGTACCTTCGACATCTCGATTCTCGAGGTGGGCGACGATGTCGTCGAAGTGAAGGCCACGAACGGTGACACCCACCTGGGTGGTGACGACGTTGACGACGTGATCATCACGTGGCTCATCGACGAGTTCAAGAAGGAGAACGGCATCGACCTGTCGACGCAGACCATCGTGGTCCAGCGCCTTAAGGATGCCGCCGAAAAGGCCAAAATCGAGCTGTCAACGGCCCAGAGCACCGACATCAACCTACCGTTCCTCACCGCTGACGCCGCGGGTCCGAAGCACCTTCAGAAGACCCTGTCCCGCGCAGACTTCGAGCGCATGATCGATCCGATCGTGCAGCGTACGCTCGAGCCCGCCCGCAAGGCCTTGGCCGACTCGGGCCTGTCGGCCAGCGACATCGACGAGGTCATCCTCGTGGGTGGATCGACCCGGATCCCGCTCGTGCAGCGCCGCGTCAGCGAGCTGTTCGGCAAGGAACCAAACCGGTCGGTGAACCCCGATGAGGTCGTCGCGGTCGGTGCCGCGGTGCAGGCCGGCGTGCTCGACGGCGACGTCACGAGCATGCTGCTGCTCGACGTCACTCCGCTGTCGCTCGGCATCGAGACGCTCGGTGGTGTGATGACCAAGATGATCAATCGCAACACAACCATCCCGCACAGCAAGACCGAGACCTTCTCAACGGCGGCCGACAGCCAGACCGCGGTGGACGTCTACGTCTTCCAGGGCGAGCGCGAGATGGCACGCGACAACAAGATGCTCGGCAACTTCCGCTTGACCGACATTCCGCCCGCGCCGCGCGGTGTGCCGCAGATCGAAGTCACCTTCGACATCGATGCAAACGGAATTCTGTCGGTGTCCGCGAAGGATAAGGCGACGGGGCGTGAGCAGAAGATCACCATCCAGTCTTCGGGTGGCCTGTCGCAGGACGAGATCGACCGCATGGTCGATGAGGCGAAGAGCCACGAGTCCGAAGACAAGGCCCGCCGCGAACTCATCGAAGCCCGCAACCAGCTCGACTCGCGCATCTACGAGGTCGAAAAGACCCTTGGTGAGCATGGCGACAAGTTGCCGGAAGGTGAAAAGGAAGCCTTGAGCGCCGAACTCGAAAAGGCGAAGACGGCTAAGGACAGCGACGACCTGGCCACCGTGAAGGCCTCGCTCGAGAGCCTGACGCAGGCCTCGCACAAGTTGGCCCAGGTGATGTACGAGGCGTCGGGTGGCGCCAACCCCGCGGGCGGTGCGCCTGAGGGGGGTGGCAACGACGACGGCGGCGACAACAAGGGCGGTGGCGACGACGTCATCGACGCGGAGTACGAGGACGCCTAAACTTCTGCCCTTGATTCACTGCGGAACGCCCGCCCTTCACCTTCGTGAGGGGCGGGCTTTCGCCCATGATGAGAGCTTTACCGCCCGGGACGTTCGGAGGAACCGTGGCACGCGACTACTACGAAGTGTTGGGAGTGGAACGCTCCGCGTCCGCGGCGGAGATCAAAAAGGCGTTCAAAACTGCCGCACGCAAGTACCACCCCGATCTCAACCGAGAAGAAGGCGCCGAGGCCAAGTTCAAGGAGGCATCGGAGGCCTACGACGTGTTGTCAAACGACGACAAACGTCGAATCTACGATCAGTTTGGGCATGAAGGCCTGAAGGGTCGGGGCATGGGCCCCGAGGTCAACTTCACGAACATGCAAGACATCCTCGAAAGCTTGTTCGGGGGTGCTTTTGGTGACTTCTTCGGTGGCGGAATGGGCGGTCGCACCGGCCCTCGTCGAGGCGCCGACCTCGAATATCCGCTGCGCTTGACCTTCATGGAAGCCGCCAAGGGCGTGACGAAGACGATCAGCGTTCCACGTCGGGTGAATTGCGACGTCTGCGGGGGCGACGGACTCAAGCCCGGCGCCCAGCCCTCGGTGTGTCCGACGTGTGGCGGACGGGGTCAGGTCATCTCGGCCCAAGGGTTCCTGCGCATCCGCACCACGTGCCCGACCTGCCACGGCACGGGACAGCAGATCTTGCCTTCGGACCGGTGTGACAACTGCGGGGGATCTGGCAAAGTTCGCGAGGTCAGCGAGATGGAGATCCGCGTGCCGCCGGGTGCCTACCGAGGCCTGCAGATTCGCCATCCCGAAGCAGGCGAAGCGGGCGATCCAGGGGCGCCTCCGGGTGATTTGTACGTCACGCTCGACGTCGAGCCTCACCCGCTGTTCAAGCGAGATGGCGCAGATGTCTACGTGACGGTCCCCGTGCCCTACACCGTGATGGCGCTCGGAGGCGACATCATGGTTCCGGTCGTCCACGGCAATGGCGAAGAGGAGCTGCACGTCAAGCGCGGCACCGAAAGCGGCCATGTGGTGGTCATGCGAGGCAAAGGCGTCGATCTGATTCGCCGCCGCGGCGCCAAGGGAGACCAACACGTCCGGCTTGTCGTCGAGGTCCCCAAGGACCTGTCGGATGAAGAGGAAGAGCTGCTCCGCAAGCTCGCCGAGATGCGAGGCCACGGGGTTCAGCAGCAGGGGTTCTGGAAGAACCTCATCGACCGAATCACGGGCTAAGCCTTGGGTCGCAGGGTGATGCGGAACCCGACGTCGTCGCCCCCCCGGCTCCCCAGCCGGAGGGTGGCGCGAAGATCGCTGGCCGCATCGCCCCACGCTCCGCCGCGAACGACATGCCGCTCGGCCTCGTCGTCGCGGCGGACTGGATCGTGGGCGTCTTCGAGTTGGCGACCGCCCCACGCATCGAGGCAGAATTCCCAAACGTTGCCGGCCTGATCTTCGGCCCCAAACGGACCTCGACCCTCCGGGCGTCCGCCTACGGCCGCGGGCTGCCCCTCGGAAACCGCAGCCCACACCGCTCGAGCCCCGTGCGGCGTGTCGTTGCCCCAAGGGAATCGACGTCCGTCCGAACCGCGAGCCGCCCATTCCCACTCGGCTTCGGTCGGCAAAGCCCCCATCTCGCCTTGGGGCGTGTGCAGCCAGGTGGCGTAGTTCATCGCGTCCTGGAAGGTGATGTCGGTGACGGGGCGCGTGTCGCGGTCCCGATCTGCGATCGGAGAGGGCACGAAGCTCCCCGTGGCATCGAGGAAGGCACGGTATTGCGCGACCGTGATGGGGTACCGGCTCAACCAAAAGCCCTGCCCGATCACGACCTGGCGCATCGGGCCTTCCACCGCCGACGCCGTCGGGCCTTCGGCCCCCATCTGAAAGTCACCCGGAGGCACCCACACCAGCTCGAGGGGAACCCCTCCGGCATCAATGGTGCGACCTGGGCCATCGGCCGCGGGAATGGGCACCGAAGGGGCACCGAGGCTCCGCAGCAGTCGATCCATGCCGACATGGAAGTCGGGATCGGGCTCGATCCTCGCAGCATGGCGAGCCGACAGCCGGGCGAGGGAGCCTGGGAGACCCTCGGCCGTCGGCATCGGAGCCCCGTTCACGAGCACGGGAATCACCCGCATCCGTGGGATCGCAAGCGCTGCTTCTACCTCGCGCCGCACCCAATCCTCGGGACTGTCGATGCGGGATGCGCCATCGGGCAACGGCCCGTGCCATCGTGCGCCGATGACCGCCAAAAACGCGTCGCACTGCTCGAGCGCTTCGAGCAGGGCG
>JBCCQY010000028.1:0-74594 GCA_039208735.1 Myxococcota bacterium | reverse complement strand
GGATTCTCTGGGTCATCACCCTTTCGACGGGACGTTGTGGCGATATTGGCGTCGTCCGGGCGGATTTCCATGCGTGACTCCCTTCCGGTCAGATCTGGGCCGCCTCTGCGAAAGCGCAGGAGCCGCCAGAAACAGCAGCGCGACTTCGATAACCCTTGGACCGTGTCGAGTCAGGGTGAGAGGTCCAAGGGAAGGACGCCCAGTCTAAACAGAACGGCAGCAAAGAACAGACACACGAAGAGCACAATCCCTAATGAAAGGCCGATTCCTCCGCCTCCAAGGTGGGCTTTGGGCGCGCGTTTCCGGTCGGTGACCCACACCGTCCGACCCGGCCGACCGCGTCGGACGGCCCATCCAGAATGCTTGAGACACGCTTTTCCAAGGGCTTCCGTGACGACGCCCTGAAGCACGCCACCGGGGACGAGGCTGTGCTGTCCTCGGCCGTGCACAAAGACGACCGCCCCGGCCTTGGGAACGCCCGCTTCCACCACGGCATGGACCGCCTTTTTGGCGAGGGCCGCGCGCAGGTCATGCAGGTCGACCACCACCGCGCCGTGCTCTTCGACCACGTGGGTTTTGGTGCGCCAAGGGCGCTCTTTATACCAAGATTGTTCCCGTGCCGCTTTTGCAACAGGATCAAGCACCTTTCGATACCGCACGAGGTCGGAGGCCATGGCGCCATCCTACATGCGGGTGGGCGGCTTCGTGGGCTGGCGCGATCGGCGCAGGAATTGCGACCAGGGATGCAGGCGGAAGGCCGTGGCATCGGTCGGTGACAGGGGTTGAGCGAGTTGCTCGATCATGTCGCCGGCTCTCGCATAGGCAGGATCCGAGTCCTTACCCATGGCCTTGAGGTGCCGGCCTCGCGCGATCTGTCGTTCGATGCGCACACACACCGCAGGTTGCGATTCAAGCCAGTCGGCGAGCGGCTTGAACACGAGGTCGGGGTCGACGCTCTCGCTCATCGCACGGGCCTGGGAGACGCAGGCGAGAGCGAGCGCCGGGACGTCCCCAGAACGGCGAAGTGCGTTGACTGCGGCGCTGAACTGGGTCAGGGCACTGCTTCGGTCGCCCGACGACCAGCGAGCCTCGGCTTGCAGGGCCCGTGCTTGTTCGGCGATGACGGTGAGTCCAGCCGCTTCGGCTCGTTGCACCACGCCGCCCAAGCGCTGCACCGCGTCATCGAACAGGCCCGACGCCACTTCGATGCGTCCCCACACGAGGTCGACTTCCAATCGAAGGTCGAGGTGTTCCGCCCGGCGAAGCGTCGCTGCGAGTTCGTCGACGCACTCCTGCGCTTGTCCTAGGCGTCCGAGGTCGACCTCACACCATGCATTCGCAAGGAGGAGTCGCACGTAGAAGGTGGGAACTTCGCACTGCCGAATCATCGGCATTTGATGGTAGAGGAGGCCGAGCGCCTCCGAAAAGCGTCCCTGGATGCGCAAGCTGTGGGTCCAGACGGGCAGGGCCTCGGCAATGCCTCGCAGGTCGCCGACATCCCCGAATACGCTGATCGCGCTCCATACGGTGGCTTCGGCTTCGGTGAGGAGACCTCGCGAGAATTGCCAGCCTGCGACGCCCGTATCGGCGTGTGCACGAACGGCAGGGTCTCCAACTTCAATCGCCAGCCGGCGGGCCCGGCCGTGCCAGGTCGCGGCTTCTTCGACGTCGCCTTGGGTACGGTCGGACCAGCCTCGAAGGGTGGCGATCATGGCCCCGAGGGCACTCGGCGGGGTGGATTCGACGTGCCGCCACGCTTCGTCGAGTTCACGGCGAAAGCTCGGAAAGTGACCGATCGCCCGATGGATTTGGGCCCGTGTGAGGTGCATCTCACCGTCGAACACGGCCTGCTCGGCGGCCGACAACCCCGTGCGCTTCAAGCACCGTTCCGCTCGGGCGAGGGCCTTGGTCGCATTGCCGTCGGTCGGGTTCGAAGCGAGCAAACAGTTCGCGTACAGCAGCAGGAGTTGCCCCCGCAATACGTCATCGACGCCGGACGCAGGTTCTGCGAGCTGGGGCACCACATCGTCGAGGACATCCACCGCGGTCACGGGCTCGTTGTAGGCGAGGTGGTGCACGGCCCAATCCCGCGCCCGCAAGAACGCGTGCCGGGTTTGGCCGGTGGCGAGTAGCAGCCGGATCTGCGCGGCGAAGGCTGGGTGTTCAGACACCTGCAGGATGATGAGCCGTTCGAGAAGGCGTCGCCGCGTCGGCTGGAGCTGTCCCGTGACCACGTCTTCTGCGAGCACCTGACGCCAAGTCGCGTAGTCGAAGCCCTTGCGCTTCGACATGGTGATCCAACCTCGATTGGCGAGATCGAACAACGTGGGCAGCACTTCATCTTGGGTGCGCTGAACGGCGCCAGCCACGACGCGAACCGAGCCTTCGCCGCCCATGAGGGCGAGGGCTTCAAGGCATCGCCTTCGATCCGTCGGCAGGGCCGAGAAGTGGTCGAGGATGCGTTCTCGGGCCCCTTCAGGCACTTCGATTTCCCAGCTTTCCTGCTGGGCCCACTCGATGCGATTTTGGTCTCGGCTTCGCACCCGAAGGATGCCGTTGGCGATGAGACCGTGGACGACCTCTTCGACGTAGGTGGGCAGGCCGCCGCTCGCCTTGTAAATCCGCTGGGCCACCGAGGCGGGAGGCGGCCTTCGATGCAGCATGGCGCCTACGAGCAGCGCAACTTCGCGGGGTGACATGGGCGGAAGGGGGACGCGGCGTGCATCCTTCAGCCGACGTCGGGCGAGAGAGTCGGGGTCGTCCGCGTGTTCGGTGCAGTCGCCGATCAACATGACCCGTGACCCGAGGCTGGCGAGTTCCTGCCTTAGGCCGGCGAGGGCCTCGTAGCCGACCGCACCCGCGTGTTGGAGGCCTCGCACGAACACGATGACGGGGTTTTGGTCGGTGTGAGCGCGTCGGTCGAGCAGCCTCGCTCCCGCCTGTCGGACCACTTCGAGGCGTTCGGCGACGGCAAGACTCGTGGCTTGGACCATGCGCTCGATGGCGTCCGCATCGCTTTGGATTTCGTCGGTCGACAGGTTGCCAAACGACCGCGACACCACGGACAGGGCATAGGCGAACTGCATCAGGTCGCTGGCCCCAGGGCGGAAGAAGATGCTGACGGAGCGCCAGCCACGCTGGCTGACCTCCCGTTCCATGGCGCCCATGATCGCATGGCGACCCGATCCATCGACCCCCACGACCAGCGCCATGGCGCCCGACGCATCGGGATTTCGAAGATCGGCCGCATGGTCGATGAACGACTGCAGCTCCCGCATCTGCTTTTCACGGCCGACGAGGCGTTCGCGGCCTTGGTCGACGTCGAGGGTGCCGGGGAGGCGCAAGGTCGTGCCGGACAGGCCTTCGAGGGTGTGGGCGACCTCAGCCCCGGTCTGCGGCCGGTCGGCCGGTGCCTTGGACAGCAGTTGGAGGATGATGCGTTCGAGCCCTTCGGGCAGCGTGGGGGCGAACGACTTGGGGTTGGGCGGAGCGTCCCGAACGTGCATGCGGGCAAGTTCGCCAAGGTCGCTCGACTCGAAGGGGCGCTTGCCCGTGGCCATGCGGAACAGCAGGACCCCAAACGAATAGAGGTCCGAACGCCCATCGACGTGCTCGTTGAGGAGCTGCTCCGGCGAGGCGTAGGCGAAGGTGCCGATGAATTCACCATCGTTGGTGATTTGCTGGACCGGGTCGCTCACCCGCGCGGTGCCGAAGTCGAAGAGTTTGACGCGACCATCGGGCAGGACGAGCACGTTGGCCGATTTCAGGTCGCGATGGACCAGTCCGCGGCGATGGATGTGGTCGAGCGCCAACGCCAGGTCGTGGCCGAGGCGAATGACTTCCTCGGTGCGCGCATCCGTGCCGGGCTTGCCGCAGCGCTTCACGTAGGCCTGGATGGGCGTGCCCTCGATGAGTTCCATCGACAGCCATGGGGACTGCCCATGCAAGCCGTAGGCATACACCCGGACGATGTTCGGGTGATTAAGGCGGATCATGGCTTCATATTCGCGATTGAATCGCGGAAGCGCCCCGCCGGTTTGCACAAGCAGCTTCAACGCGAGGTGTTCGCCGCTGGAGCGCTCTTCCACCTCGTAGACCTCGGCCATCCCTCCGCGGGCAATGGGCCGAAGGACCCGGTAGGGTCCGATTTCCTTGGGAATGGAACTCGAGGTCTGCTCGTTCAACGTCGTCCCTGGCGAATCCAGCTCGACCACGGATGGACGCGCAAAGCCGCTCGATCCGTGTCCGAGAGGTTGGTGGCCATGCGATTGAGTACCATGGCCGCCTCCCTGAATGCCTGGTCGGAGGCCGCTGGGTCCTGGCGAGCGCGGTGCCATGCCCCTTTTGCAAGGAGATGCTCAAGCTGCAACAAGACCATGGGTTGTTCGTCGAGGAGCGTGCGTACGTGCCGAAAGATCTCGGATGGATCTTCTCGGGTCGCCGCAGTCCGGGCCCGGCCTCGGACGGCTTCAGCGAGAATGGTGACGTCACCGGCCCCGAGAAGACCGAGAATGGCCGATTGGAACGCACTTGACGCGCCCTCGGCATCCCCGATGGCATGAAGGGCTTCGGCCTGGACCGCCCGGGCGTGTTCCGCGAGAACGGCGAGCTGAGCGTTCCGCGCAGAACGGTGGACTTCCTGCAGCACGTAGGCGGCCGTCTGCGGCTCACCCGAGGCGAGAAGGATTCGCCCCGTCAGCAGGTTGGTCTTGAGCCTAAGGTAGAGGTGGGCTCCCTTGTGCAGGGTCGCAGCGAGTTCGTCGGTGCATTCCTGGGCTCGCCCGAGCCGCGACAGATCGAGTTCGACCCAACCGGTCGCCTGGAGCAACTCCACGTAGGGGACGGAGTCCTGGCATTGGCTGGCCGCCGGAAGTCGCTTGTAAAGCTGGGCCAACGCTTCTGAGTACCGGGCTTGCAGACGAAGCGTGTGCGACCAGCGGGCCACCGCGCGCCATAGCCCACAGGCGTCGTGCGCCCGCTCGAAGTGCTCCATGGCCAAGCTGAAGGCGGCTTCGGCCTCGACGACCTGGCCAGAAGCCAGCAAGCAGCTGGCGGACTCCACGATCGCGCGTCCCATCAGGGCGACATCGCCGCTCGTCTCGGCGTGATCAACGGCCATCGCGGCCCACTCGTCGGCCTTGGCCACGTGGCCCTGGAGTCGGTAGCTCGTGGCGTACTCCATCGCGATGTGCGCTGCGATGGCCGGCTCGTCGTTCGGCTCACGTAGGCCCTCGAAGGCCTGCTCCAGGTACTTTCGGTAGACGCCGTAGTGTCCGATGGTCTTGTACAGCTTCGCTTGCTCAAGGTCCGTGCGGACGACGAGCAACGAGTCGTCAAGGAGCTGGGCCAGTTGGCGCGCCTGCTGCAGGGTGCGACCGTTGGAGGGGTCGGTAGGCGCCACCGTCCGCAAGCAACGGGCGTACTGCAGCAACAGCTCCGCGCACTCCGGCGCTCGATCCACCACGCGGAGGCGGTCCACCACGGGTTCCGCCATCTCGAGGACGCTGCGAATGCGGTGTTGGGTCAACAGCTCGCTGGTGAGCGAGTTTGCTTGGACCGCGGCCTCCTGCACACGGCCGGTGGCCACCAGTGCGGCGACGCGCCCCTTGCTGTGAGGGTCCTCGGATTCTGCCGTGGCCAGGCGAGACAGGTACAGCGCGCGTCGTGCGGGATTCACACGGTCCCGAAGCAGTTTGGGCAGCAGCGGGTGGCGCCACAACAAGGCGGTGGGCTCGCTGATGCTCCGCCGGACGACCCCGCGTGCGCACAGACCATCGACCGCCACATTGAGTTCGGCCTGGGACCATCCAATCAAGCGCGCGAGCACGCTGAGCTGGGTGGCGTCGTCCGCGACGGCTAGGGCTTCAAGGACCCGTCGCCACGTCAGCGGCAGGGTCCGGAGCACCCGCTCGGCGGCAGCGGTGGCCCGCTCGGGTCGGGGCACCTCGGTGGTCTGGTCCGCCCAGGCAAGGCGGCTGTCTTCGGCTTCGATGCCCCCCGAGGCGACCAGTAGCTGCACCGTCTCTTCCACGTAGAGCGGCTGCCCGGCCGTCACTTCATGGAGCTGGCGGGCAAGCTCCGCCGTTGGCGGTCGGCGACCCAGCATATGGCCCACCGATACGGCAATCTGACGCGGGTCGAGCGGCGATAGAGCAATGACCATGGGGTCATTGAGCCGGCGGTACACCGCTGAGCCAGGTTCCAGCTCGCTGCTGCGACACGATGCCACCACTTTGAATGGCGTGTCCTGAACTTGCTGGAGCCCGCGACGAAGGCCCCCGAGCAGGTCGAGGGTCAAGGGGTCGGCGCGGTGGACCTCCTGCACCAACATCACCACGGGCTGGTTGCTCGCGCGCAGGCGTGCGATGTCGACCGCCGCTTGGCGAAGGGTCGCGCGGCCGGTGGGGTTGGCCAAGGCGGCCGGCGTACAGCACTTTTCGACCGTCTCCGACAAGGCCTCTTTGTCGGGGTGAAAACAGTCTTGGGCCATCGCGATGAGGGTCTCGCACAGCCGAGCCATGGCTTCGCCCCGCCGGAGCTGGACGAGGTAGGAGGCGACACCCCGTTCCTTGGATTCACGGTCGATGGTTTCGAGCAATCGGCTACGGTCGCTCCCATCTTCCCCGGTGACCACGACGAGGGAGCTTTCGGGCCCTTCCTCGAGATGTTCCCACAAACGATGGCGCTCGGGCCCTCGTGGGGCACTCTGAGCTTCGTGAATGGCCAGGCGGGAGCGGGTGGTGAACGGCCGCGAATGAAGGCGCTCAAGCGTCGTGGCCACGCGGTCCGCGGTCTGGACGCGGTCTTCGGGCGACTTGGCGAGCAGCCGGGTGACGAGATCCGACAGCTCATTGGGCAGCGTCGGCACGAATTCCCGAGGATCGGGCGGGGGCTCGTAGAGGTGCTGGCGAATGAGCTGTTCGTGGTCTCGTGATGAGAAGGGGCGACGTCCCGTCGCCAGGCGGAACAACAGCACCCCCAGGCTGTACAGATCGGAGCGATGGTCGATCCGGCCGGCGAGGATCTGCTCGGGGGACGCGTAGGCAAACGTCCCTACGAACTCCCCTTCCTGGGTGATGCGGTGGCTGTCCACGAGGTGGGCTGCGCCAAAGTCGAGCAGTTTGACCCGGTCATCGGGGAGCACGATGACATTTGCACTCTTCAGATCGCGGTGGACCAGGTTGCGCTCATGGATGTAGTGCAGCGCCTTGCTGACGTGGTAGCCCAGGCGCAGCACTTCACGGAGACGGCGTGGAGAGCCAGGGCGCCCGGTTCGTTTGATGTGGGACTGGGCGGCTACGCCACGCAGCAACTCCATCGTGAGCCAGGGATGCCCTTGATGCAGCCCGTAGTGGTACACCCGTACGATGCCCGGATGATTGAGGCGGGTCATCGCCTCGTATTCGCGATCGAAGCGCTTGAGGGCCTGGCGGACGGCCACCAGAAGCTTCAGCGCGAGTCGTTCGCCACTTGCCGGGTCCTGCACCTCGTAGACCTCAGCCATCCCGCCTGACGCGATGGGACGGATGATGCGGTACGGCCCGATATGCTCTGGTGTCAACGCCAAGAGTTCCCCCCTCTGTGGCGATCCAGCCCTCGGAAGGCCAAATCTCGAAGCCGTGGCTCCGTTCGGAAGCGGGCGTCCTTTCTTGGTCTCACTGAGGTTACACCAGGGCGCCGAACCCCGAAGGGTCCTGGTTCGAGGTGGGGCTCGCACCAGAGGGTCACAGACGGGCAATCGGATCGTGCGGTTCGAGACTTGACCATCGGTTGGTCCCGGGCGGCGGGGGGACAGGTGGGGTAGTCAGGGTGCGGAAAAAGGACCGCGATGGCCTCCATCCCCCCCTGAAGTCTTCGCTGGACTTATGAAACGGGTCTGGGATTTGATTGTCACCCTGTTAGCAGCTCTTTGAGCCCTAGGAGGTCGTGTGGGAACCCTAGCGTTCGAACTTGGCACGGGTCCTGCACATGTCCCGAGTGCTCCGGGGCGGTGCCCTTGCCATCAACATCCCCGCGCCACGGTGGGGGCCCGCCCATTCTCTCTCTCCCCTCGTCAGCTCATGGCACGTGTTGTGCCAGGAGTGATGGTCTTGAGACCGACGAGGGGAGGTAGAGGGGAGCCATGAGCAACAAAGAAGGCGAGCGGTCGCTAGCTGTACTGACCGCCGTAGTTCCCTTTGTTTCAACCGTGATTGCGATGTTTTTTGGCATGCTGATCGGTGGAACGGTGGGATGGTACGCCCGTGAAGATCATGGATTCACCGGACTCGGTGACGGCTCGCTGATCGAGCTACGCGATGCCTGTGAGCCAATCGTGGAGGCCCAGAAGACCCGGTTGTCCGAGATTCGGGCGCAGATTTCGGGCCTTGAAGGCCAGGTGGCGGAGCGCGAACAGCGGGTGGCCGAACTTCGGGCTCAGCTCGAAACACCAGACATCTCCAAGGCCGCGAGTGCTGAACTCAACGAGGCCATCGAAAAGGCAAGGGTGGAGATCGCGGAGGCCCAACTCGAGGTGGCTTCGCTCAAGCGCACCAAGGACCAGCTCGTCGACAAGCTGGCGGCCACGCGTTCACGCCTTGAGCAGACCGAGGCGGATTTGGAAGCCGAGGCCGCCATCCGCGAAGCCCTGCAGTCCGAGCGTTCCGGTCTCATCGAACAGGCCATCACCCAGCGGTGGTTCCGGATGATTACCGAGGCCCAGCTCGATGTGTGTGAGCGGGTCGGACGGCGCAAGGCCGAAGCTTGCCGAAGTGCGGTGGTGCGGGACCTCAAGTCCATCCGTCGCGAGTTTGTGCACTGCCTTCGGAGCAACCAAGCCATGCCGAGCGTGCATCGACTCGAGCGCGGGCAGGACATGCCGTCGCACACGCGAGCCCTGGACGCCGAAAACAAGTTCTTGAGCGGTTGGTACGTCCAGTTGTGCGACCCGTCGCTTCCCGAGCGAGCCCTTCCGGACGCCACGGCCCGAGCCCGCGAGCGCTAAAACCAAACCACCCCGAGGCGAGGAGCCTCAGGGTGGTGGGGAACATTGGTTCGACGCCGCAAATTGCGGCGACGAGATCAGTTCGCGTAGTCGAAGTCGTCGAAGTAGAACTCTTCGGTCGCGGCGGGAACGGGCGCGCCCTCGTCGCAGTAGAAGTTGGGGAAGACGCTGATCTTGTCGTAGACAGCGTTCGGGTCGATCGGTGCCATGTTGGGCATCGGGTTCGCGAAGTCCCAGGTGACGGTCTCCCAAGCACCCGCCATGGTGGTGGAGGCGAGGGTCTCGACGAACACGGTCGGTTCGGTCGAGTTTTCGATCTTGAGGAGGATGCGCGCGCCGGCGCTCTCCGACCACACGCGGGCCGAGATCTGCGTGGTGGTGCCGTTGATGGTGAGCTGGGGCACCGCGTCGTCCTTCTTGACGGTCGAGATGGTCACGCCGTCGAAGCACTCGCCGACTTGGCGTTGGATGTTCAGGACCTTGTTGGTCGCATCGGTCGGGTCGGTGACGATGGCCGCGGGGAATCCGCCACCGAAGTTGCCAAACACCACGAAGGTGAAGGGGGGCTTGGTCTCGTCGAAGGACCACGGAATCGCACCGTCGGTGTCGGGCACGTCGGTGTCGGTGTCCGCATCCGTATCGGCGTCGGAATCCGCATCGGAATCCGCGTCGGTATCGGCATCCGAGTCCGCGTCGGAATCCGCATCGGAATCCGCGTCGGTGTCGGCATCACCCTCAACGGCCGACTCGTCCTTGGGGTCGTCGCCCGTGCAAGCGGTCAGTGCGAGCGTGAGCGTCGCGATGGAAAGGAAGCGCATGTCTCCTCCACTGGTGCGCAGAACCTGTTCAACTGGGATTCGTTCGGTGAGTGAACGAATACCGTGCCCGGGATTGTGCCGGCTGTGCGACGGGTTCGTCAAGCGTCCGTCGCAAGCGAACCTTACGGCGTGAGGACCTTGGCAGGAAATTCTGGTTCAGACCTGGGAATACGAGTCCTTTCCTACATTCGCCGAAGAATGCCCTTCGCGGCTCACGTCGTCCGATCGTGGGGCTTCGCCCAATCTGAACGGGGCGTCAGATCCCTGCGTTTGCATTGAATCAGGGATTGGGTTTGGGCTTGACGCGTTCGATCGTGACGAACAGCGAAGCTTCACATTGGTCTTCGGGTGGGTTCTGCGAAGGACCGGCCCGGGTGAATGCGGTGGTGCCAAGCGGAACATCGGCGGGGAACATCCAAATCAAATCGTCGTAGTTTGCGATGAGATCGTTGTCGGACGTCACGTCACGGTCGTAGATCTGCCCAAAGATGATGAGCTGGTCTTGGCCGTCTTCGTTGAT
This sequence comes from Myxococcota bacterium, assembly GCA_039208735.1. Lineage (GTDB taxonomy): Bacteria > Myxococcota_A > UBA796 > UBA796 > DRPG01. Next base: position 64,273 of record JBCCQY010000028.1, on the reverse strand, counting down.
GCGAAGGGTGACGGGGTCCGCATTGAGTTCGAGGGGCATCGCCTCGGGGTCGCCGATGGGCAGCATGTCGATGTTGTCGCTTGCGTCGCGGGCGACCACGAGCTGCCATCCGAACTGATTGCCCACCCTTAGATCGTAGTAGATCTCAGCCGCGGGGCCGTTGGTGCCCCCGTCGCAGTTCTGTGTGAGCAGCTCGATGCGCTCGAGCTGAATCGTGAATTCCACGTCGTCCGGCTGGGGCTCCGGGGTGGTCTTTGGCACTGTGGGCTTGCCGGTCTCGGCGGTAGGCGTCGTGTCGATGGGTATGGTGGTGCCCGTCTCGTCGGGGCTCGTGTCGTCGAGGGTGATCGTGTTGTCGATGGGAGGAAACGGGTCGCCGCATCCCATGACCGCCAATCCCATCATCCCGAGCCAATGCCTTTGCATGCCTGCTCCCACGCTCATCGAGCGATTTAGCCTACCCGGCTACGTTGGTCATCCGCTGTGTTTACGCGTCTCGTTGGCCAAACATCTCTTCGAGGGAGGCACAGTGCAGCCCTACGTCGCGAAGCGCCGCCAACGCAGTGTCCACGTCGATCTGGGTTTCCCCTAACGAACACGTGGCCACGTCGATGAGCGCGCTGCGGGTCTTGCGAAGGTCCGCCCGCGCGAGTTTGACATGCCGGAACACCGCTCCGGCAAGGTCCGAGCCCTTAAACACCGACTCACGGAGATCGCAGTCGTCGAAGATGACGTCGCGAAGGCTACAGTCCTCAAAACGCGTTCCGCGCAACGGCAACCCTGCGAAATTCGACAGATCGACCTTGGCGTCGGTAAACCGCAGCGACAAGGACAGCTTGCGCGTCTGGGTGAAGTCGAGGCCCATGGCGCGCCCGCCTTCGAAGGCGACGCCTTGCAAGAGGGTGTCGACAAAGCGAACCCCAACCAGGTTGCACCGCTCGAAACTGCAGTCTACAAAACGAGAATCCGAGAACGCCAGCTCCTCGAAGGCGCAGCCCACGAACCGACAACGCTCGTAGATGGCCCGTTCGATGGTGACGCCGGACGCTTCCAAATCTTCGAAGGTCTCATCCTCAAAGTCACCTTCCAACAACATCATCAGCCCATGTTCTGTCGGATCCAAAGAGTCTCGATCGTCTTGACCGAGTCGGCTTCGAATGCGCTTTTGTCGCTTCGAATGTGGACGAGCTTCGGATCTCGGAGTTTGAGTTCTTGGGTGGTCGAGTCCTTGACGATGCCCTCGAATCGCACCGTGACGACGATGTGGGGCCTAAGCTCCATGCCGGGACGCGCTCCCGACATGCTCTTGCGCTCAACGCGCTGGCCCGTGATCAACCCTTCGCGCATGATTTCGGCCTGCAGTTGGCGGTCGCGTTGCACGTCGACCCCCGCGACGTCGCCCACATCGACGAAGCCACCATCGGCCGTGCGGGCGCCAATCACATACGACCCAAACACCCCCGCCGTCTTCTTCTCGGTCACGGCGAACACCGCCGCGAGCAGAACCAGATCGAGGGTGATGGCGGGCTTCCGTTTGGTCCAGGTCGGGTCGCGCTGGGCGAGTCGGTAGGGGCCTTGTGGATCTTTCGCAATGATGCCTTCGTAGCCCTGGCTTCGAAAGTGGCCGTAGAGCCGATTCACATCGTCCTTGCCCTGGGCGTACTGGCCTTCGGCAAGCTGCATGGGCACCATCAGCGGGAAGTGCTGCATGGGGCCGAGCAGGGTCTGTAGAAACTGGCGTCGTTGGTTCCACGGCATGCCGGTGAGGTCACGCCCCTCGACGTAAAGCAGGTCGAACGCAGCGAACTTGATCTGCAGGGGCTTGGCTTCGCCCTGTAGCACCGCGTACAGCTCGTAAACGGTTGCGGGGCGGGCTCCGTAATTCCCCGCGACCACTCCATACAGTTCCCCATCCACGATCGCGGTGCGGGCGGGAAACGCTCGAATGCTCGCCGCAAGGCCTGGCACCAACTCGAGCCAGTCCCGACGCGTTCTTGTGTAGGCCCCACAAAGCACCGCCCCTTGTGCGTCGGTCGACTTGTGGAGCATGAAGCGGATGCCGTCGTACTTGCGCTCCACCCAGACGGGAAACTGCTTGATGGCGTCGCTCGATCCGGTGGCCAAGGCCGGGCGGACTGGGACGAGGGGTTGCAGTTGAATCGCTTGCAGGCCGGCAGAACCTTCCCGCGCCAACCGGTCCACGACCTGAAATGCGTCGGTGAGCGCCATGGCGTGGGCGACGGCTTCGGGCGCGGCGCCGAAGTGCTCGGCAAGGGAGCGTGCGAGCAGGGGGCCTTGGTAGTCGAAGCCAAACCCCGCTTTCTTGAGCACCAGTTTGGCGAGGAAGTAGGCTTCGAGCTTACTGCATCGCTCCACCACCGATCGAAGCAGCGAGAACTTCAACGTTCGGCCGACCCCCGGTTGGGCGAGGGTGCGCAAGGTCTCGAGCACCTCGGCCGCGGTCAACGTCTTGTTGCCGACCGGCTCGGACCGGGACTCCGCAAAAAGAACCGCGACATCGCCGACGACGGTGAGTCGATCCAGGAGCTGACGTCGCGTTGTGAGCTGCATCGACAGCAACAACGTGATGAGCGAGTCGCGCTTGAGGGTGGCCGGCTTGCCGCGAAACGGATCCCCCAAGATGCACGACAGTTTCTGAACAAGGTCGAGACCGACGTCCTTGCTTAGAAACTCGCCGAGCAGAACCTCGCGTTCTGCCGCCCGAGGCGGGGCGGGAGTGGCCAGCCCAAACACGGCGCCTGCCTTGTCGGGCGACATGCCGGACAAGGGAAGGAACAACGCTTTGCAGAGGCTGTAAAACGGGATGGAGGACAGTCGCTCCATGGTGGCCGCGGGATCTTCAGCGACGAGGCGGCGCATCACGAAGGCAAGGTGGAGGGGCAGCCCCAGCTCGCGCTCCATGAACCGGTCGGACAACGCGTTGCGCCCGATGCCGGTGGTGTAGTCGCGAAGATGGTCGTCCGCGGCGAGCCAGCTGCGGAGGTCGTCGGTGTCGACGAAGTGCATCAGGGCAGCTCGGGCAGCGCAAAGTCGGCCGGCTGTGCTTCATGCACGACCAGTGCGCCGGTGTCCGCGGCCTGCTCGACGCGGGCCAAATGAGGGAACGTGGGCGTGGTCACCGACTTCACGGCGCGGATGACATCGATCTTGTCGCGGTAGGCTCCTCCCCACAGGGCGGCCATGTCCTTGCTGCCGAGCGAGAGCTGTTCGATGAGAAACACGGCGTCGGCGGTGTGCATGAGGGCTTCGCCGCCCACCGGAAGGCCCGTGTCCTTGATCTGCCCGATGCAAAGGCAGGTCACACCCTTTTCGTGGTTGTAGGTCTTGAGGGCGGAGAGGTTGTCGGCCGTGCGGTGCTTGGTTGGGTCGAGCATGTTCAGCGAGTCGATGACCACGAAGTCGATTTCCGCCTTCTCGACGAGGTAGCGGTACCGCGCGATGAAGTCGTCCCAGGTCTGACCTTTGTGGTACTGCGACTCGAGCACGTAGAGGTTGTCGAGCACCTGTTCGCGGAATGCCGTTTCGTCGAGTCCCGTGACGGCCCCGCCGATCTTGGTGAGCCGCGAGCAAAGGTCGTCGCGCCCACTCCCGCTTTCGGTGTGGAAGCCTTCTTCGGCGACGACGAACGCGACCTTCATGCCCGATTGAGCGGTCCGCGCGAGGGCCGCAAGCGCCGTCCGCGTCTTGCCCTTGCCGGGAGGACCCACAAACGCCATGGTGCATCCCTTGGGAATGCCACCCAACGCTGTTGCACCGTCGGCCGAAAGGCAGAGTTGATCGAGGATCGATCCCGTCGGCAGAGGTTCTTGCTCGCGCACCAATTCATCGAACGTCGCCGGACGGATGATGTCGGAATCGAGCCCTTGATCCTGGTCGGGAACGGGCGCGCTCATCGCAAACGGCATTGCCGAGGGGTCGACCATGGGGGCTGCCGCTCCCCCCATCATCATTTGCATCATCTGCATCATCTGCATCATGGGATTGCCGCCGCCCATTTGTCCCATCCCCATCTGGGGCATCCCAGGCATTTGGCCGGGCATCTGGGGCATCCCAGGCATTTGGCCGGGCATCTGCGGCATTCCGGGCATGGGCATTCCGGGCATCTGGGGCATCCCAGGCATGGGAGGCATCCCGGGAGGCATGCCAGGATTTCCACCGCTGCCCTTGTCGTCATCTCCCGCCATGCCACGCTCCATTTCCAGGGGGTGGCATTCCCTTACATCAGCCGTTCCAGGGAGGCGAGGAGACGTTGACCGGCTGGCTCAAAGTGGGAAGGTCTGGACCTCTGGGTTGTCGTCGCCATCGAGTTCGGCAGGGAGTTCCTCAACGGCTACCGTTCCGGTCTGCACCGCACCGTCCGCCTCGATGGCGAGGACGGTCCCTTCGAAGGTGTAGGACATGCCAGAAAGCTGGGTTCCCGGAGAGAAATTGGTCGCGATGCCTGCGGCCCCCGCCTCGGTAATCTCGAAGCCGAAACTTCGGAGGTAGGCGCCGCGGCCGTCGCCGGCATCGAATGCGAAGTCGACCGATTGCCACCCATTCACCGGCGCGACGTTGCTGAGGGGCGTGGGTTCGGCTTCTTCTTGGGGCTTGGGATTCACCTGGTCGCCGAAGGGATAGTCGGCGGCCGCAGTGATGGTCTGGGCGGTGACCACGTCCACTCCGGCCAAGACCAGCACGTCCAGACGCATGGCGGCCACCGCGCGCTCAAACACCTCATCGATGCAGACGCGTTCGGCCTCGAAGGTGGCGCCGGCCTCGAACGCAGCCCTCACGGCCACCGTGGCCGTTTTGCCGCTGACCGTGACGTCGTCGATGCTAAGCGCGATGCGCCGAGGGTGCCAGCCGTACTCGGGGCGGTAGCAGGCCGCCTCGCCCGCCAACGGACGGTCGGTGTTGAGCCCGAACCCCGTCAGAATGGCCGTCACTTCGCCACCCGGAACCCCGTCGAGTTCAATGTCGAGGGTGCTGGACGCGCCCGCTCGGGGGACGTCAAACTCGACCGACCCTGTGCCAAGCGCGACGGTGTCAGAGGTCAGGCGGCCCCAGCCCAAGCGGGCCACCGAGTTGTCGATAAACGGAAACTCGAGGCAGATGCCGGGGTCGCAGCCATCATCGAGGTCGGCCGGAGTCAGGGTGGTGGACGTGCCGCCGATGACCACCATTTCGGCTTGCCCTTCATTGGCCGCGAATTGCACGGCAGATACGCGGTGGTTGAAGCCATTCCAGTTGAAATAGGCGCCACGCAGGTATTCCGCCTGCTGTTCGGGCAGCGAAACACAGGCCACAAGCCACCACATCCACATCAAGCCCTCCGAGTTTGCCCCGAAGGGTATCTGTTTACGCCCGCCCCGTCGCCTTCAACAGCTCGGCGTTGAGCAGGGCCGCCCCGGCGGCACCTCGAAGCGTGTTGTGGGCCAGGGCGTAGAGCTTTAGGCCCATCACCGGGCAAGCTTCCACCCGGCCAAACGTCGCAGCCATACCCCCGCCGTTGTCACGGTCGAGCCGCGGCTGTGGGCGATCGCGAAAGGGGCGATGGACAAGCACGGGATGCGGGGCGCTGGGCAACTCGAGCCCGGGGTCGAAGGCTTCGAGCGTCTCGATGGCTTGCTCGGGGGAGCAGGCGGTCTTGGTGCGGACGTGCATGGCCACGAGGTGGCCGTCCGACGTGGGAACCCGGACGCACCGCGCCGACACGACAAAATCGGCGGGCGTTACTTCAGGGTTGGCATAGGCACCGAGGATGCGCTGGGGCTCTTGGGTGAGCTTGTCCTCTTCGTTGCCCGGATGGGGGTGGACGTTGTCGGCCATGTCGAACGCAGATTCGCCCGGGTAGCCCGCGCCGGAAACCGCCTGGTAGCTGGCTACGGTCACGGCCTCGATGCCAAACGAGCGGTGCAGCGGAGCCAAGGTCATCGCGACCGGCATGGCAGTGCAGTTGGGGTTCGTGACGAGGGAGCCCGCCCACGGTTGGTGTTCGAGCAGGGCCAGGTGGTCCGCGTTGATCTCGGGAATGACGAGCGGGACCCGCGCATCCATGCGGTAGGCGCTGGCGTTGCTCACCACGTGAAATCCCGCCTCGGCGAACGCGACTTCCAGTTCCCGAGCGGGTGCGGTGTCGAGCGCGGACAACGCGATGGTGGGCCCGGCCGCAGCCTGAGCCACAAGTGCCGGGTCCGTCGGTAGAATCTTGCGATCTCCGAGGCCCGCCCAGGGTTCGCCGGGAAGGCGCCAGGCACAGGCTTCCGCGTAGGTTTTGCCCGCCGACCGCTCCGAGGCAGTCAACGCGGCCACCTCGAACCAGGGGTGGCTGTGGAGCAAGCTGACGAGGCGCTGGCCGACCATCCCGGTCGCTCCGAGCACAATCACTCCCTGACGTGTCACGACACTCCTTCCGCCAATCTGGCGACGCCCTCGGTACGTATCCAACACCTCTCATTGCGAGGAGCAGAACACCAATGGCAATTCGACTGGGCGATACCGCCCCTGACTTTACCGTCGAGACCACCGAAGGCACCGTGTCGTTCCACGAATGGCTCGGGGATTCTTGGGGCGTGCTGTTCAGCCATCCCAAGGACTTTACGCCCGTGTGCACCACCGAGCTTGGCCGGGCGGCCGCCCTCAAGCCCGAGTGGGACAAGCGCCACGTCAAGGTCATTGGCCTGTCCGTGGACGGGGTGAGTGACCACCAAGCGTGGGCCAAGGACATCGAAGAGACCCAAGGCACCGCCTTGAACTTCCCCTTGATTGGGGACCCGGACCGCAAGGTCGCGGACCTGTACGACATGATCCATCCGAACGCCGACAACACGCTGACCGTGCGGTCGGTCTTCGTGGTGGGCCCTGACAAGAAGGTCAAGCTCACCCTGACGTACCCGGCGAGCACCGGACGCAATTTCGATGAGCTGCTGCGCGTGATTGACTCGTTGCAGCTGACCGCCGAAAAGCAGCTCGCAACCCCGGCCGCCTGGAAGGAAGGGGACGACGTGATCATCGCGCCGAGCGTGTCGAACGAAGAGGCCACGCGCCGGTTTGGAGAGTTCAAGGCCATCAAGCCTTACCTGCGAACGATTCCCGCATCCAAGGCCTGATGGCTGCGTGACCTCCTGCCTGGCCCGCCTTAGGGACTTGGCAGGAGGCCCCAAATGCAGACCATTGCCGAGTACCTCACCGCCCTCGTAGAGCAGGCGGTCAGGGCCATCGGGCACGAAGATGAGACCGTCGACCCTTGCGTCGCGACGCGGGATGCGTCGCACGGCGACTATCAGTCCAACTTCGCGCTCCGACTTGGCAAGAAGCTCGGCCGGGAGGGTCCAGGTCCTCGAGGGGTGGCAGAACAGATCGTGGCGGCGTTGCCCGACGAGCCTGCGGTGGCCTCGGTGGCGATTGCCGGGCCCGGATTCATCAACTTCACCCTCGAGCCGGAGTGGCTTGCGGGGCAGCTCGATGCGCGCATGCGCGATGAACGCTTCGGACCACCCGATGCGGGCCAAGGGCGCACCGTGGTCATGGACTACTCCAGCCCGAACATCGCAAAGCGCATGCATATCGGGCACTTGCGGTCCACCATCATTGGCAACGCCCTCGATCGCATGCATCGCTGGCTCGGGTGGACGGTGATCGCCGATAACCACCTCGGCGATTGGGGAACCCCCTTCGGCAAGCTCATCACGGCCTGGCACCGGGAGCGCGATGAGGACGCCTACGCAGCCGATCCCGTTGGTGAATTGCAGCGTCTGTATGAGTGGTCAGGCGACGCGGCGAAGAACGACGAGCGCTTCATGGAGACGGCTCGGTCGGAAACGGTGAAGCTCCAGAACCGTGAGCCCGAGACCGTTGCCCTCTGGCAGCAATTCGTCGATGTCTCTATGGCCGAGTTCAATCAGGTCTACGAGCGTCTCGGTGTCGCGTTTGACGAAATTCGTGGAGAGAGTGCCTACGCCGATGAGCTGAAGCCGCTGGTCGATGATTTGCTCGCTCAAGGCATCGCGACGGAAAGCGACGGTGCCGTGATCATTGAGTTCATGCCCGAGGACGGCAAGGGCCTCGCGAAGCAACCCATGCTCATCCGGAAGGCCGACGGCGCGGCTCTCTATGGGACCACCGACCTTGCGACGGTGCGCTACCGTGCGACCCACCACAACGCGGATCGGATTCTCATCTTGACGGATGGGCGCCAGCAGCTGCACTTTCGTCAGGTCTTCGCCGCAGCTCGAAAGATGGGATTTGGCAACGTCGACCAACAGCACGTTTGGTTTGGCACCCTGCGCATTGAGGGGGCCGCGGCGAGCTCGCGATCGGGCAATGTCATCAACCTCGTCGATCTGCTCGATGAGGCGGAACGCCGCACGCTGAAGGTTGTCGAGGAGCGTGACGAACAGGGGTTTTTGTCGGAGGACGAGCGCAAGGAGGTCGCGCGCAAGGTGGGGGTGGGGACCATCAAGTACTTCGACCTGTCCCAGAACCCGCAGTCCGACATCAATTTCGCTTGGGACCGCGCGCTTGCGCTCGACTCAGGGTCTGCGGTCTACCTCGAGTATGCGCATGCACGCCTGAAGAGCTTGCTGCGCAATGCTGAACTCGAGGGGCAGGTCCCGAGCGTCCCCCCGGCCATCGAGCACGAGACGGAGCGCACCTTGGTGGTGCTCGCGAATCGCACGCCCGAAGTCGTCCAGCTGGCCGTCGAAAGCTGCCGCCCCAACCTGTTGGCGGATCACCTCGAAGCGCTCGCAGGAGCGGTGGGGCCCTGGTGGAACCAGTGCCCCGTGCTGAAAGGGGTGCCGGAGTCCGTGAAGGCGCGTCGCCTCGCCTTGGCGTTCGGGGTTGCGAAAGCGCTCGAGACGGGCCTTGGCCTTCTCGGGATCGAAGCGGTGGAGCGGATGTAGGTTCGAGCGCCTTAGCGGATGTGCGCGGCGATGTTGTTCCACATCGCCACCGTGCGGTCACCCACCTGGTACATCGCAGCCATGGCGACGAGAATGACGAGGGACGCGATCATGCCGTATTCAATAGCGGTACTACCTCCTTCTTCACGAAGGAAGGCTCGGACGCTGCGCATTCATCAACTCCACTGCTCGCGACGGTACCGCCGACCCACTGATCCAATCATCTCTTAGGTGATTGTAGGATTGGTGAGGTTACTCTGCGGATACAACGGAGTGCAGTGGTGTTCCGCCGCTTAGGGCGCGGTGCCCGCGAAGTGGGACGAAATGTTGGTGAACAGGGTGTTAGCGCTGTTCCCAAAGGCCACGAAGCCGGCCATCGCCGCGAGTACCACGAAGGATGCGAGGACTGCGTACTCGATCGCGGTAGCGCCGTCCTCTTTCGACCAGAAGTTGAGCACGGGGCGCATCGGCCCTCCTTTCGCGCAACAATAGCGAGCCGGAACGTCACCCTCAACACACGACGGTTACGCTCACGCAAAGGTCTGGAACGAGGTGGACCGTCTGGATCGAGGCTTTCGTCGACGCTCGCCAAGGACCTCGTGCACGAGAGCGCGGCCTGACTTCGGATCCGCGGGAAGAGGGGGCAAGCCCGCCTCGCTCGGTGAGGGGAGCGGTTCGTAAGGTGCGAAATCGCTCGGCAAGTCCTCGACCGAAGCCTTCGGAGAGGGGGGTACGAATCCCAGCTCCTGCACGGTGGAGTCTTCGTCCTCACCGAGGAAGCCGAACTGCGGTTCTCCGAGGTCGGCGACGAGTTGGGGCGTCCCATCGCCCGTACCAATGACCAGGCGGCGCCATGAACCACTTCGATCGCGGACTTCAACCACCGCAAGGGCCGATTGACCGCTCAAGTCTGCTCGGCCCACGACGCGAAGCTCCGATCCCGTGTCTTTGGCCGGGCCCTGTTCAATGCGGCGTCGAATCCACCACAGGGCACCCGCCCCCAAGCCAACCAATACAAACGGCCACCAGCTGAAGGTGTCGATCACGGGACGCGGGGCCAGCTCGGCGGGAGGGCCTGCCGGTTCGGGTCCTAGCAATCGCTCTACCTCCGAACGGGGCAGCTCCTGTACTTCGTCAGGAACGGGCTGCGCATTCGCGAGGGCAACGATGAGCCCCCCAACGATCACCCGGCCTCCGCCAGGACGTGGGACGCCGAGGCCTGACCGATGAGTTCGGTGATGCGAACCCCCACCCGGTCTTCCTCGATGACGACCTCTCCTCGGCCAAAGAGCCGTCCGCCAGCCACGATGTCGAGAGGCTGGCCCGCCAGGCAGTCGAGCTTGACGATGTCGTCCTGGCCGAGTTCAGCCAGTTCGCCCACGGTCAGCTCAGTGCGACCGAGTTCCACGACCAGCTCAACGGGGATTTCGAACAGGAAAGTCGGATCACCGCTCATGGTTTCACTCCTGTCGGCTTCATCGGTTCGGTGTGGAGTCCCCTTGAGGTCCAATCCGCCCGACGACTCGAATGCAGCGGTGTCCATCTTGGTCGCCCGCTTCCCCGTTCAAAATGGCGCGACCTTTCGCGTGGACGAGGACGTTTCGCACGCTGCCCATCTCGATGACGTCGCCAACCTTGAATTCGCGTAGCTCTCGCATCGGGACCCGTTGGCGATGGATGCTCGCCACGACCGAGACGGGGACGCTGCGCACACGGTCCACCCCTTCGTCGGTGAGGGGCGACCGGATTTGGCCAGACTGTCGGCGCTCGGGCCACAGCACGCCGTTCGCTTGCGCGGGAAGGACCACGGCGGCACGTCCAAAAGGGTTGGCTTCGGGCCCGAGTTCGACCTCGACTTCGATGACCGAGGGCGACTGCGGCAGCGCGCGGACCGAACGAGGATTGGAGTAGACCTCACCGACCTCGGCTCGCGGGGGATCTGGCATCTTGCAAGCCGCGACCATCGAGTCGGCGATGTCTTGGCAGATCCACCGTGCCATCTGCATATCCACCCGCGTCAGGCGCCGCGCCGCGCTGGTTTCCGTCTCTTGATCAGGGTTTTCCCCAAGAAACAAGCCAACGAGGCGTTGAACCAGCGGAACATCGAGTGTGATGAGCCCCCTCACCTGGTGAGGAACCAGGGTGAAGGGAGCGGTGGCGCCCATGGGTTGATCCGCAGGAGGGTGGAGCAGATCGTTGAGATGACGCACGATCGGCTGCTCCGGTCGCACGGCAACTTCACCGCCGCATCGCTTCACCATGGAGGTCCGCAGGTGCAGCGTCGCGGCGTCGAAGAGGTCTGCAACAAGACCGAGGGCGGCCCGATCGGGCCTGGAAAGCAGCTGATCGCGAGACACCTATTGCACCACGAATTCAGTGAAGTAGATTCGCCGGATCCCGGAGACCGACAACGCAGAGTTGAGTCTGGCCAGCAGCTCGTCGCGGAACCGCATCTTGCCGTCGAGCCCTTCGAGGTCGCCGAAGGTGTAGTCCGAGGCAAGGGTGAGCACCGCGTCTCGCAGCAAGGGGGTCTTGGCTTCGACCATCTCCTGCTGCGTCCCGTCGATTTCCACCTGGACTTCCATTCGCAACACACGGCCGCCGCCGGTACCCCGTAGGTTCACGGTGAACCGGCCGAGCGAATGCATGACACGCTCGTCCGCTTGCGGACCGAGTTCGGCCATCTCCCCTTCGGCTTCGGTCTCACACTCTGGCTCTTCGGCGAGGAACATCGCCCCGCCAAATCCGGCTCCTGCACCCAGCAGGAAGCCAACGACGCCCACGATGAGCGTCATCATCATGTTGCCGCCCCCGCCGGATTGGACGATGTACTCGTCGTCTTCGTCGTCCACGCTCACTCCATGAAGCGGCCCGCGGCCCGCGCGCCCGCTAGATCATCCGTCGAAAGCACAATGTCGACCCGGCGGGCCCAATCGGAGCTTTCGGGCTCCTTGGCGCCGGGGTGGAACGAACCATGGGCCACCGCCTCAAGGTACTTGCCCTTGATCGGACCCTTTTCGCGTAGCGCAAGCACGACGGCGAGCGCCCGTTGACCGGAGAGGCTCCAGTTGGCCTCTTCGTTGCCAGACTCATCGGCATAGCCCTCGACCCGAAGGAGGACCTTCTCATCCTTCAGCGCCGAACCGAGGTCGGCAAGGATCGCATACGAACTTGGGTGCAACAAGGCGGAGCCAGGTTGGAAGAACACCCGACCGTTCAGCTTGATGCGCAGCTCTTTCTTCTGCTCCACCATTCGCACGAAGTCGTCCGACATGTGCTTGGCCATGGCCTGGCGCAGCTTGGCGACGACGGGCTCCACGGTTTGGTCGCGGCGCACCGACTCGGTGAATTGAAGCTTCTTGCTGACGGCAACCATCTTGCTGTCGAAGCCGCGCATCCCAAGCGCGGTGTGGATCGACTCCACCACCGCTTCGATTCGCTTGGTGTCCTCGAAGTTGGCCATCGCCACGAGCATGACGAAGAAGGCCATCATCAGGGTCACGAGGTCGGAATAGGTGCCCATCCAGGCCGGAAGACCTGGCTTGCACTCATCGCATTTCGCTCGGCGCCCCATCAGGCTGCCTCTTCACGCTGATTCGGGGGCAGCGTGGAGTTGAGGCGTTCGACCATGAACCGCGGATTCTCGCCACCCAGGATCGAGATGAGACCTTGGGCGATGAGTTCCATGTGGGCCATCTCTTCGGCCGACCGCTGCTTGAGCTTGTTGGCGGTCGGAATCCCCACGACATTGCCGATGATGGCGCCGTAGAACGTGGTGAGGAGGGCCACGGCCATGGCAGGACCAATCGTGGAGGGGTCCGACATGCTTTGGAGCATCTGCACAAGACCGATCAGCGTCCCGATAAGTCCCATTGCAGGACCGTAAGCGCCGAGGGAGTCCCAGCAGTTGATGCTCACCTTGTGACGGCTTTCGAGCTTATCGATCTCACCGAACAACACGGACTCAATGGCGGCCGGTTCATGACCGTCGACCATCATTTGCAGGCCGCGACGCAAGAAGTCGTCCTCGGCTGCCTCAGCGGCTTCTTCCAGCGAAAGCAGGCCTTCTCGGCGTGCCCGCTGCGACAGCTCCTCGAGCTGCTTCACGGTCGACTTCATGTCGTGACTGGGCGGCATGAAGGCAATGCGCAAGGCTTTCAGCGCATTCATGATGTCCGCCAAGGGAAATCCAATCATGACGGCACCGATCGTTCCGCCGATAACGATCGCGACGGATGGGGGGTCGATGTAGGCGCCAAAGCCCGCGCCACCCAAGATGATGCCGATGGCGATGAGTCCGAAGCACGCCGCGAAACCGCCGGCGGTACTGAAGTCCATGGTTGCCCTCCATGGCGTGCATCGGTCACCTGGGACCCGGGCTTGAGCCGTGGTGAGACCCTCGCCAAGCCCCTGGGGGAGCGAGTCGTTATGCTCGCATTCTTGTCTTGGAGCACCGTTTGGCCGCCTCGTACGAGACGCTGTCGAGCTTGCCGTTCGCGATGCGGTTGCCTCGCGTGCGACATGTCGAGGTGCATCCGTCGGGTTCGGTGCTTGTGCTGGTGCAGAACACGGTGATGGTGGCTGCGTCGGTGGGCAGCGTGCCGGTGGGCCTTCCGGGTCGTAGCCACGATGCGGCAGCCGTCGCCATGGCCCCCGATGGCCGGCGATTGGCCATCGCGACGCGCCAGCGCACCGTGGTGGTGCGTGACACGGGGGCGGCTCCCCTCGTGTGCGAAGTCGAGGTGCCGGCCACGCCCGTGGCGGTGGCATGGGTGGATGACGGTCGGCTCGCCGTCGCCATGACCCACGCGGGGGTGCACCTGCTCGATGCCACCACTGGCGAGCGCCTCGCCGTTCTGTACGAACCACGAGGGTCCGACCCGTTTGGCGGGTTTCGGGTGGCCCGTCGGGCTGGCCAGCTCGTCCTGGCCCAGGGCGCGCACCTGCGATCCATCGAAATCGACACCGGAAGACTGTTGTGGGATCGAACCCTCGAGGGACCTGTGGCCGCTCCCGAGGTTTCGAACGACGGCACCCGAGTCGTGGTCACCGCTCCTGTGGGGACCGAAGGCGGACCCTGGCGCCGGCTCACCCCGACGCGACCCCTCGGTGAACCCAGCGAGCCCGATGCGTCACGGCGTGGTCTCCGTGTGCTTCATCTGGCCGACGGCTCCGACGTTGCGTCGGGACCACCCTTCGCCCACGACGGGGTGCGGGCCGGCGGTACGACGCTTGCGTTCGAGCCTCGGCCTCGGTTTTCACCGGATGGCACCCGCATCGCCGTCAATCTGCCCGATGGTGCGCTGGCCCTCTACGATGCGGCCACCCTACGACCAGAGCAGGTGCTCCCCCGAGGGGAGGTGCTGGCATGGATCGAGGACCTGGCGTTCACGCCCGATGGCGAGCAGGTGGTGTTTGGCACCCGCCACGACCACATTGGGGTCTTTTCGATCGAAGGGCACCGATTGTCGACGTCCTTCGAGGGCTTGGATCCCGAAATGGCGGTCACCGAAGCGCCGAGGCCCTGGGTCGCAGGGCTCGCCTCGTTCCTCGTGCCAGGTCTGGGCCAGCTCTACAACGGGCAAAACGCCAAGGCGGCGGCGTGTCTCGCGGTTTGGGTCGTGACGTGCGCGCTGTGCGGCATTCTCAACCTCGTGTACGCCGTTGATGCCTCGCGAATCGCCCGCCGACTGGCGGACGGTGAAGAGGTTCGGCCATGGCAGTTCTTTTGATGCAAGGTGCGCTTTCTGATGTACGGGTGCTGGATTTGTGCCAGATGCTCGCCGGACCGTATGCCGCACAGCTGCTGGCCGACCTTGGGGCCGACGTCATCAAGGTTGAGCCCGTGACGGGTGACCCCACGCGACGGCTCCTGGCGCACGATCCGCGCTACACCGTCGACGGCCTCGGGGCCTACTTCGCCACGCTGAATCGAAACAAGCGCAGTGTGGCGCTCGACCTCAAGTCCGAAGCCGGACGACGCCTCTTCGAGGGTCTGGTGGCCAAGACCGACGTGGTGCTGTCGAACTTCTCGGTCGAGGTCACCGAGCGGCTGCGACTACGCCATGCCGATTTGATCGGCCACAATCCGCGTCTCGTCACCGCCGCGATTTCGGGCTTTGGGGCCACGGGACCCCGTCGCCATCAAGTGGTGTTCGACGCCGTGGCCCAGGCCATGGGAGGCGGCATGAGCCTCACTGGGGAACCGGGTGGGGTGCCACTACGCGCGGGCCTGCCGATCGGTGATCTCTCGAGCGGCCTCATGGTGGTGATTGGCCTGCTCGCCGCATTGCGCGCGCGCGATCGCACCGGCGAAGGCCAACATGTCGACCTGGCGATGCACGACACGCAGCTTTCGCTGCTCAACTACATTGCCACGATGCATACGCTGTCGGGAGAAGTGCCAGGGCCGCGGGGCAACGCTCATCCCGTCCACGTGCCCTATGACGCCTACCCAACCGCCGACGGTTGGCTTGTGGTCGCGGTCATCTTCGACCCGATGTGGCCGCGGTTTCTCGCCGCGACCGGGTTTCAAGAGCTGGACCGTCCCGAGTACCGGACGGCAGCGGGCCGCGAGCAGCATCGAGCGGCGATCGATGACGTGTTGCGGGCTCGGTTTCTCGAGCAACCTCGTGATGTGTGGGTCGATCGACTGGTCGCCGAGCGGGTGCCGTGTGCACCGGTGTTCGGAGTGGACGAAGCGTTGACCGACGTCCAGACGATGGCTCGGCACATGGTCGTCGACGTTCCCGGACCCGACGGTACGCGGTCGCGACAGCCAGGTAATCCCGTGAAGTTGTCGAGTATGCCCGATCCGCCTCCGTTTCGACCGGCTCCCCGACTGGGAGAGCACACCCAGTCCGTACTGGCCGACGAGTTAGCCCTCGATCGGGCCGCCATCGATCGCCTTGTAGAGGCAGGCGTCATCGGGGTTTCCGACGTGAGACCAGCGGAGGACCGGGTCCAGGAATAAGATGCCGGCTCGCATCAGGAGGGCCCGTGCGTCATTCGCCGTCATTGGTCGTCGTTTCCTTGGCCTTCTCCACACTTTGGGGCTGCGCCGAGGAACGCCTCGACAAGACGCCTCGCTTCGACGCAACCGCGGCCGATGTTCGCATTCAGGTCGAGGCGATCGCCAGAGACCATCTCGCCAATGGCCGCTGGCTCGACGACATTGACGAAGTCGAGGCGCGACGCACGTTCTTGGATCGTCAGGGCACCGCGCACATTCGACTCGATCAGCGTCACCGCGGGATTCCGGTGCTGGGTGGCCAGATGGTGGTGCACGTACCGTCCGACGGAACGCCCGTGCACTTCACCGATCGACTGCTGCACGGACTCACGCTCGACGTCCAACCCATGTTGACCGAGGACGAAGCCATCCGGCGGGCTCGCGAACATGCCCAGCGCGGTGACGCCGACGTGGCCGAGGTTGCGTTGCATGTGCTGCGTCAACGGGGCGTGGACCACTTGGCCTGGCGGGTGGGCCTCCGCGATCTTGCTTCGGCGGACCCGGGGTTGCCCGTGGCCTTTGTCGATGCGCAGTCCGGCCGCGTGGTGCTTGCCTACGACGACCTACAGACGGCCCGGAACCGAGAGACCTACGACGCGAACAGTTCCAGCTCGATTGCCAAAGTCCCTGACCGAGCCGAACTCACGCCGCCCATCGGTGACGCATCGGTTGACGATGCTCACGACTTTGTAGGGACGGCCTGGGATTACTACGACTCCTTCCAGCAGCGCGACAGCTTTGATGACGCAGGCGCTACCGTCATTTCGGTGGTCGACATCGGTCCGAACTTTACCAACGCCTTTTGGGACGGAACGATCCTTGGCTACGGCGATTCGGGCAACTCGAGTCTCGCTCCCTTCTCGCAGTCGCTCGACGTGGTGGCCCATGAGTTCACCCATGCGGTGACGGATTCGACGGCAGATCTCGTGTACGCCGAAGAGTCTGGGGGCCTCAACGAAGCGACTTCCGACATCATGGCGGCGGTCATTGAGGCTTGGAACGACGGTTGGGTCGTCACGAACAACACGTGGTTTGTAGGCGAAGACCTCGGTGGTGTCTTCCGCAACATGGCGAACCCTACCTCGGTGGGCACGAGCATCGACAGCTACCTCAACTACAACGCCAACCTCGACGTTCACCAGACGTCGGGCATCGCGAATCGGGCGTTCGTCGAGTGGGTGGCGGACCCTTCGTTGAACATCGAAGAGGCCGGCGACATTTGGTATCAGGCGTTGGCCGCCTACATGACCCCACGAACGACCTTCGCCGAGGCTCGGACGGCCACACAGCAAGCGGCGCTCGATCTGTTCGGACCCGGGGCCGAAGTGCTCGCCGTGTCCGATGGCTGGGATCTTGTCGATGTGTCAGGAACGCCGGCCTATGCGCTGTTCGACGATGTGGGGCCGCTCGCACTGACCGCGGGCCAGCAGGGCTTCTTCAACTTCACCCCGGACCCCAATGCGGTTGCGGTGCGGTTCATGCTCGTGGGCGATAACGGCGATGCCGATCTGTACGTCTCGCTCGGAACCACGCCGACCACCACGACCTACGACTGCCGCTCGGTCTCACCGACAAGTCGCGAGAGCTGCACCTTCGACCCCTCCGGGGTCGGGACCTACCAGGTCCTCGTCGATGCGTTTGCGACGTTTTCGGACCTGCGGCTGTACGCGTGGGAAGCGGTGCCCAACGGTGGGCCGTGTTCCGACCTCGACCAGGATGGGGTCACGACCTGCGACGGGGATTGCGACGACAGCCTGGCCACCGTGTTTCCAGGCGCGGCCGAGACCTGCAATGGCCTCGACGACGATTGCAACGGGGTCATCGACGATCCGGGCACCCCAGGCTTGACGCCCTACTACGCCGATCTTGACGGGGACGGATTTGGCGACCCGGGGTCTGAGACCTTGGCCTGCACTGCACCCGACGATGCGGTGCCCGATGCAACGGACTGCGACGACACCAACCGCGATGTGAATCCTGACGCCGACGAGCGCTGCAACACCATCGACGACAACTGCAACGGGGACGTCGACGAAAACCCCGTCGACCTTCCGACCTGGTACACCGACGCCGACAACGATGGCTACGGTGACCCCCAGTCCTCCACCCAGGCGTGCATCGCCCCGACCGGAACGGTGGCCGACGGAACGGACTGCAACGACGGGGTGACCGCGATCAATCCAGGTGCGGACGAGTTGTGCAACCAGATCGATGATGACTGCGACACCGTGGTCGATCCGCCGACGTCGCAGGGCGCTCCGCAGTGGTTCCGCGATGCGGACGGCGATGGGTTTGGCGACCTTGGCACGACCGAGCGGGCCTGTGTCGCCCCGACGGGCTTCGTGGCGGTAGCCGGTGACTGCAACGACGGTTCGATGGCGGTGAACCCGAATGCAGCTGAGGTGTGCAACCAGATCGATGACGATTGCGACGCCGTGGTCGACCCTCCGCAGTCCGTCGATGCCCAGGTCTGGTACGTCGATGCCGACAACGACGGGTATGGCAACGCGAGCCAAAACTTGAGGGCGTGTGTGGCCCCCGCCGGTCACGTGGACATCGATGGGGACTGCAACGACCTGCGCAACGACATCCATCCTGGAGCCGACGAAGTCTGC
The DNA here is from genome assembly GCA_039208735.1 of Myxococcota bacterium. GTDB lineage: Bacteria > Myxococcota_A > UBA796 > UBA796 > DRPG01. Next base: position 45,740 of record JBCCQY010000028.1, on the reverse strand, counting down.
GACGCCGCCAACGTGGATGAGGACTGCGATGCGGTCGCGGAAGAGGCTGGAGCCATCGGCGAGCAGGCCTTTTGGCTGGATGTCGATGGCGATGGGTTTGGTGATGCCGCGAACGAGGTGATGGCCTGCGACTTGCCCCCCAACGCGGTTGAACCCACGGGCCTGTCGGACTGTGACGATGGCGCCGATGGCGTGTTCCCCGGCGCGACCGAGGTGTGTGACGGTATCGACCAGGATTGCAACGACGCGATCGATGACGATGCAGTCGATGCGCAGACGTTCTACATCGACGCGGACGGCGATGGATTTGGGAGTGAAGCGGTCGAGGCGTGTGACCCGCCCGACGGCACGGTGACCGAGCCCGGAGACTGCGATGATGCGGATCCGGACGTCAATCCCGAGGGCATTGAGGTTCCCAACGACGGCGTCGACCAGGATTGTGACGACGAGGACCTTGTGGTCGAGGAGCCCGACGACCCCAGCGACCCTGACGGCGAGCCCAACGACCTGCCTGAACGGGGGTCTGCGCCGGATGTGGATGGTGGATGTTCCACTGGAGGGTTTGGCGCCTCTTGGCCTCTGGGAATGTTGGCGTTTGGCCTGTTGATGGGGCGTCGCCGACGCTCCTAGGCCCGGTTGCATCGTCGTTGCACTCAGCCCTTCTGCCGTCGAACGCGAGTGTTTCAAGCCCGACGAGGGAACCATCCGATGTTGCGGAGGTTCCCAGATGGTTTCGTTGGTTGGGTTGGCGCTTACAGCGGTTGCTGCTCCCGTTTCGAGTGATGCCACGGATGCCCTAGAAGACGCAGGAGTCGAGGCGAGTGTGGCCGATCCGTGCCTTGCACGCCGAGCCGTTCGGCCATGTGATGCCTTGCAGTTGGCCTTGCACACCGAGCGGGGCACCTTTGATGCCTATGTGTTCAGCATGCACCACGCCCAAGCCGGGGTGTACTGGTTTCAGGACCGCCAGTCCGGTGCGTTCCTGAAAGTGAGCACCCCCCGAGAGAGCCGAGCGCCGTTTTTGGGCGAAGGATGGTCGATCGAGACCGCGGATGGTGCGACCTATGAGATGGAACGGGTGATCCGAGAGACCTACGTGCTGCGATTGGCCGATGAGGAGGGATTGGCGGCCTCCCACGTCCGCGAGCGGCCGACGCTCTCGCGATAGGGTCTCGCGCGCTGGCCACGTTTCCTTACCAAGACCGATCCCCAAGGGAAAACACCGACATTTGGCGTGTGTGTCGACTTGCTGGGCTGGTCGAGGGTTCGCCAAGCGCTACCCTGCCTTCGGCACCAAGGAGGACGCATGTCGAAGGTTTGGGGTGGGATTTATGCTGCCGCACTCGTGCTACTAACGATCGGGATGGTTCTCCAGCAGCGCCAGATCGCAAGCCTTGAAGCTGAGGTTCGAGGGGCACCGGCGGAGGCGGTGGCAAGCCAAGCGCAACGCTTGTCACGTTCGTCCGCCGAGCAGCAGGAGCTTCGGGCGGCCGTCGCGGCCGCAGTGGCGGCCTCGGCGCCGGAAGGGATGGCAGAGGGCGACGTGGAGGCCCTCGTCGGGTCGACCGTCGAGGAGCTTCTCGAGACCCGTGAGGCAGTGAAAAAGCAGGAAGCGACCGACAAGTGGGTGGAGCAGGCCTCCGAGGGCACGCTGGTGGAACTCGAGCGCGTCGTCGAGCGGCATGGGTTGTCCGATGCCGCCCTGAAGGAAGCCCACGACATGTTGGTGGAGAGCCTGTACTACACGGTGGAACTGAAGCAGTCGCTCGATGAGGGGGAGATCTCGGTTCGGGAAGCCAAGCTCGACGGAGAGGCCTACGTCGTGAACCTCGGTCGTCAGCTCGATGACGTGCTCGGAGAAACCGCGTCGGCCGAACTGGGCCAGGCCATCCGACCCGGTAAAGGCTGGAACCCCTAGACGCGGAGGCGGGTTGCGAGCTGGCTCCAGCGTTCCGGAGAAACGTCGCGCCGCTCGACCTGCACATTGGCGATCTTCAACGCACCGATGTGTTCGTAGGGCAGGTCATCGAGCAAGCCGAGAATGCATCGAATGACGCCCCCATGCACGACGATGAGCATGCGCGAACCATCATCGTGCTCGATGAACCACTTCATCACCCGGGTTGCGAGTTGGTGAAGACTCTCGCCCCCAGGCGGGCCCTCGTCCCAGGTGAGGAGCCGGTTCGGATGACGTCCCTTGATGGGTGAATCTCGGGCGATGCCTTCCCACTCGCCAATGTCGCGTTCGCGCAAGGCGGCGTAGGTCTCGAGCCGTGGTGTCGCGTGCGGCCAGGCCAGCTGCGCCGTGTGAACGGCCCGCTTGAGGTCCGAACTCACGAGGCGGTCGATGGTCCAGCCCTCGAGGGTCGCGGCCAGGCGACGAGCCTGGATGATGCCAAGCGGGGATAGATCATCATCGCTTTGGCCCGCGTGAACACGTCGTGCGTTGGCCAACGATTGGCCATGACGCACGAACGCAAGTCGACTCACCCTTCACCAATCCGCGAGATGGCGGAATTGACCCGCTCTTCAAGCACGAGGAGCGATGCAACAGTAGGGTTTCGACCCGGGGTCCACATCGCATCGACCTGCGCGCGCACATTGGAAAGCACGCCCGACGCAAGCTCCGTCTCTAGGAGATCGACGGAGCGTGACTCGGAGTCGATGGTGCACCGAGAAACCAATTGCTGAAGCAACGCGTGGAAACGGGCCTGGAGAATGCGGAGCGCAACAGGTTCCCATCGTCCCGCCGCCGGCCGCTGAGCCAGGTCGTCCAAGACCTCTTGCAAGCGCGACGCCCGCCCAATCGCGAGGTGCTGTACTGCCGTCACATCGAAGGCGGCACCGGCCCGTCGGGCCTCTGCCCAGACCGTGAGGGCGATGTTGAGGTAGCGGGCCCGCATGACGCGACTTGCCACGGGCTCGGGGATGTCCGAGGCCAGCAGCTTCCCTACCGCTTCTGCGTTGGCCTCGAGGACCGACGACGCCTGCAACTCGTAGACCTGGCCCGCCGCATCCTTCATCTCGCCCAGCAACGCGTCGTCGGGAATGCGACCCTGCGCCGACAGCCAGTACAGGGCAACCTCGCGTACGCCGGCTTCGACCTCGACCCAAGCGTTGTACAACGCCCCGAGCTTCACGCTGTCTCGCAGCTCTTCGAGGGTCCCGCGGATTTCTTCGGTCTGAGCCAGACGCTGGGCCTTGAGGTAGGCCTCGGCGATCATGGGCACCGACGCGCCCGTCGACTCGATCACCATCGGGAAAAAGGCCGCGCCAGCGTCGGCGACCATGCGGGTGGTCGCGACGGTCGTTGCGATCGACGTGGCCAACAGGTGTTGGTCGATGTCTTGCGGGTAGGCCTGCTGAATATGAGCCGGGAAGTAGCTGTGGAGCAGCTGACGGAACCCGGGCAGACGCTCGGCGTGCTCGCGAAGCTCCTGCGCAACGTAAATCTTCACCCAAGCCGAGAGCACCGCGAGTTCGGGCCGCGTCAGTCCAAGGCCATTGGCCGCCCGTCGCTCGAGTTCCTTTTCGTCGGGCAGTTGCAGGTGCGTGCGGGGGCGATCGAAGACCTGCTCGACAAACGCGATAGCACGACCAAAGCCGAAGATATCGTCGCGAGACCGAAGGATGTCGCGCGACAATTGGCGGCCTTGCGCATCGTTGTCGGCCAACACGAGGGTCGCAACCTCATCGGTCATCTGTTCGAGGAGCTGGTTGCGCTGTTCGACGGTCAGCTCGCCACGGGCCACCACCCGATTGAGCAACACCTTGAGGTTGACCTCGCGGTCCGACATGTCGACGCCACCCGAGTTGTCGATGGCATCGGTGTTGAGCCGCGTCCCGTTCAATGCAGCTTCGATCCGTGCGCGTTGCGACAACCCGAGGTTGCCGCCCTCGCCCACGATGTTCGCCTGGAGTTCGGAGGCGTCGATGCGCAGTGCGTTGTTGCTGCGGTCGTCGACCATGGCGTGCGACTCGCTCGTCGCCTTCACGAAGGTCCCGATCCCACCGTTCCAAAGAAGGTCGACGTCCATCTTGAGAATGGCTCGAATCACTTCCTCGGGCTCGGCCTGTTCCGCTTCGAGGTTCAGCATCGTCTGAAGGGTTGGCGACAGTTCGATGCTCTTGGCGCGGCGTTCGAACACGCCGCCTCCGGGCGACAGAATCGAGGTGTCGTACTTGTCCCAGCCGCCTTGGGTGGCGAACAGGCGCTTGCGCTCCTCGTAGCTCCGCGCCGTGTCGGGATCGGGGTCGAGGAAGATGTGAGCATGGTTAAACGCGGCAAGGAGTCGCAGGTGTGGGCTTTCGAGAAGCCCGTTGCCGAACACATCACCGCCCATGTCGCCGATGCCAATCACGGTGACCGGCTCGGCATAGGGGTTGATCCCTCGCTCGGCGAAGTGACGTCGGACGAGGACCCAAGCGCCGCGAGCCGTGATGCCGACCTTCTTGTGGTCGTAGCCGTTGGAGCCGCCCGAGGCGAAGGCGTCGCCGAGCCAGTAGCCGTACGACTCGGAGATGCGGTTGGCGACGTCGGACAGGTGCGAGGTGCCTTTGTCGGCGGCCACGACGAGGTACGCCCCGTCATCGTCGTGGACGACCACCCGAGGATGGGCCACCTGCTGTCCCTCGACGATGTTGTCGGTGACGTCGAGCAACCCACGGATGAAGGTTTGGTATTGCTGATCCGCCATCTTGCGGCGCTCGCCCCAGTCCTTGGGTGCATTCTTGAGGAAGAAACCACCCTTGGATCCGGTGGGAACGATGACGACGTTCTTGACCTGTTGCGTCGTGACGAGCCCGAGCACCTCGGTGCGGAAGTCGTCGCGGTCCGACCAGCGGAGGCCGCCGCGAGCGATTTCACCAAAACGGAGGTGCACGCCTTCAACGTCGCGGCTGTGGACGTAGATCTCGTACATGGGTGGGTGCTTGCCCATCATGCGGACGTCGCGGCCCCGGAACTTCAGCGACAGGTAGTGGTGCGGACGGTCGGTGCGGTACGCGTTCGTACGCACCGTGGCCTTAATGAGGGCCCGCAGGGCGGAGAAGACGAGGTCTTCATCGTGGGCCACGATCAGCCGGATGAGGTCGCGCAGGACTTCATCGGCATGCTCGATGGCCGCCGTTCGGTTGCCCGGCAGATCCGGGTCGAACCGGACGTGGAAGAGGTCCATGCATGCGCAGACGAGTTCAGGATTCCCAAGCAAGATGTCGGTCATGCGTTGAAGCGACACCTTGATTTGCAATTGTCGGCTGTAGCGAGCATACGCTCGCACAACATCGACCTGGGTCCATGAAAGCCCAGCGGAGAGCACAAGGCCGTTCAGGCGGTCGTTGGACTGCTGCCCTTCGAGAACGTGGGTGATGGCTTCGGTCAGCCGACCCGCGCGACGCAAGAGCACCGGCCGGTCGCCAGGGAGGCGGAAGGTGTCGATGTGGAGCTTGCCACCCCGGCTGGTCACCGGCGTGGCCTGGGCATCGAGGACCCGCAGGCCAAAGTTCGACAGCACGGGCAGGAGCTGCGACAACACGATGTTCGCAGTCTGGTAGATGCGGAGGAACACCTCACCATCGAGTTCGAAGACATCCGCGCTGACCGAGGCGCCGCCGGAGAGCTGCTCGAGCATCTCGATGTCGCGAACCGTGCGCTCGACCGGAATCGTGCGAATCCACTCGGGCGGAAAGGCGCGACCGTAGGTATCGGCAAGGCGGTCGGCGCGTTGCTCGCCGAAGCGCTCGGCCAGCGACACCCAAATGCGGGCCAGCCACGGCGTGGCGAGTTGGCGGATGCGTTCGGTCAGCCGCTGAACTGCGGCATCACCGGGGTAGGTCACGCCCGTGAGGTAGTAGTGCAGCAGGACGGTTTCATAGCGTCCGATGAACAGGCCGTGGTCGCTGTACGTCGCATGGGTGGTGGCGATGATTTCGCGCTCGAGTTCGCGCCTCAACTCATCACCGAACTGCGACTTGGGCATGGCCACGAGGCAAAACGCACTTTCGGGCGTGTTCATGATGAAGGTAACGCCCACTTCCTGCTGCTGCTCGGCCTCGAACACCAGGTCGACCATCTCGGCGATGGCTTGCTTGTTCGCGGTGAACAGGAACTCGGTGGGCAAGCTATCGAAGACGTTCGCGATGCCCTTGTAGCGGAAGGAGCCGGGCTCGGACGACTGCTCGACCAAGATTTCGCCTAGCACCTTGCGGAGGATGGGGACGTTGCGCGAAGGCTGCGTGACGGCGCGGTACGTGAACATGCCGCGGATGAAGAGCTGCACCTCTTGCTGCTCCATCGCTTCTTGTCCGATGGAGATGAAGATTTCGTCGATTCGTCCGGCCCGGTGAACCGGCGATTCGATGGGCCCCTTGCGCACGAAGACGGTTCCGGGGAAGTGCGGAACCGGCCAGTCGCCGGCCTGCGTGTTGTGGTAGGGCCCAGGCAATCGCTGGATGCCAAGCGGCTCGCCCGCGTTGGTGTCGAGACCCATGAACACGAAGTTCTCGGACATGAGCCACTTCAGGAAGGCGGCGGTCTCGCGCAGCGCTTCAGCCCGGTCGGGTTGGCGGTCAGCCATCAGCTCGAACTTGTCGAGGGTCCGCTCGACCGCCCGGGTCATCGCCTTGAAGTCCTGGACCATTGCCTGGCCGTGCTCGAGGTTCGTCTGGAGCGTACGGCGGGACAGATCAAGGTCATCGACGAGTCGGCCACTATCCGCCTCCAACATCGTCAACGACTCGAGGCGCCCCCCTGGCTGGCCCACCCCGACGAGGCGGCCCTCGGCATCCCGATTCGCGGAATACACCAGGTTGAAGCCGCCCCAGTAATCGGCAAGGTTCGACCTTAGGAACAGCCGGATCGTGTCTACGATGAAGGGCTGATCGTCCATCGCAACCAGCACCGCGACGCCCTTGGCCTGGCGGGGCCGGATGTCGACCCGGGTCTGGCCCGGAACCCGCCCGCGAACGAACCGGAAGGCCTCTTCGAGGTAGACCAGCACTTGCGTTGGCGGATGGTGCGCGAGGAACGGCCCGCGCAAACGGTTGAGGGTCTCGTCGACGAACTGGTCGAACAGACTGCGTTCCGAGTCGGGGAGGGATCCGGTCCATCGAGAAAGGCTGGAACGGATTTGGTTTTTCGACTCCGTGCTCGCTGAACTAAGCACAACACGCTCCTGTCAACGGTCGGGATCCCCGGAGGGTGGGGATGCCCCGCGCCCCCCCTTTAGCAGAGGGCGAAAGTCCCTGGGAAGTTGTCGGTCGTCTCGTTTCCAGAGGGTCGAGGGCTGACCGGGCTTGCTAGGATCTGGTATAGTGGCGGATTGCTCCGCGAGAGAACTCGCATCAGGATCGGGGGCGGGCAAAACAACGCTCCGCGGCGCGCCCGCGCCTCCCCCGTGGCCATCGGATTCTTGGAAACGCGACGCCGTGCCTACGGGCCGGCTATCGTCGGGACGAGACCCCCGAGGAGCCATGGAGCTGACCGAGCTGACGAACCGCGCTTCCGACCTACGCCCGCGCGGCGTTCTGGGAGCAGAGCTACGCCTCACCTTGATCGAAGAGCATACGGCGGTCCTCGAGCGTGACGAGGTCGTCCACTCCACGGGCGCCTCGCAGGCCCTGACGGTCCAGGTCTGGTTGGATGGCGACCGGTCGGGAACGGCAACGGGGGCGCCCGATGCTTACGATGCCGTCGTTGAGCGTGCGCTGGCCAACGCGGAGTCGGGACCGCCGCAAGATGGACCGGTCCAGCGTCAGGATCGCGAAATCGGTGGGCTAGGCATCTTCGACCCGCGTCGGGCCAACATCAGCGAGACGCATCGCGCCGATGTGCTCAAGTCGGCCCGACAGTCGGTGCTCGCCGCCGATGAACTCGAGCCTGGCTCCTTCTCCTACCGCGATGAGCAGGTGACCCGCAGGTTTGCCAGCAGTCGGGGCGTTGCGCTGCAAGAGACAGGCACGCGCTTCGTGGTGCAGGGCAGCGCGACCGCGACCGCACCTGACGGGGACTTCGTCTTGAACGAGCGGATTGCCTCGCGGCGATTTTCGTCAGTTGCTACCCTGCCCTTGGGCGAGTTTCTCGCGCGGCGGGCTCGGGTGGTACGGCAGCCCGGTGAAGGGCTGCCCGAGGGTCCCGTCCGGGTCGTGCTGACCCCTCGAGCTACGGCGCAGTTGTTCACGCATCTCGGGCCCGGCTTCACCGCCGCCCGCATCGCCGAGGGCGCGTTCTTCCTCACGCCAGGGCAAGCGTTGGACCCTCGGCTCCACCTGGTGGACGATGGTCTGCTCGCCGGTGGATTGACGACGCGGGCCTTCGATGACCGAGGGGTTTCGCCTGTCGCCTTGACGCTGTTGCGGGACGGTCGCCTCGACGGCCGGTTCGTGACCGTCGCCGAAGCACGGACCCATTCCGTACGACCTTCGGGCCATCTCATGAATGGCGAACTCGGTCCAAGCAACCTGGTGCTGAAGTCCGGCACGCGGTCGGTCAATGCGTTGCTCGCCGAATTGCAAGGTCCCTCGTTTCGCGTCGACGATCTCCCGGACTGCTCCGGCGTGGATCTGGCGACCGGAGAGGCCTCGTTGGTGGTCCATGGCGAGGTCATGGAGGCCAACAAGGCGGTGGGGTCCATGCGGCACGTCCGCATCGCGGGACAGCTCACCGAGGTGCTGGGCAAGCTGGTCGAGGTCTGCAATGACACCGACCGGTGGGGCGCGATGGATGCACCTGCGCTCATCACACAGGGATGGACATTGTCCACGGCTCGCTGAACGCAAAAATTTGCGCCCAGGTCTATCGGAATCGACTTCCCGATCCGATTCGTTGGCCGTATGGCACTTGAACTCCTCGTCCATCCCGCATCCGGGCCAAAGCAAGCAGTCCCTCTCGAAGGCCAGGTCGCTATCGGGCGGGGCCCCGACAACGACCTTGTTCTCACCATCGATCGCGTTTCATGGAATCACGCGCTCGTATGGGAGAACGAAGGCAAGGTCTTCGTGAAGGACCTCGGAAGCCGCAACGGCACTCGCCTCGACGGCCAGCCCATCACCGACCCTACCGAGTGGCAGATCGGAACCAGGCTGCAGATCGAAGAGGTGGAACTCACCTTTGAGGTAGCGGATCCCCGAGAACCCAAGACCTTTCGCTCCATGTCGGTCGAAGACGTCAGCTCGGGCGTTCGCTTTCCCCTACGACAATCGCACACCTTGATTGGCGACGACCCCAACGCCGATCTACGCATCCCCGAAGGGTCGGGCGTGTCAGGGGTGCTGATCGCGCATCCTGACGGCGAAGTCTGGCTCGGCATCAACGATGAAGACCAGCCCCTCAAGCCTGGGGAGACGTTCACCATCGGAGGCGTGGAGCTGCGTCTTGTTGAGGCGGAAGCGGGCTGGTTGCCCACCGCTACCGACGAGGACACGAGCCATCCCTACGTGGTGGAGACGGCCTTCGACCCCGACCGAGGGCCTTGGGCACGCTTTCGCTGCCTCGATACCGGTCGATCGCATACGTTGACCGCTGACAATCGGGTGGCGATGATCTACTTCCTCGCCGAAGCCTTGCGCGACGACTTCAACAAGCGGGTCACGGACCCCGGTTGGCGTTCCAACGAGTCGGTGCGGGTGGCCGTGTGGGGTCGCTCGGCGCGCCATGAGGGACCGCGCAAACTCAAGGCGTTGCTCCACAACATCCGCGCCGAGCTCCGGGGGGCGAGTCTCGACCCTTGGTGCCTCGAAAAGCGCAGGGGCTTTGTGCGTTTGCGGGTCCGCCAAGTGGAAGTCACCTGACTACGTCGGGCAGATGTCGGTCTCGGTGCCTTCGAGGCTCCGCCACAACCGCTCGAACTCCACCCGGTAGGCCTCGGTGAGCCGCCAGTCATCGGTGACCAAGACGTTCTCTTGGTTTTCCCGAGCTGCGGCGCGCGTCCAATTGTAGGACCCTGTGAGCAACACCCGGTCGTCGAACACGGCGAACTTGTGGTGCATGTGGGCCTCAGAATGGTCCATACGGACCTCGATGCCCATGCTTCGCAGGTCGCATACGTCCGACCCCAGGTCCGCCGCCTTGCGCCCGTCCGAGACCACGCGGACCGCGACCCCACGCTGGTGGGTATCGACGATGACATCCGCGATGCGGTCATCGGTGATCGTGAACACACAGATGTCGACGGCACTGGTGGAGGCTTCGAGGAGCCCCGTGATGCGGTGAAGCGGCCGCTTGCCGGGGCTGAAGAACGACTCCGCCATGCGCGGCGATTCGGGGGGCCGTTCGGCGTGGGCAATGGTTCGAATGACCTCCTCGAGCCAGTCCACCACCTGTCGGACCTCGTTGGCCGACGGCTGACCCAGCTCGAGGACACGGCGGGCTTGCTCGAAGGCGCGGTGGCGCCACAGGGCTAGCTCAGAAGGTCGCTGGTCCGCCAGCAACTCGGTGAGCGCACGTCGCTCGCTACGCGACAGGCGCCGGTCTTCTAGGGTGTCCCACAGGACTGTGTCGATGTCCACCATGGGTGGATTGTACGTCAGCCGAAATGAACCGCCGATACGAGTTTGCCGAACACGCGCCCGTGGAACGGCACGTTTGCTGCGTCATCACCGGCCGCTCCCGCGACGACCATGAGTGGCAGAAGGTGTTCCTCACGGGGATGCGCCTCGCGCGCAGCGGGCGCGTGGGCCCAGTTCAGGAGTGCGGCATCTCTAGTGGCGCGGTCGGCCCGAACCGTTTCGTGTAGCCAGGCATCGAATCGGGCATCTGCGCTCGATCCTTCGCCTTTGAAGAAGCCGCGCATGTTGTGGTAGCTCATGCCGCTGCCCACGATGAGAACGCCCTCATCCCGCAACGGGGTGAGGGCCTTACCCAACGCCAAGTGCTCGGCAGGGTCGAGGCTTTCGCGCAGCGAGAGCTGGATCGTGGGCACGTCCGCCTGAGGAAACACGCGACCCATCGGAACGAACGTGCCGTGGTCAAAGCCGCGCGCGGCGTCGGTTGCGCTCGGGATGTCGGCCGCACGGAGCAGTTCCTGAACCCGCTGAGCGAGGTCGGCAGACCCCGGTGCGGGCCAGGACAGCTCGTACGAAGCCGGCGGAAAGCCGTAGTAGTCGAACAGCAGAGGTGGCTTCGGCGAGGTCATCACGGTGGGAACAGGCTGCTCCCAATGCGCGGAGACAACGAGGGCTGCACGTGGGGGCTGGGGCAATGAAGGGCCAATCGTTCGCCAGTAGCCGGCGAGCGCGTCGACCTCCTCCTTCGGTCGGCCCAAATCGACGTAGGAGTAGGGACCTCCGCCGTGGGGCAGGAACACGACCGGCATGCGGGTGGGAGCAGACACGGGGCCTCCAAGTCAGGTCCTTGATCTAGCATCGTGTTGACAGGGCACCAGAGCTGCAGTTGCTACAGGACTCGTGCCGTGGAAGCACGAATGGATCTCGAGTTGGTGCGCGTCTTCGTAGAGGTAGCGGATCGTGGTGGATTTACTGCTGCTTCCGCGTCTTTGGGCTTGCCCCGATCGTCGGTGAGCCGTCGGGTCGCCAAGCTCGAGGAGCAACTCGGGGTGCAACTTTTGCACCGGACCACGCGCCGGGTGGTCCTCTCGAGTGCGGGAGAAGCCTTTTATGCCCGGGTGGCGGCGCCGCTCGCCGCCATCGACCGAGCCATCGTGGAGGTTCCCGAGCAACGGGATGAGCCCACCGGCGAACTCCGCGTGACGGTGCCGCACGACTTGGCCATCGAGGCCTGTGCGGAAGCCTTCGCCGGCTTTGCAAGGCGGTATCCGCGAGTGTCGCTGGTGGTTCATGCGTCGAGTCAGTCGCACGATTTGGTGGCCGAGGGCCTCGATGTGGCCTTGCGGGTCACCCTCGAGCCGCTCCCGGATTCCCCGCTTCGGGCCCGTCGCTTGGCTTCCGCTTCCGGCGGTCTGTACGCGACACCTGGCTATCTGCAGCGGTTCGGCCGATTCCGGCGCTCCGACGAGGCGTCCTCGCACGCCTTCATCCGGTGGGTAGGACCTTCGCCCGAAGACGGCACCACCGTGTTTCGGACCGATGACATGCTGGTCGTGCGGGCCATGGTGCGTCAAGGGTTGGGGCTAGGGTTTCTGCCAGAGTTTTTGGCGAGGACCGATGTACTCGAAGGAAGGCTGGTACGCACCGGTCCCGCTGACACGGAGCAGGCCTTCGCCGTCTTTGCGATGTACCCGCCGCTCCGCCCCCTGCCTCGGAAGCTACGCGCGTTTGTGGACTACCTGGTCGAGTGGTTTCGGGCTCACCCGTTGTCAGGCTGATCCGTGGTCTGCGACTGGACGAACTTCATGAGCATGGGGGCTCCGTCGAGGATGCGGTCGGTCCACTCCTTGCCCACTCGGTCGACGAGGAAGTCGAGCACGACGGGAGCGGCCATGCTGGCATGCTCCGTCTTGAGTCCCAGCGACTGAAAGAGCGCCACGATCTGTGCGGTATCTTGGGCTTCTTCGCCGAGTACCGCGCCAAGGATTTCGTTGCCTGCCCCGGTGCCCGCCATGCGTGCAAGCGTGCCAAACAGGCCGCCGCCCCCGTCACCCGAGGCAGCCTTCAGCATCTCTTCAGCGGTGGACGACCAATCTCCAATCTCGGGCACCGCCTCGTCGAGCTTGGCGGTCTCCTCATCGGGAACCTGCTCGCGGGTGGCGCCGAGGACTGCCCCGGCGACCGCCTGTGCGGCCTTTGCGTCAACGCCGAGGGTGCTGGCAAGCTGCTCGATTAGATCCATCGTGACCTCCGTGGTCGTGAGGCTGTAACCGAGCCGGGGGCCTCGCTACTCGTCGTTGAGGGACTGCGCCGCGCCGATCAGGTTGATCTTGGCGTTGGCCTGGTACTCGAGGGTCATGTCCACCCCAATCGTGATGTCGCCTGGCGTCTTGGGAAGCGAGGTCTTGGGGACTTCGAGTACGCCTGACCCAAACACGTACAGATCTTCATCGCCGCTTGCGTAGGCCGCGTTGAAGACGTCGGCGAGGTTGCGCGAATCCGCCACTTCGGTGGTGAGCTGGCCCCCGACCAGCGAGACCAAGGTGTCCAACGCAATGGGCTTGGAAAGACCGGCATTCGGGGTGTAGGCGGCGAACAAGGTGCCTGCGGCGCCGTCGCGGGACCGGACGGCGAGGCGGCTTGGAATGGCAAGGCCTCCGTCGTAGCCGTATTCATCGTTTTCGATGGTGGGGATGTCGGATTCCGTGCCCGTTTCGGCGCCCATCAGGAAGTACGAACCCTGAACGACGGTGTCGACGTTGGAGATGTTCACGTCGAAGCTGTTGAGCACGACGTTCACGTCCGTCCACAGGAACTCGCGCACGCCCCCCGGAATCGAGTCGTTCAGTTCCTGGAAGCTCAGGACGGGTCCTCGATAGTAGCCTCCGACCCTGCACCATTCCAACGAGGCGTAGTTGCTTGTGGTGGTGAAGCCAATGGACCGTTCCTTGTCTTCGATGACGTCACTGTCGTTTTCAACACAGTTGAAATCGACGTCCTCGATTTCGATGTCGAACGAGAAGTTGATGGTGTCATCGACCGCCTGCGTGGTGCAGGCGTTCGCGAATAAGGCCAGCGGAACAACCGTAGCGAGTCGAGCGGTTTTCATGTTCCCTCCAATGTCAGAGGGATAAGCGCTGCGTCGGACCGGCCGCTTCGTGGTTCCTTCGTGGCCCCTTCGCGATGGCTACTCGGTGGCCACGGTGAAGCCGCCCCCCTTGCCACCCGTGACCTTCAACAGGGTGGTGGGCGCCGAACGCGCGAGCTGTTCGCAAAACGCAGTGCCGTAGTCCACCTCGAGCCCATGAACGTCCAGGTTGGCATCGAACGCGGTGCGGACCGGACCGAGTTTGTTGGGGTTGAGGGGCACACCAATGCCCAGCCCGAAGCCACGAGGGCCCGAGGCACCCACGCGAATGCGTTCCGCCTTGGCCTTTCCGGGCTTCAATTCGCGGAGGGTGAGCTTTGTGCGTTCATCGAGCGTCCAGGACCGGGACCCTCGGACCGGACTCTGGTTGAGCTGCCGCGCTTCGTCCCGAAGGTCGATGGAGCCGTCTGGGGTCTCGATGGTGAGCGGCTCTTCTGCGTCGAGCATCCAGTTCGCCGGAAGGTGAACGTCGATTTGGGGGGACTCCTTGATCTGAACGTCAAGCCAGAGATCTTGGGACGTCGCCAGTCCACAGCCGAGCGCGCTCCACAACAGCATCCACATGGTTCCTCCGTAGCCTCTGCCTATGGAGGAGGAGGGCCCGTGAGCAAGCTGAATCCCGGCCCCATCGATCGCGAATTTGGGGCCGAGATGCTGGATTTCATCTGGGGTTCACCCGGCGGGGGCCAGCGTTTCACCCGCAGTGGGTGGGGTCCTCGGCGCTGCAGGTCAGTTCGAGGCCCGTAGATTCGGTTTCGTCGGGCGTCAGGCTGATGACTCGTGAGGCGCTCTGCCACGTTCGCAGGCCATCGGTCGCTTCACCCTTGGCATCGATGAGCCACGCTCCTTCGGGCAGCCCTTCCACGATCACCGTCTCGGCACAGGCGACGTCCTGGCTTACGGAAGCCGGCTGATCGACCTGCGTACGGAGGGCGATGGTCAGTGTTTGAACCCCCGCATCGCTGCACGTGGTGAGGCCGTTCGACCAGTCGATGGAGATGGAGGCCGCCGCGGTGGAGGGGCCATCCGGGCCGGTGTCGGTCCCCGTGTCGCTGAAGTTGCAGGCGTCGTCTTCATCGATGTCTCCATCGCAGTCGTCGTCCAGCCCATTGCAGACTTCGATTTGAGAGGGGTCGGCTTCGATGCCATCGCAGTTGTTGTCGATGCCGTCGCCGCAGATCTCTGCTGCGCCAGGATTCACGGTGGCGTCGGTATCGTCGCAGTCGGGTTCACCAGCCGGCCAACAGGCTTGGTTGGGGAGCGGCACGACGAAGCCATCGTTGTCCTGGTCGGTCACTTGGTCGTCGGCGCACGGGGGGGCGCCGTAGCACGCGGACAGCACGATCGGCGTCACGACTGCGGTAGACCAACTTGCGACCCGCAGCGTCGTGCAGAAGGGGCACACCTGCACCACCGGCAGCACATGCCGCTCACACGTCTCACACTTCCACATGTCCATCCTCCCATGGCTCTTCACAAAGCTCGAAGCGTCCAAAATCAAAAGGTCGCCGTTCGCTGCGTTCCACCTGACGGACGCGTTCGCGAAGGCCGCGTGCCTTCAGTTGCTCAGCGCGGTGGTAGCAGTACGGCATGTTTCCGCGACGCCCCAGCAAGGTATGGGCGGTCCAACTGCAGCCGCCTTGGCAGACCTCGGCGTAGTGGCACGTCGCACAGTGGCCCCACAGCTCGGATTTTCGATTGTCCCGAGTGAAGGAAAGTCGTTCGGACTCGGCCCAGATCTGGGCGAGGGGTCGGTGGCGGACGTTGCCTCCGACATACGGCGCACTCGGAAGGGAGGGACACCCTTTGATGTCGCCGTTCGACTCGATACCCAGCACGTAGCGCCCGGCCACGCAGCCCTGAAAGTAGCCACCTGCGCGAAGGTCCGACTCGTAAGGTCCGAAATAGCCAAGGTTGTTTCCGGCCACAATCCGACAGCCCCGGTCCTTGGCGCGTCGTGCGACCGCGGCCAGGCGAGGCACGAGGTCCAACAGGTCATAGGGCTGCAAAAGCCAGTCCCGACCGTCCGCGGCGCGTCCCATAGGACCTGTGATCTGGGTTTGCCACGCTTCAACACCGGCATCGAGCAGAACGTCGGCGAGCTCTTCGAGTTCGGGCAGATTCAGCCGATTGAATTGGGTGTTGGCGGTAATGCCAATTCCCGCCGCCCGCGCGTTTCGGAGGGTGTCGAGCGCGGCCTGAAAGCTACCCGGAATCGCCCGAAGATGGTCGTGTGTCGCCTCTAATCCGTCGATGGAGACGCTGATCTGGGCCAAACCGGCCGCGGCCGCACGTTCGGCAAGCGCGGGCGTGAATCGGCGTCCGCCGGTCGTCATTAGACAACGGAGGCCCTGTGCCGCGGCATGTTCAACCACCCCGAGCCAGTGAGGGTGCAGATACGCCTCTCCCCCGATGAACACGACTTCGCGCGTACCGAGGGCGACCAGCTCGTCGACCACGTCGCGGCACTCGGCCAGGGAGAGTTCGCGTTCACGGGCTCCTCCGGCGCGAGACCCACAATGGCGACAAGCGAGGTCACAGCGCAGCGTGAGTTCCCACACGACGTAGCGAGGGGACGGGACCTCGATGGGGACGGCTCGCCGCCTCGGCGTCGCATCCATGGCGCCTCCAGGACTTGGTTCTGTCCTCAAGGTGCCGGATGCTGGTGAAGGTGACCACCGCAGTTCCGCACAAACTATCCCACCTGCTCGCTTCGCGTGTGCGAATCAGTGGGACAGATTGTCAAAAATTAAGTTCAGAATACCAAAATTGGCAGGCTCTCCGAATAGCCTAAATCGAAGGAACGACGCGCAGCGCTTCCCAGGCTGCCTCAGACAGCAAGCCGAACGCCTGGCTAGGTTCGGTCAGCGTCCGGCCCATGAGCCATTCCGCCGTGTAGTGCTCCATGGGACCCAGCATGACCGCCATCGTCATGTCGCACGGCAGTCGACGAATCTGTTCGGCGTCGACCCACGGGGCCAGATGCTGGCAGACGGCATCGACGAAGTCGCGGTGCTGCTCCTTGACATCGGGCTCATCGCCTCGCACCAGTTCGGAACGCCGAGCCGACTGCATGAACCTCGCCAAACTCGTATGCTCGGTCATCCAGTCGAGGTGGGAGCGGACGACGGCTCGCACGAACGCTCGCGGCCCCGTCGCGAACTCCACCGCCTCAAGGACCGTCGCGTGGTAGTTGCGGGTGGCGGTCAGGAACAACTCAAAGAACAGACCCTGCTTGTCGCGAAAGTGGTGATAAATACTCCCGGTAGAAGCGCCGGAAAGACCGCGTATCTGCTGGATGGTCACCGACTCGGGATTGCGCTCCAGACAGAGGACAAGCGCGGCTTGGAGAATACGGTCACGTCGGGGGTCAGTGTCGAGGTACGAAGGCATGAGACATGGGTACCTCGATTCGCCAGATGGGTCATTGGAACGGTGTTCTAGTATGTGAATACCAACGCGAGTTCATTTACAGGATCTTGCTGCCGCATCCTGGCGAACGACAGTGCTGAGATGCTTTGTGACAGCAATGCATAGGGTAAACGATTGCCTCGCGAACCGGCGGACCTGCGGTTGCGTATCGTCTCACCGGGACTTTTTCGCACCATCGACGTTTCACGGAGAGTTTGCAGGATACTGCCCGGCTGGGATCCCGGCCGACTTCGTTCGGGCCTCAAAAAAAGGCGCGGTCAGATTAGCCGACTCCTGCTCGGGGTCGCTCGGTCGAGTTTGCGAATTTTGCAATAATGTGCAATCAACGAAACGGGTCCATGGGGAGTTCGACGACATTGTCACCGAAACGTTCATCGGTGACTTCCGGGTTGCCGGCCATCACATGTTGAAAACGGTTGGGCGACACCCATCGTTTGATGGCCCCATCGACTTGCCCGCGCAACAACGAAGACAAAGGCGAAACAGGCCATAACGGCCAACCCGCGGCGTGTTCCGCCACGGCTTCCGCCAGCGCACGTTCGGTCGTTTGAGGGGTCCACGCCGCCGGCAGATTGTCTCGGATGCGTGTGAACTCGGCGTCCCCAAGGCCTTGTTCGTGCCATCGCTCCACCTGCGACACGAGCACGTCCAACATCTCAAGCGAGTTTCCAATCGCGCTGGCGCCGACCCGAAGCGTCACTGTGCGACGCACGCGCGTGGGGTCCTTGGGGTTGGCTGGCCCCGCGTCGAGGGTTGCGAACGCCTGTTGGCCTAGCGCCGTCTTGAGTCGCGCGTCGAGGGCGGCGACACCCACGTGCAGAGCCACCCAATCGGCATGGTCGGGGGCGAGGCGCAGCACTTGGCCGGCACGAACGTCCGTCGGTGCTTCGTCGACCGGGGGGGGCAGCACGACCAGGCCGCGCGACGCAAAGGTCGGCGGTCGAATCCAGGCCGCATCGGCTGGGGGGCCGCTGGGGATGACGAGCAGGGCCTCGGCGAGGGCGTCCGCCCAGGCTTCGGCTTCGGCTCCGGCCGTTCCCGCCACGAAGGTTGCTCGACGATAATGCTGTTCGAAGAATGATTGCCCCTGCTCGGGGGTGAGCGAAGGCACCACGCCGGAGCGCCCGGCCCCCGGGTGGCCGGTGCGATGGCCCTCGAACAGCACGGCGTGAAGGACCTCGTCGGCCAACGAAGAGGGCGTTTCGATGCGCGTCAGGGCGGCCTGCTGCAGCGTGGACCAGTCCTCGAAGCGAGGGGTTGTAACGGCCTCGGCGAAGGTTGCGATGCAGCGAGACGCTTCGCTACGAGGACATCGCAGGCGTGCGGTGACCCATTCGGTATCGACGCTCACCTCGAGGGGAGCGGGCAGAGCGTGGGCGACCAGCCAGGCCAACCCTTCTTCTCCGATAGGGTCGAACCCCGAACCTGCCCGCACCATTGCCAGAAGGTGAATGTCGGGGTCATTCGTAGTGTTTACGTGAACCACGGGTGCCGGGGAGGCCCACGTTTCGACGGGGACGGGGCCGATGTCGACTTTGGGCCCACAGGCGAGGAGCCAGGCAATCACGGACTCTCCGGGGTTTGGACCCCAACGTGTTAACTTACCCGCCCCGCGGGGGTGGCGTACCACAAAAGTGGAGCCATAGGCGTGTGAACGAGAGAATGGAGGGTTCATGGTCCGGTCGCTGGTCGATGATGCGAGCACATCGAGGGACCTCATCCGGCAGATTCGGGTGATTCGAACGGACGATGGCACGCTCCCCGAGAGTGTGGCTTGGCAGACTTTTCTCGAGCTGGAGCGCCGAGGTGAGCCTGAAGCGGTTCGACTGTTCCTCTCGGCCGTGAAGAACCTTCACAGTCGTCGGTGCATCGCGGGGGTCGATTTGCCCACGACCGACCCGAACCCAGATGAACATCGGCTCACCGAAGACACCTTCCTCGCCGACCTCTGGAAGGCCTACAAGAAGTGCATTCGTAACAATCGTACGGGCCCCGCTCGTCAGCTCCTGGCCGATATGGAAGAGCATCTAGCCGACTAAGGCGAGCGACCGCGGCTCAACGCAGGCCTCCGGCGACCGATGGTGGACGCGGAGGGCGGGTTTGCCGTTACTGCGATGTTTAGGGTTGATGCTCGCCGTGTGGCTGGTCGCGGGACCGGCGCACGCCGCGGAGCCATCGGTGGGGGACGCGCTCGTGGGCGTCGCCTCCGACGCGGCGCCCGAGGCGGCTTCGATGAGCGTCCGGCTGGTGCTCACGCTCACCGCGTTGACGCTGTTGCCTGGGGTCATCTTGGCCATGACGCCGTTCACGCGATTCATCATCGTGTTTTCGCTGCTGCGTCAGGCATTGGGCCTTCAGCAATCTCCGCCGAACCAGGTGCTGATTGGCTTGTCGCTCGTGCTGACGATGACCGTCATGCAGCCGACGACACAGAAGGCGTGGTCTGAGGGGATTCATCCCTTCATTTCAGGGCAAGCGTCGATCGAGGAGAGCTATCCCAAGGCGATGGGTCCGATGCGGTCGTTCATGCTCAAGAATGTGGCCCGAGACGACCTTGCTGCGGCCATGAAGCTCGCCCGACAGGCACGTCCCGAGACCCTCGACGACATTCCGACGCCCGTGGTGGTGACCGGATTTGTGCTGTCGGAGCTGCGAACCGCCTTCACCATCGCCGTGAAGGTTTACCTGCCCTTCCTCGTGGTTGACCTCGTGGTGGCCAGCGTCCTCCTTGGGATGGGCATGATGATGTTGCCTCCCGTCGTGGTGTCACTGCCCTTCAAGCTGCTGGTGTTCGTGTTGATGGATGGCTGGGGGCTGCTTGTTGCCGGCATGGTGGGAGGCATTCGATGACCATCGAAGGGGCCGTAGCCCTAGGACAATCCGCATTGCTCGCCATGCTCTACGTGGCGGGACCGCTGCTCCTTGCAAGTTTGGTGGTTGGTACGGTGATTAGCGTGCTGCAGGCGGTGACCCAGGTGCAGGAAGTCACCCTCGTCTTCGTTCCGAAGATTCTGGCTGCCATGTTGGTCGTCGCCGTAGCGGGCGGATGGATGCTCCAGGTCGCGGTGACCTTCGCTCAGCAAATGTTCTTGTCGATTCCTGTCGGCTGACCCATGCTGGCGGATGCCGTCTTCACCCTGGTGCTCGCGTTCAGCCGATTGGCGGCCGTGGTGGCGGGACTGCCCATCTTCTCGACGCTGGGCACGCCCCGCCAGGCCATCGTGTTGGTCACCGTCGGCGTGACGATACTGATTTTGCCCACGCTTCCCATCACGGCCGCCCCCGCCACCCTCGATGCGGTCATCGTGCTCGTGGGGGTGGAGGTGCTCTACGGCTTTCTGACGACGCTGGGCATTCGGGCGATTTTCCAGTCGTTGTCGCTCGCTGCGGAACTGATGAGCATGCAGACGGGCCTCGCGATGGCCACGATGTTCGACCCCTTGCAGGTCCAAACGTCGACGATGGTGGGTACCGTGGCATCGTGGCTGTCGGGCATGGTCTTTTTGGGGATGGGCCTTCACCTGTATGTCCTGCAGATGCTGGCTGACAGCTTCACCAAGGTGCCTCCGGGTCACCTTGCGCCGTCTCCTGACCTGCCACAGGCCATCATCGCCACGGTGGGGTGGCACTTCACGCTCGGAGTGCAGCTCGCGGGGCCGATGTTGGCCATGGTGTTCGTGGTGAATGTGCTCGTGGCGATTCTCGCCCGGCTGGCCCCCCGCATGAACGTCTTCTTTTCCATCGGCCTCACGGCGACGACGATCGGTGGCATGACGCTGTTCTGGCTATCGCTCCCGTGGATCCTCACCCTCCATGCCGATGCGATGAAGAAGATCATCGCGGCCTTCCCAAGCTGGCTTGGGATGTAGATGGCCGACGAGGACGCGGGTGACCGGAAACACGACCCCGGTGAGAAGAAGTGGCGTGAGGCGGCTGAAAAGGGGCAAATGCCTCGGTCGGCGGACGTCAATGCCGCGGCGGTCGTCATTTCGGCTGCGGCCGCGTGGGTGTTGTTCCCGGGCCCCGTCCACGACGCCTTCGTACGGGCGTCCGTCACCTGGTTCGACGGCAAAGGTCCCTACAACCTGACCTTGACCGGAGCGCACGGGCTGCTGAATGAAGCGCTCGTGTTGTTGGCTTTGAGCATTTCGGTGCCGTTGGCGGCCTCGCTTGTTGCCTCGACGCTGGCCAGCATTGCCCAGTCGCGACTGCAACTGGCGCCCAAGGCGTTGGAGCCGAAATGGGAGCGGCTCGACGTCGTTTCAGGGTTTCAGCAGACGTATCTGTCGTGGACCCCCTTGCTCGAGCTCGCCAAGGGTGTGGCGAAGATCTTGGTGATTGGTGCGACCGTCCTCCTCGCGTTGTGGCCGAAGATCGCGGCATTGCCTCGGGCCGCGACGCTGACGGTCGGCCAGTTGCTTCAGCTGCTCGTGGACTTAGGTTGGTCGGCCGTCTTGGCCGCGGCGCCGATCATCATCGTCATCGCGGCTATCGACTATGCCGCGAGCTACCAGCGGACGCTCGAGCAGCTCAAGCGAACGGATCGTGAACTTCGGGACGACCAGAAGGAACAAGAGGGAGATCCTCGGTTCAAGGCATTTCGTCGTCAACGCGCTCGAAAGATTGCGCTCGCCATCAGCCTCAATGCGGTCCGTGATGCCGACGTCGTGGTCACCAACCCCACCCACCTCGCGGTCGCGCTCAAGTACGACCGGGCCCACGACGAAGCGCCCAAGGTGCTGTGCAAGGGCGCCGACCATCTTGCGGCGCGCATCCGCAGCGAAGCCCGGAAGGCCGCGGTACCCCGTATCCAAAACCGACCCCTCGCCCGGGCGCTCTACAAGCGTTGTGAAGTGGGGGATGCGGTGCCCACCGACTTGTTCGTGCCGGTGGCGAAGGTGCTTGCGGTGGTGTTCCGCCGTCGGCAGCAACGAAACACCACCCGAACCGAGTGATACGCACGCGCCATGGCACGCATCGATCCGGGTCCTCCTCCTTCGCGTGGCCTCGTCGTTCGCCCGCTCGACGATGGCTTCTTCGTGCGCCTAAGTCCGGCTCCAGCCTTCAACCTCGCGATGGCCTTTGCCGTGATGGTGGGCTTTGGGCTGGTCGGGTTTGTGATCGCCCAAGTGATGGCTTCGGCGGAAGGCAGCCATGCGCCCATCATCGGGGGCAGCATTCTGTTTGGCGGACTGCTCTATGCGTTGTCGGCCGGCGCGGCGTTCTTTCCGGCCGAGGTCCAAGGAGAAGCCCACAGCCTGTCCTGGGCTGGAGAGCGGTTTTCTTGGGAACAGATCGAATCTTGCGTAGCGGACGGATCGACGCTCGAGCTGCGAGGCCACGGGGGGCGCATCTTGGGCACGCTCGAGCACCTCGAGCCGGAGGCCGCCACGTGGGTTGCGGCGGCCGTCAACGCGTCGTTGCCTGAACCGCCCGAGCCCGCTTCGACGGAGCCAACGCCACCGTGAGGAGGCTTCCGCTGAGCACGGCGGAGCCGTAGCCGATGCCGTAGAGCAGATTGATATTGCCGGCATCAAACTCGATGATTCGGCGCCGGGCCTCTTCGTAGCGCGGATCTCCGCGTTCGATCTCGTAGAACGGCACCACAGGACCGTTGTAGGACGAGTTTTGGAACGAGCGTTCGCTTATCGCCGCAGACCCAAGCGTGAATGCGGCCGCGGCGCCGAAAAAGGCGCCCGCCGTGCCGGCGATGATGCCGCGGCGTCGGCGGCTCCGGTTTGGCTCGGTTCTGACGGTGGGGGGCGGCGTGATCGGAGCGGGGCGCAAGGCGTCAATGTTGGGTGGGGAGGTGGGAGGGACCGCACCGGACGCCCCTCCAGGCGTCGCGATGACGTAGTCGCCGGACACCAGCACGACTTCGGAGCGAAAGCCCCGGGCCAGCGGCGTTTGAACGAGATGCAGGCCTCGGGTGACGAACAGCGGGTTTGGCGCGTCGGTGAGCCGGCCGTCGACATACACCACCCCTACGCCCGTCACCTCGACCTGCACAAGCGTCTGGCGGGCGCGTTTGGCGATGACATCCCATTCTGCGACCAGTTCGGGCGAGTAGGGCGCCCCTGGCCGCGCGTCTGGCCGCGGATCCACCGCCACGGCGCGCTCGAGCGCCGCCACCATTCGCGGCTCGTTTTCGAGCGTCAGCGCGACCTGAGCGGTGAGGCGAAACAGGTCGAGCAACGTCTCTCGACGGACGATGCTGTTTTGACAGGACAGCGCGTCACCCGCCTCGGCCAAGGCGCTGCGCGCTTGGTCAAGCTCGGCAATCTCGTAGGCGGACCATGCCGACCTCACGAGGCCGGAGATATCGGGGCATCCTTGGGCAAAGGCCGCTTCGACGAAGAACCAAAACATCATGGCCCAGCGGTCTTACCCCGTTCTGCGCCTCAGGGGCAACGCCCGTCGTACTGCTGTCCGTCGGCAAACTTGTAGCAGAACATCGCGTTTTGGCCAGGAGCGACGGCGACCGAGAATCGTCCTACGTCGTCACCACTTTCCATTCGAATGTCGTAGGTGCCACGGGTCAGCTCGAGCTTCTTGGGGGTGCGCCCGACCGGACGGCCATCGACGAACACCAGGGCGGCCAACGGGTTGGACAAAAAGCGAACTTCAAGGGAGATAGGCTCGGCACTGCCGGCCTCCTGTGCGACGCGCATGGACCCTCGCACCTGAACCCCTTCGATCGACGCGATGCCGTTGCTTTCAGGCTCTGGCACGGGCGCGACCTTGGCGCTCAGCGGTTCAGGGGCCGGGGGAGCGGGCGCGACCGGTGGCGCAGGAGCGACCACAGGTTGAGGCTCAGGTTTGGACTCGAGGGCCGGCGTGGCAATGGGGGGCTTCGGCGTTGCCTTGGCCTTTGGAGGGGCCGGATTCGTGGTGACCATCGCCGCATTGGCGTGCTCTGGCGTAGGGCGCTTCACCCCGATGGGAGCGGGTTTAGGGGCGACGGTCGGTGACGCGGGCGGCGGGGGGGGTTCGACGATGGCCGAGCTGACTTCTTGGGGCGCCTCGTCGGACAGCACCATGTTGATCACGCTGGCCGACGCGCCAATCGCAACCGCCGACAGCAAGACGATCGCGGCGGTGGCCCCAAAGAGCACGGGCAGGCGGGGGCCACGCCGTGATGGAGGCCGTTCGAAGGGCTGGGAGGACACCCGGCTGCGAGGGGCTCGAGAGGGCAGTTCGCCCGTAGGAATGGGTTCGAGACGTACCGCAACGGTGGGAATTTCATCGTCAAAGGCGCTTCGGCGTTCGTCGTGCCCTGTGGTCTGGGCTTGAACCACTGCGGCGATGGGCGGAGCAATGTCATCGTCGGTGATGAGATCGGAGGCCTCGAGGCCCATCTGGGTGGTGGGGATGACCGGGAGGGTGACCTCCGCCGGTTCCCCTGGGGACTCGAGCACAAGCTCGCCCCCAACCGAGGTGCCCAACGGAGGAACGTCAGGTCCCTGGTTCGAAAAGCGGTCGGGAAGACCGGGCAGTGGGTCTTCGGTGGAGTCGCCTTCGAGGAGCCAGGCGGGCCGTTTGAGCACCGTAGTTTGGGTTTCCCACTCGAGCTTGCCCTGAAGCACGTCGAGCAACGTAGAACAATCGGGGATGCGATCGCTCGGGTCCAGCTGAAGGCAGCCCAAGATGGCATCGTGGACCCGGTCGGGCAGCTCGGGGACCCATTCGCGTGGGGGGATGTACGTTGCGTCGACGACGTTGTTGTAAATCGCCAGGGCTTCTTCGCCGGGAAACGCCCGTCGCCGGGTCATCAACTCGTACAACAGGCAGCCCAACGACCACAGGTCGGCGCGCCGATCGACGCTGCCGGCGTCGCGGATCTGCTCGGGAGCCATGTAGGAAGGGGTGCCCATCGAAATCCCGGCGCGCGTATGGGCGAGCCCGGGAATGTCGATCATGATCTTGGCGAGCCCAAAGTCCGTCACCTTGGGCACGAACCCTTCGACGGTGCTGGCGAGCAACACATTGGCTGGCTTCAGGTCGCGGTGCACCAGCTCCGATTCGTGAGCCGCCTGCACGCCGGCCAGGATGCCGCCGAACAACAGTTCAGCGTCGGTCAGGGTCAGGCGGTAACGCCGCAACGCAGCGTCGAGCGATGGCCCCTCGACGTACTCCATGACCAGGGCGGGGGAGCCTTCGAGATCGACGACATCCCGCACCGGCACAATGTTGGGGTGGTGGAGGGCCGATTGGACCTCCCCCTCGCGTCGCATCCGTTCACGAATGGCGGGGGAGCTGACCGTGAGCACTTTGAGGGCATGGTAGGAGCCCTCGTGCCGGTCGCGGACGAGGTAGACGATGGCCGTCCCGCCCGACCCCAACACCCGCTCGATCACGAAGTTGTGGATGACCTGGCCGATCTCGAGCTTCACGGGCCTGCCTCACAAAAGCGAGTGCTACCTCGTCAGCATACAAGCAGCGTTGCAGGACGGCTACCCCACGACGAGGTTGACGAGCCGGCCGGGCACCACGATCTCGCGCTTCAGCGTCTTGCCGTCCAGGTAGCGAATCACGTTGTCATCGGACTTGGCCAACGCCAAAACGGCGTCCTTGTCGGCCGATGAGGGCACCTTGATCTTCGCGCGGACTTTCCCGTTGACTTGCACCGCCATCTCGACCTCGTCGAGCACGAGGGCACGTTCGTCGACCTCGGGCCACGTCTCGTGGGCGATCGAGGTGGTGTGGCCGAGCTTTTCCCAGAGTTCTTCGGCGATGTGCGGAGCGAACGGCGACAAGATGCGCAGGAAGTCGAGGGCCTCGGCCTCGGCAGGGAGTTGGCCCTTGCAGGCGTTCACGAACTCCATCATGCGGCTGATCGGCGTATTGAGTTTCAACGCCTCGATGCCGTCGGTGGCTTCACGAATGGCCAGGTGCAACGCACGCTTGACCTCAGCCGAGGTCTCGCCAAAGTTCCGGGCGCCATCACCGTCGTCGAGGAATAGACGCCAAACGCGAGACAGGAAACGGTGAATGCCTTCGCAGCCGCTGGTCTGCCATGGTTTGGCCTGCTCGAGCGGCCCCATGAACATCTCGTACATGCGCAGGGTGTCGGCGCCGTACTTCCGACTGATATCGAGGGGGTCGACGCTGTTGTTGAGCGACTTGCCCATCTTGCCGAGGGTCTGTTCGACGGCCGTGCCTTCGCCGGTAAACCAATCGGTCTGGACGGGTTCACCCGAGTGAGCACTCCGGATTTCGACGTGCTCGCCCGCGCGCTGCTCGACCTGGTCGGGATGGTAGTAGCGACCGGCTTCCTCGCGGTAGGCGTACGACTGGATCATCCCTTGGTTGAAGAGCCGCTGGAACGGTTCTTTCGTCGGCACCAGGCCACAATCGAAGAGCACCTTGTGCCAGAACCGAGCGTAGAGCAGGTGCAGCACGGCATGCTCGGCCCCACCGATGTACAGGTCGACGTTCTGCCAGTAGTTGACCGCATCCTGCGAAAAGGGCAGCTCGGTGTTGTGCGGGTCCATGTAGCGCAGGTAGTACCAGCAACTTCCCGCCCACTGGGGCATCGTGTTGGTCTCGCGGGTACCGGGCTGGCCGTTCACTTCGGTGCGCAGCCAGCTCTCGTCGGCGCGGGCCAGCGGAGGGCGGCCGTCTTCGGTGGGTCGGTAGGCATCGACGTGGGGAAGCGTCACCGGTAGGTCATCGTAGGGCAGGGGCACCACTTCGCCCGTGTCGAGGTGGACGATGGGGAAGGGCTCGCCCCAATACCGCTGCCGGGAGAACAGCCAGTCCCGGAGCTTGTAGTTGATCTTTCGCTCGCCCTTGTCGTGCTTCTCGAGCCAATCGAGGATCGCGGGCTTGAACTGCTCGACGGTGAGCCCGTCGAATTCTCCCGAGCCTACGGCTTTGCCTTCTCCCGGCCACGCCGCCTCGTTGAAGTCATGGTCGTTGCCAGGGTCGTAGACCGGGCGAATCTCGATGCCGAACTTCTTGGCGAACGCGTGGTCGCGTTCATCGTGAGCGGGCACCGCCATGATGGCCCCGGTGCCGTAGGTCACCAGGACGTAGTCGGCGACCCAGATCGGGACCTTTTCGCCGTTGACCGGGTTCACCGCGTAGGCTCCCGTGAAGACCCCGGTCTTCTCTTTTTCGGCGGCGAGTTGACGGTCCATGTCCGACCGGTTGCGGGCCTGTTCGACGTAGGCTTCGACTTCGGCCCGTTGAGCGTCGGTGGTGATCGATTCGACGAGCCCATGCTCGGGGGCCAGCACGCAGTAGGTGGCGCCAAACAGGGTGTCTGGGCGGGTGGTGTAGACCACGAACGAATCGTCGTGCTCCGCGACCTCAAACCGCACCTCGGCTCCTTCCGAGCGCCCAATCCAGTCCGCCTGTTGCTTGAGAATGCCGGCCGGCCAATCCAGGCCTTCGAGATCATCGAGCAGCCGCTGGGCGTAGACCGTGATCTTGAGCATCCATTGCTTCATGAGGCGCCGCTCGACCGGGTCGCCCGTTTCGACGTAGCGCCCATCGACGACTTCTTCGTTGGCCAACACCGTCCCCTGAGCGGGGCACCAGTTCACCGGAACCTCGGCCAGATAGGCGAGGCCTTGCTCGTGAAGCTTCAGGAAGATCCACTGGGTCCAGCGGTAGTACTCGACGGTGTGGGTCGAGACTTCGCGTTCCCAGTTGAACGAAAACCCAAGGGCCTGCATCTGCTGCCGAAAGTACGCGATGTTTTCGCGCGTGATTTCGGCAGGGTGACGATTTTCCCGCTGCGCAGCCCGTTCTGCGGGAAGGCCAAAGCTGTCGAAGCCAATCGGATTAAGAACGTTTAATCCCCGCATTCGCTTGAACCGCGCCATGATGTCTACGGCGGTGTAGCTCTCGGGATGCCCGACATGGAGCCCCGAACCGCTCGGGTAGGGGAACATGCAAAGCACGTAGAATTTTGGTTTCGACGGGTCCTCGGTCGCGTGGAACGTGCCATGATCGGCCCACCACGCTTGCCACTTGGGCTCAATCGTCTGATGGTCGTAAGCCAACGGTCCGGCCTCCTTCGGGACGCCTATCGCGGCGAACCCGGTCCGCCCTGATGAAGAGAGGATGTCATGTCGTTTCGCGTCGCGTTGCTGATCGGGTCCATCGTGATGGCCTGTGCTCCGCCCGATCCCATCACCGTCAATGCTGGCCCTGCCATCGAAGTGAAGTTTCCCGAGCAAGGTCAGACCCTGACCCTCAACGACAACTGCGAAATCGAGACCATCCTCGTGGTTGACATCGATGGACTGACGCTGGTGGACCCTGAAGACGACCGTGAACCCGTAGACGGCGAAGGGCATTGGCATGGAGGGCCAAGTCTGGAACGCGGCTTTTGCCGTAGTGCCGCCACGTGGTGTGATGACTACGACCGCGAATCCTTCTCGGATGGGTCGAACGTGTTGCTTTCGGTCAGCTTGGTCACCAACAACCACTTGCCGCTCGGCCCCGAGGCCCAGGTCGAAGTCACCCTCGAAGCGCCGGATGGAGTGACCTGCCCATGAGTTCTCCGCGACCTTCAGGGCGTCGTTACCACCTCAAGCGGATTCTCGGCGAGGGAGCCTTTGGGCGCGTTTACCTCGCCGAACAGGAGTCTGAAGGCGGATTTCGCCGACTGGTGGCCCTCAAGGTCCTCAATAGCAGCGTGGCTCGGAAGACCGAGGCAGAAACTCGGATGCGCGACGAAGCACGGGTCCTCGGCCAGCTTCAACACCGCAACATCGTGGCGGTGCTCGATCTGGTTCGGTTGGGGCAGCGGTGGGCCATTGTGATGGACCACATTCCCGGCGTCGACCTCGAAGTGCTTTCGCACCAGGGTCCGGTTCCGCCGGCGGCCGCGTTTGCCATTGGCGCGGGAATTGGGCGCGCCCTTGCGGCGGCGAGTGCGGCGACCGATTCGGATGGTCAACCCCTCAATGTGGTTCACCGCGACATCAAGCCGTCGAACGTGCGCATCACCGCGGAAGCCGAGGTCAAGGTGCTTGACTTTGGCGTGGCTCGGTTTTCGCTCGAGGGCCGGGAGCATCAGACCAAGGGCGTGGGATGGGTAGGAACGGAGCGCTACATGGCGCCCGAACGCATCTTGGGGCAGGGCGATACCGCCGCGGGCGATGTGTACGCGCTCGGGGCGACGGTTTACGAACTTCTTTGTGGCGAACCGTTGGGCCGAACGCCGGCCCTGCCCAAGCAACACGCGACGTTGGTGAGCGAGGCCATCGCACGGCTCACGCCGCCTCCAGACGCACCGCCGGCCTGGAGTGATGCGCTTTCGGCCTTGGTTCAGACGTTGTCGGCGGAGCCTGGTGAACGACCCACGGCCTCTGAGGTCTCAAAAGCGTGGGCTGGGGCGGTGGCGTCGTTGCCCGGCGAGTCGCTGCAAGCGTTCGCGGCCCGCGTGGTGCCTCGCTTGCGGTCCTCCACCGCCGAGGTGGGCGACACCGCCGAGGGGGTTCTCGAAGAGGGCTCGCGTGACGAGGCCACGGTGCTGCGGTCGGACTCGCTCGATCCCAGCGGCCTGTCCAGCACGGGTGCGCGCCTTCCTTCATGGACGGCGGTGGCGGCGTTGTTGGGGGTCTTGGTCGGGGGAGCGGGTCTGGTGGCGTTTGCCGTGGCGGGTTTCATCACCTTCGACGTGGTGCGAGGGGCCTCCGAGCGCCCTGCCGTGGAGGCCATGGCACCGGGCACGTCGCTCGAGTTTGCCCCTGCGCCCGTGTCGGAGGTGGGACCCACCTCGGTGCAGCCAAAACCCACGCCCTCCGTTGCTCCCGTGGCGCCCAAGCTCGCCCCCCGGCCTCGTCCAAAGGGCCCGTCCAAGCCGACGGTGGAGGTCAGCAAAGCCCTCTTTACGCTCAAGAACGCCTCGGGGATCTGGGTGGGCTGTGGAACCGTCGAGGCTCGCGGGACCTCTTCGGCGCGCATCGAGGGCTTTCCGGCAGGTTCATGCGAGGTCCGGGCGAACTACCTTGGCGTCGACTACCAGAGCGTGGTCGAGGTGACTGCGCCACGCACCGTCGCGTGCCGAGTCAACGGGGAGGAGATGACATGCTCCTGACGGTACTCAGCCTGACTGCGTGGGCCGCGGATGTCGTGTGGATCGCGCCTCCGGGGCCGGGAGATGTCGCACAGGTGGCGCTGCGGTCCGAGGTTGGGCGACCCGACTTGCCGCTCGTGATGCTTCGCGCTGCCCCGACCGCACGCACGGATGCCGATGCCGACGCTTGGCAAGACCTCGCGGCGGCGTTGGAATCCGCGCGCAAGTTCGAATCGCAGCTCGATGGCGAGACGTTGATCCTGCAGATTCTGGAGCCGGCGATCGGCGCGTTGACGTTGGTGCCGGATGACGTCGCGCGTGGCCAGCTGTTTACTGCCTTGGCGTACCAAGGATTCGCGGTGAACCGGCTCTACGGCGACCGGTTGGCCGAAGCGCCCAGCGCAGGGCCCTGGCGGGTCGAGGTGGCTGGCACCACGGTGGAACGACCCTGGGCCGAGGCCTACGCCATCGCTCCGGAACGTGAGATTACGGCTTACGACGTGGCAGAGGCTCCGCAACGGGTCGCTTATGCAGAGCGACGTGCGCGGTTTGCCGAGGGCCTGGCGGGACTCGTGGCGTTGCCCGAACTGGGCCCCCGCGACACGGTGTTCGTGGACGGGCGACCGGCGGGGCCAGCTCCCGGTGGGCAGCTCACGTTGGCCCCAGGGCGCCATTGGATCCACGTCCAGCGCCAAGGCGTGGTCATCGAGCGCTACGTCGCGAATGTGCAGTCGGGCCAACGGACCGAACTTAGGGCGAGCCTTGCCCCGGGTCGGTTGGTCGAGTTTGGACGAACCCTCCAAGCCGGCGACGCGATTCCCGATGATCTACGTCCTTTCCTCGACGCGATGGGCGAGGTCTGGCTGGCTCGTCCCTCCGAATCCGGGGTCGAGTTGCTCGAAGTTCGCGAGGGGGTGCTTACATCGGTCATTGCCCCGCCAGCGCCTCCCGCCGAAGGAACCGAAGACGCCCGCTGGATGATCTCCGCGGGGGTGCTGGGCGGATGGTTTGGTAGCCAAGACTTTTACCTGCAGAACCCTGTCGAGGTCGACCCGACGTTTGCCGCGGTGAATGCCATCACCACCGGGGGGTACCTGCAGGGGGCTACCGCCGTCGGACCGGTGTGGATCGGCGCTGGCGTGGATTTGTTCGTACCGTTGGGGGCGCCTGCCGTTGCCATCACGGGCGACCGGGCCGTGCGTCTACGTCCCGTACCGCACGTGGCCGTCGGAACATCGTGGCTCCAAGGCACCGTAGGCGTGCTGTTTCCCTACCATGTGGGGGTTGGCGCACGCCTCCAGCGGGCCCTGTCCGAGCGCTTCGAGGTGCGGGCTTCGGGGTGGGCCGGGTTTGCGCCTTCCCGTCAGCGGGAGTCCGACGTGTGGGAAGGGCAGCCCGTGGTCACCGTGACCGGAGGGATTGGGTTTCGCGTTGGCCGTTGATGAGACTCGCGCAAGCTTCTCTTGCGCGAGTCAGCTAGCTCGCGCTCGTCAGCGCAAGGACCTTTGGACGCCGCGGATCGTCCTCGGGCGTCGACTGCAGTAGTCGCTCGGCCAGGGCCATCGCATCGGGTTCCTGCGTCGCTTTCGCTACGAGGGCGCGCAGGTAGATGTCGTCCCACGATGGTCGGTTGACCAGGCTCGCCGCAGTTGCAGAGAGTTCAAGGGCTCGTTGCGTTTCGATGCCGTCTTCGAGGTAGAGCGTGGCAAGCAGCCGGTGCGCGTCGAGGTCCGGTGGCTGGTAGCCGCACTTTCCAGGTGGACAATGGGTGGCTTCGAGACCTGCTTCCAGGGCGCGCATCGCTTCGACCCGGTGGTCGCCGGCCAAACGAATGCGCGCGAGCAGACCGTAAAGCGGCATCGCCTTGGGCGACTTCTTGAGAAGGTCTTTCGTCACGGTTTCGGCCTTCTCGAGTTCGCCCGTCACCATCAGCAGCTGCGCAAACAAGGCGCCACCCTCTTGGGGGGCCTTGCGTCGCACGTCGCGGAGCACCCGGAGGGCCTCGTCAAGCTCCCCCGATTCGGCCAAAAGCTGGGCCAGGTAGGTGCCGGAATGGGTGTTGCCGATGCGGTGGTGTCCCTTGGCAAACTTGGCGAACGCGCGGAGGGCGGTCGCCGCGGAGGAGGCATCGCCCAAGGCATGAGCGGCCCGGGCGCGTTCCCACTGCACCAGAGGCTGCTTGTCGGGCAGATCGAGCAGCCCCATCAGTGCGTCTTGAGGGTTGCCGTTCTCGAGTTCGAGCACCGCCGTGATGAACTCAGGGCCAAGATCGCGAACCGTTCCTTCGAGCGCGTCGGGGTAGTTTTCGATCAACAGCGCGATGCGCTGCTCCACTTCTTCCCGTTCCGGATCGTCGGCGTGGGGAAGCAGGCCCGCGGTGCCGTCGTCGAATTGTTCGGGCACGTCGAGGTCGAACAAACGGGCTTGGGCTTCCCGCTGGGCATCGGCCTCCACCGCGCGACGGGCCTCTCGCATTTCTCGCATTTCACGGCGGGCCTCTCGAAAGCGCTCTTCGAGGCCCCCTTCGTGGAATTGGTCCGCGAGTTCAAGGTGGATGCGCACGCGATCGTCGTCGCCGGCCCGAGCCCAAGACACCGCGGCATCGAGGTTGGCCACCGCGAGTTCCCGGTGTGCGCGGGCCAGCAATTCCTGCGCATCGGGGTGGTCGACGCCGAGCAACTCCAGGCGAGCCTCGTCCGGACGGTTCTGTTCGAAGAACCGGCGGGCGCGGGCCACCCGGTCCTCAGGGGTTGGAAACAGCCAGGAAAGCAGTCCCATCACGCCTCCGTGACCGACGCGGAAGGCACGGTGTCCTCCTCGTCGTCGTCGTCATCATCGATAAATCCTTCTTCGTCCTCGTAGGCCTCGACCTCGGCGTACTCCTCGGGGGGGCCCCAACGGCGGTACTCCTCGAGGAACAAAAGCGATCGTGGCAGCACGCGGTCGACGTACAGCACCCCATCGAGGTGGTCGAACTCGTGCTGCACGACGACGGCCGAAAAACCCTCGAGAACTTCGTCGTACTCGCTGCCGTCACGCATCAAAGCCCGCACCCGGACCTTGTCGGGTCGCTCCACGAGCCCCCGAAACCCCGGCACCGACAGGCAACCTTCCCACGTGCGAGCCGTACCTTCGCCAAGTGGGGTCACCTCGGGATTGACAAAGAAGCGCGGCTCGTCTTCGCCGTCGAGTGTGAGCACCGCGACCCGTAGGGGGACGTGCACCTGTGGAGCGGCCAGGCCCGCCCCGTCGTACTCGATCATCGTTTCCAGCAGATCGTTGCAAAAGCGTTGGAATCCCGCCGTTGCGATGTCCTCGGGACGCACCGGCTGCGCCTCGAGCCGAAGGACAGGATGGCCCATGCGGGCCACTTTGAGGATGGCCATCGATCCTCCACGGTCGATGCGTTCCTCTTATGGTCGAGGCATGCTTCCGTCGCTGCTTTCCTGGGCGGCTGCCGCCCCGCAGGTCACCACCGAGATCGCGAACGAGGGACCTCTGCGCCGTCGGCTGGTGTCCGACGATGCCGATGTCGTGTTGCTCGTCGCGAGTGAGCAGGAGGGCATCGTGGGGCCGTGCGGTTGTTCGATCGAGCCTTTGGGGGGCCTCGATCGGATGGCCTCGGTCGTTCGTTCGATGCGACGTCGGACGCCGAACACGCCGATCCTCACGCTCAACGTAGGTGGTCTGCTCGCCTCCACGTCCCGCGACACCGACGCTGCAATGGTGCAGGCCTCGCCGTTTGATGGCCTTCTGGCCACCGCGGCCGAGCGCCCCGGGGTCGAAGCGACGCCCGACTTGCCCTGGCTCTCGGCGAACCTCGATTTCCTTCCTGCATTCCGGACGTTTTCGGCCGGTGATCACACGGTTGGCGTCACCGGCGTAACGGGGCCCGATGCGGTGGCGGCGGTGAGGCGCGTGCTGCCCCAGTTGGCCAAGGTCGACCTACGGGTCGTGCTTGCGCACCGGGTGGGGACGCAGGTTCCGGAACTTCTCGCGCTCCCCGGGGTGGACGTCGTCGTCGAAGCCGGCGGGTTTCGGGCTCGCTACGGGCCGTATACCGATGAGGACTCGGTGTGGGTCCGCAGCTGGCAAGCGACGCCCGTTCTGGGCGAACTGCGGCTTTGGCTCGATGAGGAGGGCATCGAACGCGCGGTCTACCGCTGGGTGAGGCTCGATGCGAAGCTGGATTGATCAGGAGTAAGCCAAGCTTACGCGATCAACCTTCCGTGCCTCGGTGATCGATCGCATTGGCGTAGCCAAGGTGGAGTTCGCCATAGTGCGCGATGCGAATGTCGATCGCGAAGCCCCGCACCCGGTCGATGGCTCGGCGGATGGCATGGACGATCCAGGCAGGTTCGTTGCCGAACACGCCTCCGCCCACGAAGGTCAACCACACCCGTCCGCTGCCTCGTCCTTCCGCTTTGTCGAGGATGGTGGCCCAAAGGGTGGCCTCGTACATGGCATCCAGTACGAGGGTGGCGAGTGGCGTCCACGCTTGGAGCGGCACGGAGGCGACATAGCCGCACGAGATGGCGCTGCAGAACGCTTGCGAGACGAAGGTGGGGCGTTCGGGTCGAACGAAGCGCTGGGCCCAGGTGACCTCGACCTGACTTTGCAGTCCAATGCGGATTTGGTCGAGGCAGGCCTCGCGACCGACCTGGCGCAGCCGTCTTGCAAGTTGGTTCAAGCGAGAGGTGTCCGAAAAGGTGTAGCCATTGCGCACGGTGAAATAGGCATCGGGTTCACCAAGGCGCAAGGCCAAATCTGACAGCAGGTCGATCTGTGTGTCATGGTGCTGGCCGACGCCCCCCGCGAGAGGGACGAAGTCGTTGCGGTAGACGCTGGCTGCGGCAGCTGCCAATGCACACGCCGGTCCTTGAGTAGGGTCCGAGGCGTAGCCGGTGATGCCATCTTCGGGGACCGTGTTGGGACCAGGAAACTCCAGCGTGTTGAGCTGGGAGGCGACCTGAAACAAGGCACCTGCGTTCTCGGGTTGGGCATGGAGTTCGAGAACGTCCCCGATCACTTCGTGGTTGACGCGCACACGCCCCTTAGCCCCTTGGGCTTCACCGGTTTGGCGGAGCGTTTTGAGACACGGCGTGGAAAAGCGTCCGATGCCGAACCGCTGTCCGTTGGGGGCCACGAGCGTGTCATCCTCGACTTTGAAGCCAAGGTGGACGGCTCGGGTCGACTCTTCGACGCCGAAGAGCCACTCATACCAACTCGCCATGGGGGCCTCCGCGACAAGCGCTACCAGGGAACGGAATACTGTGGGTTCACGACCATCTGCAGCCACGGGGCGCCTTCGGGCCGGGCGTCAGCAGGCGGGGCGCGTCCTCCACACCATCGCACCTGCAGCCGGTCTCCCAGACGGTCCATCACGCCTCGCAACGTCCAGGGAACGAGACCCAGCAATTCGATGGTTCGTAGCCGCGCGCCCACCGGCCCTCGCAGGATGTGGCGCCAGGGGATCGATTCGAGATCGAGGTGATGCAAGGCCAGCGTGTGCAGTTCCGGAGCGACGAGCGACGTGAGGAGGTGGGTGGCAAACGGGACCGAGGTGCGGGCAAGCACGAGGTGCTCGAGGTTCGGCCAGGGCTGGGTCAACGAGGTGTCCCAAGGCCCGGCGGGGGCGTCAAAGCCGAACACCCTAAGGCGGTCGGTGGGGAGGGGCAGGCTCGCCGATCGCGTCGAGAGAAGCAAGGTGTCGAAGGCGGGCAGATCGGTCCACCAGGCTCCGGCGTCCCCAAAGGTGGCATCATCCTCTTGCCCCTGATGCTTTAGGGCCACCGAGGTCAGGTGGGGGGCCGCCAGCCGGCCCAAGGTCCGAAGCATCGCGATGCGATCAGGGGCTGGGTTTTTGGTGGGGTGGGTCTCGAGTTGAATCGATGTCAGCGTTCGAGCTGCGGGAAGGGCAAAGAGGCGTTCGAGGAGGGACGAACCCGTGCCGATGACCGACAGTCTTGCGCTTCGGATGAGTCCCAAGCGCCACCGCAAGCGTAGCGTGCGTCGTTCGGCGACCTCACCGGCACATTGATCCCGCAATCGTGCGATTCGGCTCAAGAGTCCGTCGTCGTCGGTGCGGGCGTGTTGCACCTCGAGCGCAATGAGTTCGCCCAGCGTGGCGTCTTGCGACATCAACCAGTCGGCGTAGACGAGCCGTGCATCGAGATCATCTGGATCCTGAGCGATGGCGGCCTCGAGTTCAGGATTGCCCTGACCCGTCCGCTCGGCTCCGCGCTCCGTTCCCACCCGTTCGTAGCCCTTGGCGAGCTTCTGTCGGACGAGGGTGTCCCGCCGTTGCTGGGCCGTGGTTTCGTCACGGCATTCGATGGTTCGACTCTGAGGATGCCGGCCGAGGCGTCCCCAACGGGTGGTGACGTGCCGCCCGTCGATCTCGATTTCCCAGAAACGCTGGGCTGTACCTTCGATGCGCTCGTAGCGCGCCACGCCATCCTCAAGGTCGTTGCGGGACAGGCCCCCCGACGGGCCAGTCTACCGGATTCTGGGGCGCATACCCAAGCACTTCCCGCGCTCGTGTACCGTCCAGGACCAGCCCGTAATGCATGCTGTGGCGATTTAGCCCGTAGTCGAACTCCGAGCCCTTGACGAGGTTCCGGGCGCGGTAGAGCATCGAAACGGCGGGGCCAGGCGCAGGGACGGCCGTAACGCCCCACTTTCGCGCCGCGGCCGACAGAGGCAGCGTGTCGTAGCCGGGCACGTTGAACACGCCCTCGCCGCTGCCGTGCGTGGCTGCCTCGAAGGCCGAAACGATGTCGGCCACGGTCGCCACATTGACCATCGGATCGAAGCCCGCGGGTCGGATGGCGACCGAGGCATCGAGGTAGTCATAGAGCTGGGAACCGGTTCCTGGGCCCAACGCCTCGGCACAACGAAGGACCACGATCTCGGCGTTGATGAGGCCCATACGAGCACACGCGGTGAGGTCGGCCTCGACGCGGTCACGCACGTATTGAGGGGCTCCTGGTTCCAGGTTGAGAGGATGGTCTTCGGTGACGAACACCGGCAAGTGCATCGCGACTTTGTAGACCACGGCGTAGCTGCGCACGACCACCCGCCGAATGGTGGGATGGCGGTCGGCAAACGAAAGGATGGACCGAAGCGCCTCGACGTTCCGTTGGTGCACCCGATTGCCTTGGGCTCGGGCGGACCGCGCTTGGTCGAGGTGCACGACCACTTCGCAGCCGAGGTCCCGAGCCGGTCCAAACAACAGCTCTCGAACCTTGCGACCTCGCGCGAGGTCTACCGAAAGGTAGGTCAGCCGCTTGCCATGCGAAAAGGGAAGGGCCCGCTCCTCGGATTCTTTGGCCACGGCCAGCACGTGCTTGACCCGAGTGTCGGCCACCAAGGAACGGACCAGGCGCTCGCCGATGGCTGTCGTTGCGCCCGTCACGAGGACCGAAATCATCGGAAGATGCCCTCGCGCTGTTCGAGGCCTTGGTTGATCAGGGCCTGGACCGCATCGCGAACCCGCAGTGCCGCATTGCGCACCAAGTCGGGGTCGTCGGCGTCACGAGGCTCGTACTCCTGATCAAACCGCAGGGGCTCGCCATAGTAGATGTGGTAGCGCACCGGCAGCGGGAGGGGCGTGGCTGGCACCGGCAGGTAGGGTACGGGCGAGACCTTGGGCAGCGGAATGCGGGCCACCTGGGGCATCTGCTCTTCAGCGCCGACAATGGCGACGGGCACGACGGGAGCACGGTGCCGGATGGCCAATTCGCAGTGACCTACACGCCAGTCTTGGAGTTGGTAGCGGTGGGAGAACGGCTTGCCAATGCCCGGCGTGCCTTCGGGGAAGATGATGAGCAACTCGCCCGCCTCGAGCAGGGCGCGAGCGTTGCCCCGACTGCCCGTCACCACGCCGCATCGGGCGAACAGCGTGCTCACGATCGGCAGTGTGGACACGAAGTAGTCGGCGACCGCGCGTGCGTTTCGAGGAGGGTCGGTCTTTTGCAAGACATCGGCCCACAGCATCATCCCGTCGACGGGCAGCGTCCCCGAATGGTTGGCAGCCAGAATCGCGGACCCTTCGGCGGGGACATGCTCAACCCCGTAGGACTTTACGCGGAAGTAGCGCCGATGCAGCGGCCCCGTAAGCGCATCGCCCATGGCGACAAAGTCGGGGTGCATTCCGAACGAGTCGTAGCCATGGCCCGCATCACGAAAATGCAGGCGTTCGGCCCGATCCCGAACTTCTGCACCCCCGATGGCTGACGACAACATTCGCGCAATCGCAGGTGGAAACGGCATGGCCGCGTAGTAACCAACCGATCCGCACGAAGCTCACCGACCCGCGTTGGCTCTCTCGGCCTCGGCAAAGGCATCGGTGGCGGCTTGCACCTCTCCACGGGCTTCGAGGGTGAGGCCCAGAAGGTAGAGCAATTGGGATCGTTCGGGCGTGTTGGCTTGGCTAAGGGCGAGCGCGCGACGGATGGTGGCTTCGGCCTGCCCCGGTCGCTTGCCTGTGAGGTAGTCAGCGGCTGCAATGGCGGCGAGATGCTGTGCGGCACGTGCGGGTGGGCGGGTCGTCAGGTCGGCGATCTCATCGGCGGCTCGAATCGGGTCGCCGGCCTTGCGTGCGGTGTCCGCGGTCGCCAACGCGCTGTCGACGTTCGCGAGTCGGGCCGGCGTGAGATCGGCACGCCAAGCGTTGGGGACCCGGTCGTTCGGCCGTGCGAGGCCCCGGAGACGGTCGAGTTCGGTCGATGGCAACGCCTTGTCGTCTGCCGTCGTGGTGACCTCGGGGATGGCCACGTCGCCCTCATCGTTGGCTTCATTGCCGATCGACAGGTCTTCGGACCGGACGTACCGGTCTTGGCGGGTGGTGGGGCGCTGAGGCTCGACCGAACGTCGCGCCACGAGTTCTTCGGGAGCGGCTTCGGACAATTCGAGCGCGTCGTAGCTGTAGGTTTGAGGTTCGGCCGCGGGAGCCGAGGGCACGGCCTTTCGCGTACGCTGGACGACAGGCGCGCGCTGGCGCTTCGTCTCGGCCGCGGCCTGGGGTTCGGCCTGTTTGTCTTCGACGACGGGCTCGAACTCCGCCTCTCTCTTGCCGGCCTCCTCGGTAGGCGCGCTGGCCACCGACGTCGGGGACTCGACCGCCTCCTCGATGACCGGCCGGCTCACGAGAAACAAGGTTGCAGCCGCCGCCAACGCCAAGCCAACCCCTGAGGTGCCGCCGAGCCATGCCCAGCGTCCGCGACGGGGAGGGCTGGATTTGGGGGACGCATCTCCGTGGACCGTCGATGCATCGTCGGCTGCCGCCGGAGACTCCTCGGCCCCTGGAAACATCACGACTTCGGCGCCTTCTCGCGAACGAAGCGATGCAGGTGTGGCCGACAGATCGTCGGGAGCCAACGGCCCGCGGGTCACCGAACTGAGAATGTTGTCTACGGTGACGCGGGGTGCAGGCGCCAAGTCAGGTCGAAGCGCGAAGATGGCATGCTTCACGTCGTCGTCGATCCCGACGGCATCATCGTGGGAGCCCGACTCCAAGAACCGGGCAAGCTGCTTGGCCTGGTCTTCGTCGTGGCTCATTCGTCGTACACCTTGCGAAAGGCCTTGGCGGCACGGTGCAGGATGACGTCGAAGTTCCCGACCGTCACTCCCATTTCGTCTGCACACTCCTCACGACTTCGGTCTTCGAGGAGGCGGAGGCGTAACGCCCGCGCGTAACGCGCGTTCATGTTTTCGAGGGCCCGCTCGACATGTCGTCGTACATCTTCGGTTTCAAGCTGACGGTCGGGACGCTCAGGGGTCGGACGCATCTCGGGTTCTTGATGAACCGCATCGGCCAGCCGCTGGTCTCGCTGCCGTCGGCGATGGATGTCGATGGCTTTGTTGATCGCGATGCGGCGAAGCCAAAAGAAGATGGACCGGTTCTCGATGCGGAACGACCCGATTTTCTCGAGCGCCGTCCGGAACGTTTCGCGAAGGCAGTCTTCGGCGAGTTCGGGATTGGGCAGTCGAGGGAGGATGGCTTGGCGGTACACGAGATCGCCATACCACTCGTAGAGCGTCGCGAACGCTGCGCGGTCACCTTGTTGCAGACGCGTGATCACCACGCGTTCCTCCGGGAGAGGGACGAGGTCGTCATTGGTGCGGGACTGGGGAGCTTTTCCGTTCACCCATCGCTCCAACGGACGCGGGGCCTCGTGCCTTACACCTGTTCGTTCGGGCTGACTAACACATTGCCTCGTCCTAGGACTTCGGCAGGATCAAGGTGCTGCTTGAGGGCCCGGAACTGCGCCATGACGTGGGGTCCGACCATCCACGCCAACTGGCGGCGCTTGAGTTTGCCGATTCCGTGCTCGGCGCTCACCGTCCCGCCAAGTGACAACGCCTGTTTCGCGAGGTCATCGTAGAAGGCGCGGGCGGTCGTCAGCTCCTCGTTGGTCTTGGGCAACAGATTGAGGTGGAGGTGGTTGTCGCCAATGTGGCCGAACAACACATGCTCGATAGGGCTTGCTTCGTAGGCCTCCATCATGGCGGAGAGCCCGTCGTCGGGGACCGCAAGATCGGTGCCCACCTTGGGCATCCCGTTGCGTACGATGCGCTCGTTGATGCCGGCGGGAATCGCGTGACGCAGTCGATGGAGCCGAACTCTCGAAGGTTCGTCGGTCGCAAGCAGGGTGTCGTCGACCAAGGCATCGTGCTCGGCGAGGGCCTCGAGCCACGCTTCGAGATGGACGGTGTCGTCGAGCGTGATTTCCTGCTCACAAAACAGCGCTGCGCGGGCGTTTGGAGGCACCTCCACGTCGGCTTGTCGCACGAAGTCGAGGCAGTGCTG
Organism: Myxococcota bacterium; assembly: GCA_039208735.1. Lineage (GTDB taxonomy): Bacteria > Myxococcota_A > UBA796 > UBA796 > DRPG01. Next base: position 4,811 of record JBCCQY010000028.1, on the reverse strand, counting down.
GTCGAGGTATTCGAGGGCTCGAGGCGACAGGGGGCCTTTTGCGTTGGCCCTGGCGTGAGCGCGTGCATGCTCGACGAACCGCACCACAGATTCTCGATCTTCGAAGAAGGCCACGAGTCCCACTACGTCGGTGGGGAGGTCCGTGAGGCGAACCGTGGCCTCGGTGATGATGCCCAGCGTACCCTCTTGGCCGACGAACAGGTCTACGGCGTCGCGTGGAGGCTCGTAGCCGGCCGAGGTCTTGATGGGTGGGACCGGCCATTTGGGGATGGGCCAATCAACGGGGACCGGGTCGCCTCGGGTGAAGCGCCGTACAAGCCCCGTTGGCAGGACCACGGTGAGGGCCTCGACCCACTTCCGCGTAGCCCCGTAGCGAAAGCTGCGGGCCCCACTCGCGTTGCAGGCGATGGAGGCGCCAAGCGTGCAGTCGTGCCGGGAGGTGGGGTCGGGTGGGTAAAACCGTCCCGTCTGTTCGATGGCCGTCTGGAATTCGCCGAGCCGAAGTCCTGCTTGGGCCGTTGCATGGGTCTCGGTGATTGGACCCAGCTCGGTCAATCCCTCCATGGAAAGGAGGAGCCCCCCCTGGGGGACGGCCGCGGCCGTGGTCGAGGTGCGGGCTGCGGTCACCGTGAGCGGAGTGCCCGCCTGCTGGCAGTGTCGGACGATGTCGGCCACCTCTTCGGTGGTCCGAGGACGGAATAGTCCTTCGGCGTGGCCAGGGACGTTGCTGGCGTCCGTGAGGTAGCCGGCGAGAACGTCGGGATCGTCGATGGGTCGGAGGTCCATCGGGCCTGCGTAACGTGGTCGCTTCAGCCATGGGGAGCGCCTCGATGTGGCGTGCGACGAACCACAACGCCGACGATGAGAAGCAGTCCGAACGCCGTTCCGGAGGGGCCCGTGGTGCAGCCACAGGCCTCGGCCGGCCCTTCCGCGGTCGCCTTGAGGGAGACCGTGTAGTCGAAGCCATCGGTGTCGTCGGCCTCGGGCGAGACCACGATCCACATAGGGTTTTGGTAGTTCAGGGTGTGAGTGATGGGCGCATCGCCGTCGGTGCGGGCATCGAACGCCAGGGTAGAGGACGCACCGGCTCGGATGCGGTTGGCGGTGACCACGACGACATGCCAACGGGCGTCCGAGGCTCCGGTGAACGACACCTCGATCGGATCGCCTTCGGCGACGTTGCTCGGCTGAAGCCGATGAATCGCCCACCCTAGGCCCTGGGGAGGCCGGTCAGGATCCGCCCCTGCCGTTCCTGGAACCTCCTGAATCGTTGAGACGGGGTCAGGCCGCACGCCCAGGTCCGATCCAAACGTGTGGTCGACCGTGGGCAAACGACGCAAATGATCCGCCCACAACGCATCGAAGTCGATGTCGAGGTCCTCGACCACATCGGGAAACCAGGCGCGCTCCCCTGGGGTCTGAGCGGCGATGTTGAAGGTGTCTGCGATGGCCCGGGCCCCCTCGCGGGCCTCGAGGGTGAACGCCAGCATTGCGGTGCTGTAGAGGAAGTCAGAGCGCTGTGGATCGACCAACGCCGTGACATCCTGGTGGAGGGCGAGGTGCCCGAGTTCCAGGTGGTTGGCGAGGGCGCCGAGATGGCTGCGAGGATTGGCTTGGGCTTGGGCCTCGGCCCACGTGGCGGTGCCCTCGGCCCACCATGGCCACCTCGCGAAGTGCTCGACGTAGGGCATCTGGGGGTCGTAGGCGTATTGCACGGCGTGGAAGAGTTCATGCACGGCGACCGGACGACCGCTCTTGTTGTTGAGGGAGCCTTCGTAGACGAAGAGCTTGGCGTGATGCATGCCATCGCAAAGCTCGGTCACCGCGAATCCCCCACGCCCAAGGGGGTCTGCTTCGAGCGAAAACGCGGGTGCTCCCACCGGAGGCAAGAACCCCAGGCCTTCGTACGTCGTCCAAGCCGATTCCGTCGCATCGAGAATGCGCTGGGCAATCGTCTCGTTTGTGATGGCCTTGTCGTATTCGACCGACACGCGGTCGCCTTCGACGACGGTCGGAAAGGTCCAGCCGTAGCAAGGCTCGACGCCCGAGGCGGTTGCCGCAATGAGGAAGCCGAACGTCATGACCGCTCTCCCGGGCTGTCAGTCGAAGAGGGCGGAAACGCCAACCTCCGAGATACCCCCACACGTTGGGTCTTCGTGACCCGAAAACGCAATCTCGAGCCGGTTGGCATAGACCCCAGGCTCACCGTCGGAGGACTCGACCACGATCTCGACATCGGGATCGGGGGTGGCGGACAGGTCGACGGTGGTCTCGAAGGCGGGCATCGCAGCTCCTACCCGAAACAATCGGACCACGGCCTGTCCAAAGCCGAAGCCCTCCTGAAAGTCGGTGTTTTCGTGTTGGCGGTTGTTGAGAATCCGCACCCCGACGAGGCAGTCCTCCCGTGGCGAACGCCAGGTCAAGACCGAGGTGCTGTCCACGGGACCGGCTGAGAACCACGACGTGCCACGGTCACCGTCGCGCGCGAGTTCGGGCCCGTACAGGTCGAGGTTGTCGTCGAACACGGTGGAGGCTTCGATGCTACCTGCGTTCTCGACCAGGTTCTCCGCCGGCGTGGCCAGTGCGCCGAAGCAGGCACCCGTGCTGTCGACGGTTCCGGTACCGCACGGGCCGCACGGGGTGTTCTCGACCATCGGAACACCCGTCTCCTCAACCTCCATGGCTTGACCAAACGGATCGAGGGGCTCAGGAGTGCAGGCCACGAACCACAGCGAAAGGAACCCGAGTTGCCTCGTCGTCACGTCGACCTCCACCACTCCGCGACGCGAGGCTAACCGGTCTGCGGTCTCGCGACGCCTGCCATGGACCAGCGCCAAACGTTATCTCCCGGGTTCCCGTCGGACCCAGGACCTCCATGAACGCCACTCTCGCTCGCTCTGTCCTTTGTCTGTTCACTGCGGCGGCTTTGTTCGGCTGTCCCGACGATCCCGCCCCGACGAGTCCGCCGGTGGAAACGGGGAGTACCGGGAGCACCGGCACCGACACGGTGATGGACCCCACCGAGACCGGAACCCCCGCCCCCGCCGTGAGCTTGTTGAGCGATCCGGTGTCGACCACGGCGCCACCGTGGCCCACTCGCACGCATCCCCAAGCCCCCGGTGGTTTGTGGGCCGATTCAAAGGGCCCGTTGCCCACGAACGCCTGGTGGCAGCGGCTCGTCCTCGGAGCCGGAACGGCCGTGGTTTACCCGATGCCGTACCAAGTGCGGGCGGATGCGCCGGGCTTGCAGGTTTCGTTCGACACCGCAACGGCCAGCGACGTTGTGGTGTCCCTGCCCTATGAGACGGATCTGACGTTTGGGGCCCAGGGCCCGTTAGGGTCGCGCCAAGTCGTGGCCCATGACTCTCTATCCGTCACGCTTCGATGGACGGCCCCGGACGGAAGCACCCTGACCACTCCGCTCGTGCGCGGCATGCCGTACGTCACTGCACAGTACGCAGGGCATGTGCCGGTGGTGATCACCGGTCGGGCCATTCAATCGGTCAACGGTCAGGCGGTGCCGCAGATCGTGACCGATACGCGCTTTTCGCTGTCTCTTGGTGATGAGACTTGGGTGATCTACGCGTCGTCCGAGATCACGCTTGATGTGACGGCCAATACCCTTCTTGCGAGCGGCGCCTTTACGGGAAGCCTTCGCGCCGCGGTGAGCACCCCTGACACGGCGTCGGTCCTCGATGCCCATGCGTCACGGATCCCGGTGGGAGGGGCAGTCGAGGCCACCGCAACGGGCGATGAAGCGCGCCTGGTCTTTGATTGGGACACGGAGGGAACTGGCGATCTGCTCATGATGCGATTGCCTCACCATGCCCCGGTGCTCACCGGCGTGACGGAGCCTGGGCTGACGTTTCCGACGCTTCGGGGCGAGATGGTCGGGGTCGTGGGCGATGAATGGACGATGGTCGAACCCCTGAGCACCATTGGCTTTCGGGCGCCGTCCGGCATCGCACCCGACCGCATCGAGGACGTTCGAAGTGCTTTGCAGGGCGACACGGGGCTTGGCGTGCCGAGTCAAGATCCGTACTTCGGAGGCAAGGAACTGGCTCGGCTGGGTCGGCTCGCGCTCATTGCCGACGAACTTGGTGAAGCCTCACTGGCCGATCAATACCGCACAAACTTGCGGGGAGCCCTCGAACCCTGGCTCGATGGGACGAACAGCGACCCGCTGGTCTATGACACCACTTGGGGAGGCGTGGTCGTCGCATCGGGCCTCGACAACCCCGGGGCCGCCTTTGGACAGGGCTACTACAACGACCATCACTTCCATTACGGCTACCATGTGTACGCGGCGGCCGCGGTGGCCGAGGGCGACCGGGATTGGATTGCGGATTGGGGCGACCCCGTCGACCACCTCGTGCGGGATTACGCCAATCCCACCCCCTCCGATCCACACTACACGGTCGCCCGAAGCAAAGATTGGTACACGGGGCACAGTTGGGCGGCGGGCCTCTTCGACTTCGATCGCAATCACGAGTCGACGTCCGAGGCGGTCAACGCCTACTACGCGATCGCACTGTGGGGCGAGGTCAAGGATGACGATCGGCTCCGCGATCTCGGGCGGCTCATGCTCGGACTCGAAATGCGTGCGGCGCAGACCTACTGGCAGATCGAACGTGGCAGCGCCATCTACCCCGAGCCCTTCGCAAGCCAGCATGTCGTGGGCATCCTCTTCGACCGTCGAGCTGAGTACACGACGTTTTTCGGCAACCGTCCCGAGTTCATCCACGGCATTCAGTGGCTCCCGTTCACCCCGATCAGCGAGGAGTTGTTGCGGCCGGCCTGGATGGCAGAGG
>JBCCQY010000027.1:0-74914 GCA_039208735.1 Myxococcota bacterium | reverse complement strand
TGGCCGCCTCGCGGAAGCCGAGACCGCGCTGCAGGATGCGTTGCGGGTGGCCGAGCCCATCGCCCCCGCTCTGGTGCCCGATCTGCTCCACAGCCGCGCCCTCATCGAGCTTGAGCGCGGCCAGCGGGCGGCCGCGGAGCGGCGGTTGGAGCGCGCCGTAGCGATGAAGCGGCAACTCCAGGAGACCGCGCCAGCCGGTGCGGTGGTGAACTCCATGGGCCAGCTCGGCCTACTCCGCTACTACGACGGGCACTTTACGGCCGCGGCGCAGGTGTTGGACGAAGCGCGTGCGTTGAGCGAACGGCGCCTCGGCGCTGACCACGTCCAGACCGCGGTGTTCTTGAACTACCAAGGCCTCGTGCGCCTTGCCGAGCACGACGCATCCGCCGCCGAAGCGCTCGCCCGTCGAGCCCTCACCATCGAACTCGCCGCGCTGCCGGCGGGCCATCGACGGATCGTGGGCACCCGCCGCCTGCTTGCCGAGAGCCTGCTCGAGCTGAATCGACCCGATGACGCCGCCGCCGTGTTGCAGGATAGCATCGGCGAGGAGTGGGCCCCCGGACGCGCCGACTGGCTGACCGAGGCGCTGCTCGCACGGACGTGGAGCGCGCAGGGGCAGGTGCGACGGGCACTGGACCTCATCAACACCGTGCAGGCTCACTTCGAGGCCGACGGAGACTTATCGCGGTGGTACCACATCTCCGGCGGCTCCGAGATCCGCATCGTCCGCTCGCGCATCCTCGCGCGCCTGGGTCGCACCGACGACGCTCGCGCCGACCTTCAGTGGGTTGTCGCACAGGCCGAGCCGGTGTTCGGAGCCGAGGGCAAGGTGGTGGTCGACGCCCGCGACGCGCTCGCGTCACTGCCCCCAATCGATGCTCGGTGATGTCGTCACCTATGATGTTGGCGAAGGCTGGGCGGTCCGCCACAGAGCCACCAGCCAAACGACCGCTCCGGCGGTGGATGCGGAAAGCGTTAGCGGAAGCCCGACGGGTGCGGGAATGAAGCCCGCAAGCCCAGGCAGTACGGTCATCCCCACGACCGGCGACGCGAACGGGAGCCATCGGGGTACGTCTGGGGATCGGAACACCGCCGCTCCCAGCGTACCGAGCAGCGACAGGAACAGCATCCCCATCACGGCTCCCATCGCCATCCACATCGGTTCGACCTGTGACGGGTCGGCATCGGCCGCCCACACAGTACTACCGAACAGAACGTGGAACGTGACACATCCGCCGACGAACCACACGTGAAGGACAGAGACGGCAAACGTGAGGCTTGGGCCTGCGGGCCGCACCAACCGCGCCAGGGCCGGGGTAGCAAGGGTCCAGCTACTGATCGCGATGGCACCGACGACGGTGGCCCCGACGACACGCCAGATGGGGACCTGACCCAGAAGAATGGCCGCTGATGAGGGGTCTGGGGCCGCCGAGCCCGGACCCCACCCGGGCGCAAGAGCCACGTCGCACACCAAGTTGACCAGTCCTCCAGCGACCGCCAGTCCGGCCAGTCGATGCGCCATCGCGCCACCTACCGCTTCATCCATGGACTCCCCTCCGGGGCGGGCCCGGAAGCCCGTGACCCGCCCCTCGAGGGTACATCGAAGCGTCGCTTAGAGCCCGCTGCAGCTGTTCGCGTTGCCAGCGACGTGCAGACAGCCCGACGTGTTTGTGTAGGACTTGGTGCTGTACTCGTCGAGGGGCAACTTGTTGATGGTGCCGACCTGTTCCACGTAGTCGATCCAGCCCTGTGCGTACTCGGTGAAGGTGTCCACTGAGTTGCCCGCGGCGAGTGCGGCAGCGAGAGTGGCGTAGCCGTCTCCACCGGAGGCCTGGAAGCTGTTGGTCACCACCGTGTAGGTGGCGGCGAGATCGATAGGGGCCCAGGCGCCCGCGACGCGAGGGTTGACCTCGACGTTGCTAAAGCGGCTCCCGAAGGGCTGCGAAGCGTCGACGTCGAAGCGGATTCCGGAGGCGTAGGGGTAGGCACCCGTCGAGCCGCCGTTATCGAGAACGTTGCCAAGGCCATCTTCGAGGGCATCGACGATTTCCTGGCCGGTCAGCTCGAGGGTGACGAGCGTGTTCGAGAAGGGCAGGAGCGTGAACGCGTCGGCGATGGTGTAGGAGCCAGCCGGCACGTCAACGCGAACGCCACCGCCGTTCTGCAGCCCAAAGTCTGCGGTCGGGGTGACCTCCATGAAGCCGCGTGCAACCAGGTTCGAGATGTCCGAGCCCTGCACGAAGGTGTCCAGGACGTCGCAGATGGAGGAGCGACCCTGCCCGGGGAAGCGCTCGAGGCACAGATCTTCGTTCATGGTGCCGATCTGAGTCTGCTCGAGAATCGAGATCTCGTCGGAGAAGGTGGCGATGATGGCGTCGGTCTCTGGGTCGGAGACCCCAGCCACCACTTCGGGGCGCGAGATGAGCGCATTGACAACGATCTGAGCGTCGGTGTCGGTCAGCGGGGTGCCCGAGTCTTCGTCCGCGATGGTGTTGACGTCGATGGGGAGGAAGGGCTGGCCGAGGCAATCGGTGACCTTGCCATTGGCGTCGAAGGTTACGCGAAGCTCACCCATGAGCTTCGCGTATTCCCAGGCCTGGACGACGCAGACGGGGTCGCCGTCGGCATTGGTTTCGACCGTCGGGTAGTCACCACCGACAGGCAGGCCGAGGTCCGCGAGACCCTGGCTGCCGAGCAGGGTGTGCGAGTCACCCCCGACAATGATGTCCACGTTCGTGAGCGCCTGCGCCATGGCCCGATCATTCGCGAAGCCCTGGTGGGTAGCAACGATGATCTTGTCGATGCCCATGCCGGTCAGCATGTCGATGTTGGCCTGGGCGGTGGTGATCTCGTCGGCAAACGTGGTGCCCGGGTCGGGGTTCGAGGAGACCTCGGTCTTCTGGGCAATGTTGATGCCGATGATGCCGACGTCCTGCCCCCCAACGCTGACGATGGTGAAGGGCTCGATGTAGCCATTGGCAAGCGGCGAGCTAGCGCCGGGGCTGACGTTGGCCCCAAGCGTGGGCGTGCCGCAGAAGCCGCCGTTGAGGTCGTCGAGGAAAGAGGCCAGCCCCGCGTCACCGTCGTCGAACTCGTGATTGCCTAGAACGAATGCATCGAAGCAGATCTCGTTCATCACCGCGGCGTCGGTCTCACCTTCGAACAAGGAGTAGAACAGCGTCCCGGTGATGGCATCGCCCGAGTGAATCTTGAGCACGTTCTCCTGCGTCGCCGCGCGCTGCTCGAAGAGCTTGTTGACGAAGCTCATGCCACCATACTCGACGTCGACCGCTTGATAGCCCGCATCGAGGTTCAGACCGCTGGTGTCGAACTCGAAGTCGCTGGGATTGAGATGGCTGTGATGGTCATTGATGTGCAGCACGGTCAGACGGAAGGACTGACCGGGGGCCGCCGGGCCTTCGGGGCCGGCCGGACCCTCAGGGCCCGCCGGACCCTCGGCGCCGTTCTCACCATCGACACCGTCCGCACCCGTGGGACCGGCCGGACCCGTGGGCCCTTCGCAAGCCACAAGCAAGCCAGCCAGGCTGACCGCAGCCATGGAACGCCAATTGAACATCTTCAACTCCCCTTGAGAAGGACCAGGAAGTATCGAGGGCCAAACACGCGTAAGTTCCGATGTGGTGGCAATTCAGAACACCGGTTGCCGGCTTTGTGAAACTCTGTTGCAATTGGGCCAAGGTCGATCGGAGGCCTGTCGTTGGCGCCCTGGAGGGGCGACGCGTGACCGCCTAGGCCGTCTGCGTCGCACTGCTCGGTTGCCGACAGCTGCATCGACGCGAACACCACATTGACGCACAGCGGCGGCTCAGCGTCATTCTCGCATCGAAGCGCCCCGCTGCGTAGGCGAAACACCCAGGCGTGGTGGTCTTTGCCCGTACGAGCAAGTCTGACAAGTCCTAGCGCCGCCGAAACCAAAAACGCGGGCGCCTTCGCCGACCCTCCGGTGTCGATCATACCAAGACCGCAAACGTAGGGAGGGTGAATGGTAAGCTGGCTTTGGGGATCGATGCTCTTCGGTTGTGGGCCCCCGCTCGAGGTGACCGCGGCAGGAGTGGATAGCGCGCTCGAACGCATCAACAGTGCGTTCGTGTACCTCAACGAAAGCCACATCGAGTTCGAAGATGGTAGGCGTCGGGACGTCGCATTCGCCCAAGTCGTCTTGTCCGATCGCACAGAACTCTGCGACGAGGTCGCGAAAACCGCCTCGCCTCTTTCAAGAGAGGCTGACGTTGTCGTGCTGGTTATCAATTGGATACAGCGAATGAACCGGAACGACTGGTTGGATGGTCGATTCCAAAGTCGCACCGAACTCAGCTGGAACGACTTTTTGGCCGGCCCCGAACGAGACCAAACCTACGTCGAGGCCCACTACCTTGAGCGGGTTGATGGGCGTACGACGGCGTTCTACGGCACGCGAAACGCCGTGGACGAAGATGTGCTCGGGTTCGCTGACCTGCAGGGAGTCGCAACCCGATTCAGCGATGATGATCCGACCAACCTGCGAGGGTACTTCAGCGGATTGCTCGAAGTGGATCGGCTGGCCCCCGACGGTTGGGACCTGGACCTCGATGGCGACGGGACGCCGGACCATCGGTCGATCGAGGCAAACCTGGATGCGTCGTTTCGCGCCAAGCCTTGCCGCAATGAGTTCATTTTGTTGGGTGCGGGGTTCGAAGATGAACTTCCGAAACGGTAGGCGCGGAGGACGAATGTTGCGAGGACTTTTTTTAATCTGGCTGGTTGGATGTGGTCCTCCACCCGAGGTGACCGCACCAAACCTTGATGCACCGCTCGAGCGAATCAACAACGCATTCCTACACATTGACTTTAAGTTTCTCGAGTTCGCCAACGGGCGCAGGGAGCGGGTCGGGTTCGCCCAATTCGTCCTTTCCGACAACGAAGCGCTCTGCGACCAGGCGAAGTTGGGCGTGCCCATGGCCGAAGAGGAGGACCTCGTCGCGGTGGTCATCCACTGGGTGCAATTGGTCAACTGGAGCGAGTGGGGTCTCGGAATGCGCGGCCCTTCCGAGGTGACATGGAACGAGTTTGTGGCCGGCCCTGACCGATTTCAATCCTACGTCGAGATGCACTACCTCCAGCGGACAAACGGAGAAACGACAGCGTTCTACGGTTCACTCAACACCATTGATGCCGACGAGGTAGGTGCGGTGACCCTGAACGCAGGAAAGGCGGTCTGGTTCGAAGATCGTCCGATCAACCTTCGAGCCCAAGCGGCTGCGCAACTCGAGGTGGATAGGCTCGCTCCCGACGGATGGGACCTCGACATCGACCGAGATGGAACACCCGACTACCGCTCGATAAATGCTCAACTGGACGCGTCGTTCCGATCCAAAAAGTGCCGCCATCGGTTCACGTTGCTGGAGAGGGGACCCGAAGGCGAACTGCCCGACGAGATGCTGTCCCGAATTCGTCGCTGATGCGTAGCGATGCCACGGCGTGGCAAAGTCGTGCCGGAAAACACTTCGTCCGGGCTTGTCCGGTGCGGTCCGGAACCAAGCGGCAGACCTAACTTTTCAAGTAAGGAATACAAGCACGCGCAACCGCACTCATCCAGCGTGCTTCGAGGTGTTTGTGACCTTGCTCCGTCCCGTCTTGCTGTCGACGGTCGCCCTGGTTGGCCTCTTTGCGTCATCCGACGCCCAGGCCGCTCGTTTCTACTTCACCGTAGAAAACGTGGGGAATGGACTATGTATCGACGTTCCTGGCTTTTATTCTGGCGCGACCTGGGTTCAGCAGTACTCCTGCAATAACGGGCACAATCAGTACTGGCAGTTCGTCACGAACGCCAATGGCTACATCGAAATCGACAATCTGAGCAGTGGGTTGTGCCTGGAGTTTCCAGGCTGGAGCACCGCCAACCACCAGCCCCTGCAACAGTATCCGTGCAATGGTGGCAGTAACCAGGAGTGGACGAAGGTCGACCTTGGTTCCGGCGAATTCGCTTTGGTCAATCGATATTCCGGCAAGTGCCTCGATGTCGCCGGAGGATCCACGTCCTCGGGCTACTATCTTCAGCAGTACTCCTGCCACTACGGGCCGAACCAGCGCTTTGAGTACGGCCCCATCGGCATCTCCATTAGTCATTGAGAATGCTGGCCGAGCCTTTCTCCGTCGCGGGTTGAGGCTCGTGTGACGCGCGGCAACCCACGATGGGGATCGACTGTGGCAAGTTCGTTCGGGTGCTCGATGGGAATAGAACATGATGGGTCGAATTCTCTCATTGCCGACCTCGTGGCAGCTCGTCGCGCACCAGTATGCCGCCGTGCACGGACGCGCTCTGGTTCGTCACCGCTACGGCCACGACGAGCTAACGGATCCTGTCGAAGCAGGAATCTCTGGTGCGCGCACCGGAGTGGCCCCCGACAAGGGGGGCGTGGAAACTGTCCACGTGCTTTAGTCCTGAACTTCGGTCCACCAGCACTCGAAGTCATCCCCCAGCGCGACCGGAAAGGTCTCGCTTAGGAGCCCGGAGAAGACTGTCGAGACGGAGCTATCATTGCGGAACAGTTCCACCCAAGCGGCTTTGCCGGTGGTGTCACACTCGATGGTGACGTTGGTGCCGAGCGGACAGGTGATGCTCCCCGAGGCCACCGTCCCCAGCAACGTCACCGTCGTACCGTCACATGTCGCGGTCATCACGTAGTCTGAGTCCAGGGCGAAGTCGCCCGCGCGGACCAACGGCAAAGTCGCCACCGTCTCTTGGCTCTCGAAAGCGCCTGCGTCACAGGCCATCGAGATCGGCGCCCCAGGCCTCGGGAAGTTGGCCACGTCTCCGCGCTGGTCGACGCCGAGTGGCATGTCTGAACAGAAGGGTCCGCTGAGGGGAACGATCGCGATCGCGCTATTGCCAGCCAAAAGAGGATGAAATCTCGAGATCGACGTGGGGCTTGCTTGCAGGACATCCAGTCCGACGTTGGGAGTCACAGCACCAGGACACACCAGCGAATTGCCGCCCAAGATATCTGTCCCGGGCGCCGCGAAATTCGGATTGTCACAGGTCAGCGGGCCGTTCCCACAGATGTCCTCAAAGACGTTGTAGCCCTCACTGATGAGCGAGGCGCCGATCAACTGGCAGTCAGCAAAGTCATTGTTTGCGTACAACGAGGCTGCGGACCGGAAGGTTCCCCCTGTCATCCAGATACCACCTGACGCTGTGGCAGGAGATAGCGACGTATTGTCAGCCACTGTGGTGTAGGCCAGGTGCACCGTCGCTGGGCCATGGCTAGCCACCGCGGCCCCACGATCGGCAGTGTTCGACGACACGGTCGTGTTGAAGAGTTCCACCAACGGATCATCGCTGGTATCGATGTAGATGCCTCCGCCATCCTCGGAGTTCGCCAAGAAGGATCCAACCTCGTTCTCGTTGATCCCACAGGCATCAAAGCGGACGCGATTGTCGATCCCCGTGCCCTTGGCCCCCGGGACGTCTTCGATGACAATCGCACCGCCGGCGAGGTCCGCATGGTTGTTCCGAAATTCGACCCTCTCGAACCATACGTCACGGTCATCACCAACCTGGAGCTGAACCCCGCCGCCCGTCGATACTGGCACGAGTCCTGAACCCACCCGAGCCAGATTATCGGCCACGGTGCCTCGCCGAAGGACGGGAACAAAGTTGCCGCCATAGTCGAAATAGTTCAACGGCCGAAGGAAGAGTCCACCCCCACTCACGATAGCGCGGTTCTCAGACACGTCGAAATCCTGAAGGTTCGTGCGGCTCTCGATCAGATAGACACCACCCCCATGGTCCGCGAGGTTTCGCACGATCGACGAACTCCAGAACTGCAGTGTAATGGGACTGAATCCCTTGTGGTTGGTGAAGAATCGTCCATCCATATAGATACCACCGCCAAGCTGCGCCTCGTTCGCCGTGAAGCCGACACGGTCGCCGATGGTCGTGTCGATGATTCGAACGTCGAAGAAGCTTGCGATTGCGCCACCATTGCGCTCCGCACGGTTGGCGGTAAATGTCGAGCGATCGACAGCGAGCCCGTTGAACACGAAGAACCCACCGCCATCCCGAGCGGCAGAGTTGTTGTGAAACAGGCTGTTGCTAACGGTCTGGCGAGTGAGGAGGCTCTTCTTGTTCGACCCAAACACACCGCTGACGTAAGCACCACCACCGTCCGCCCCGGCCTGATTGTCGATGATGTCCGACCCGTTAATGGACAGAAAAGAAAAGGGTCCAAGTCGCTCATGAAACATGAAGATGCCGCCACCCGACAGCGCCGCGGAGTTTCCGAGAACTTCCGTATTGGTGACTCCAATCCCGCCGTCGTCATCGCCTGAATAAATGCCGCCGCCGTTGCCTGTGGTGGCGGTGTTGAATCGAACGCAGCTGTCCTGTTCGAAATAGGAGCCGCTTCGTCCTGTGGTGAACGCCAAGACATTGGCAACCCCACCACCGATCGAAGCGGTGTTGTCGTCCACTGCGACCGTCTCGAAGGTCACGTCGGCGCCTGCATTACGGACACCGCCACCAGATCCAGCCGGCCCCGTGCCCGCAACCAAGCCCCCCGTGATGGTGAGGTTCCGAAACGTCACGTCGATGTCGCCAATGACGTCGAAGACCCTGTCCATCTGGTTGGCATCGATGACCGTCTGGAATTTGTCCGTTCCGAGCCCTTCGATGACAACGCTTTCGGTGATGTCAAGGTCGCCCCCCTGCGCGTCGTCGTCGATGCCAGGGAGTCGAAGGGTGTACACTCCAGGCTCAATCCGGATCGTGTCGACTTCTTTATTGCGGTTGGCCGCGATGATGGCGCCGCGAAGCGAAGTCCGATCCCTTGAGTCCGCGGAGGAGTTCACCAGGAAGACCTCCGCACTGGCCGCTGGACTTGTCCGAGGCGGAACTTCGTCGAAAGACACTCCGCAGCCAGCAAGCATCACTGAGTACCAAAATCGCAAATTGCCCTCCAAGCCGAGAGCCACTAGCACGAGACTAGGGCATACGCCTCTTTGTGATCCCGGCATATCGGCATTCCTGGACCCCGGGCTGGCGTGCGATGCGGCCACCTCCGCATTCCTGAAGCGAAAGATCAACGATCAGGCGAGAAGAGCGCGTCACCAATCGTGGTTTCTCCCATCTCGACATTGCCGACCGCGATGTCCGGAATTCGTTCGTGGCCGAGCTCAGGAGGGAGAGATCGAACCTCGAAGGTTTGCCTTACCAACTCGTCCAAGAATGCACCCAGGCGGCCGCCTCGGGGAGCACCGTGCACAACGTAGAACGGTGCAATGATGGACACGCAAGCCGTCACAAAATGGAATTGCTTGGCATTCGGATTGTGCGGGCCCACTGCAACCGCGACGATGAGGCTCGGGTCGTGAAGCAAGGTCCGCCGGCGGTCGTCGACGTAGCAGGTCGGGTAGGCAGCTCGAATCGTTTCAATGAGGCGATCGAAGGGTTCAAAATCCACGCGGGCCTGCGCATCCCGCAGCCTCTTGAATTCGGCACGCTACACGTAGTTGGGATCTTCTGGATAAAGTCCGGAGGGAAAATGCCGCCGGATGGCTCGAAGAGCAAGTTCGCGGTCTTCTTCCATTACGGTTGGGACTCTCTCGTGTGAGTTCGCCTCGGCGGCGCGATCACCAAATCTCGACCGTCTCGCAGCGGATCTTGCTCGCTAATGGAGCATCATGATTTCCGCGTCGAGATCTCGGGCCATATCGGCGGGTGCCACAATCTGAAAGGCGAGGTCCATGGTTTGGTCTGCGCCAGGCTCCACCCGCGGCGTCCAACGAATCTGACCAGAGGTTTCGTCGAGCGTCCCGTTCGACAGCTCAAGCACCTTGACGCTGATTCGGCCCTCGCGAGACACGGGGATCTGGTCGCGGACTTCGATCGTCGCGGTAGAGTCCGTGTGATTCACCACACTGATCCGAAAACCGAGGGTGTAACGAAATTTGGATCCGCCTGCCTTTTCACGCTTGCGGGTCACGAGCTGTCGGCGCACGCGGAACCCATCGTGAGGGCCGAAGGACAACGTGAGTGCTTCACCAGGCACCACGGATGGAATGATGCCACGACCGACGTAGTCCCCCCTGACGAAGGTGGTGACAGGGCCAGGGAGGAGTGGAAACCCACCGTCGTAGCCGACCGTGATGAGTCGGTGCACTTCGAGGGCCTGTCGGGGCACCGTCGAGAACGAAGCCTTGGCCGAAAGACGCTGGCGGGCGATGGGCACGCGTTGTGCGCTGTCATCGCCTTTGATGGTGCGTCGACCCTCAATCGCAAACACGAGCGCACCGTTGCCTCGGACCTCGGCCTGAAGGTCGCTCGCAATGAGCCCTTGAGAGGCCGCGGTCGCGTCGATGCCCACTTCAGTAAACACTCCCGCGCCCACCTCGACTTGGGTGGCGACACCGGGCCCCCCCAGCACCCATGGCGTCAATGGCGGCCGCTCTCCAGCGGGCGAGACCGCCGCGGTTGAAAGCTCGAGTCGAGCGTCCGTCCAAGCCTCACCGGTGGACTGTCGCACGACCCCGAACTGCTCGAGGACAACCTCTCCCCCAAGGAGTCGGGCGTCATAGGCGGGACGCCAGCTCGCGCCCGAAACCGCGTAGCGCAATGCGACGGTGATCGGCTTCGGATCGTCTACCTCGACCCCGACCTTCACGGTGCGGCCCGTAGCCAGAGGGTCCGCCAGGCGCGTCAGTAGCGGCCTCAAGGCGTCTCCCAGTTCTTCGGCCAATTGCTCTTGCGTACGCAACTCCTCCGCAAGTGTGCGTTCGGCGCTGCCCACGTAGTCCATCATGTCGCGAAGTTCGCGCACGACGGGGGATTGGCTTGCTTGGTTAGGGAGGACCGCGCGCCGAAGATAGGCGCGTTTGGCCAGCAGGGCTTCGATACGGTCTTGGACTTGGCCCAGTTTTCGGGCGAGTTCCTTCGCATCATCGCGAACTTGGGTAATCGCCCCGGTGGACTCGACGTCTCCCTGCCCGGACAGCAGTTCCACCGAGGCGACTCGGCCGAAGCCGTCGATGATTCGCGCATCGATACCTTCGGGCCTCAACGCAAGAGGAAGCCCTTCGAAGCGCACCGTGTGTCGCCCTGCCGCAAGGGTGAGTCGCTGGGTGCGCGTCACTCGCGCATGATCCAGAAACACCGTAATGTCTTGCAGTTCCGAGTTTGGGGCCAGGGGCAAGGGGGCTCGAGGTACCGCGGTTGGTTGGTTGGTCACCTCCACGGCGAGCACCTCTTCGAGATCGTCCACGTCGAACTCGAGGTCCATACGTTCCTTCGCCTCGCTGGCGTAGTCTTGGGCCATTGAAACAAATGCCAGCCACCATCCGACCATTGGTCCTCCTCGGTCCCCCTACGCTATTGCGGGTCTGGCTTCACGGATGCGTCATTCATGGCCAATCCGGAGCCCAAAGGGGCTCACGATCGTCTGCGGACAGCAACTCAAGCCTCGCCTGGTGTCTCCAGTTCATCTGGAGCGTGATGCCCTGCCAAAGCCCTCGGTAGACCAAGCCCCGTTTCCACCGGAGGCGCATCGGCCATCCCTCGACACGTGGGCGAAGGCCGTCGAGTTCGTAGGCATAGACAGTCGTTTGAGCGTGCCCGGGCGCCATCCACCGCGCAATCCGTTCGGCAAACAAGGGCGCCCGGCTCTCGAAGGTCGTCCGGGCGACCCGTCCGGTCGCAGAAAACCTCAACCCACGGCGGGTGCCGTGTTGAGGCTCACTCACGAATAGCCCATCCTGGTTGAAGCCTACGACGAAGCCTCGGTCGAAACGAAGGCGGATTCTCGGTTCGACGAAGCGGCCAAACACCTGCCGACCATGTCGCGCGAGCCACTGGGTTTCCGCCGCCCGAAGCTCATCGGTGCGTGGCCCAAACTCAGATCGTGCCGACAGCGATGACAACTCGCACTGCAGCCAGATGAGTTCACCCAAGGGTCGTCCCCGCTCCGAGAGCCAATCGGCGTAGACGTACCGTGGTTCGTTCGCGGAGGGGGCCCTCTCGATGGCATCGAGAAACCGCTGTTCATCAGCCGACACGGGCCCTGGTGTCACGGCAACGCCTCGGACGCACCAACCCGTACGTAGCGGCCCTCCGTGGAAGTGCCGTTTGCGATCGATCTCCCAGGCAGCACCGTCCACGCGAAGCTCGTGTGGCCCTCGACGGGGGCGAAGGGAGGCGCGACCGTGATGGCCGTGGCCGTCGGACTCCAAGCGGTGAGATGGGCGTCGCGCACGGCCGCAGGTATCCTCGTCGGTGCGTCTCCGGCAAGCGTGCCTCGCTTCCAATGTGAACGGTCGTTGACCTACCAGGCGCAGAGGAACGTGTTGTTGACGTTCGGGATAGAAATCACCTGCGAGCGACCCGCTGCCGTCTGCTCGGCAATCCACTTTTCGAGCTTGGCATTCGTGGTGTTTCCAAGCTTCTTGCATTCGGGCGCAGCGGTTGTCTGGGCGGTAGCTTGAGGCGTGGACGCATACACGATTGCGGCGCTAAGGGCGAAGAGCGACAAGGCAAGGACATTGCGGGTCATGAGAGTCTCCTGAGTGCGTGGGCAGACTACCGCAGACGAAATCGGTTCCAGGAAATCCACGCTCCATGTGCGAGAGCAGGGTGCGCTCCATGGCCGCCCAAGTGCTGCGCCGCCAGAGGCGCCCCCGGGCGACCGTCCTGCTGGTTCCGGTCAGATTTGCATGTATGGTGAACGGGTTGAGGTTGGAGCGTGCGCTATGAAGGCAGCCCCGATATGGGTTCGGATCGCGATGGCTAGTGTTGTTCCGGTGGTGATGGCTTGTGGAGACACCAACGGCTGCGAAGAAACCGCGCAAGCGGATCTCGATGATGATTGCAATCCGAGGATGCTCACAGAAGACTTGGATGGTGATGGGTTTACGAGCGACGAGGACTGTGATGACCTCGACCCTGAGGTGAACCCTGCTCAATCCGAGATCCCCTATGACGGCATCGACAACGACTGTTCACCGGACACCAGGGATCTCGACGCGGATGGGGATGGGGCTCTGTTGGCGGATGACTGCGATGATTTCGACCCGACTCTTCAAGACCAAGTCGGCAGCTTCGCATCGATCACAGCGGGAAGTGATTTGTGCACCAGGTTCTGCGAGATCATTATTTTTGGCGACGTTGCGATTTCGGGGAACTCGATCGACAGCGATGTGGCTTGGCTCGATTGTGTCTCCGAAATCGAGGGGAATCTCACGATCGATTCGAATCCAAAACTGAAGGAGATCCTGCTTCCAACCCTCCGCTCCATTCAGGGCCGGCTCGAGGTGCATGGCAACGCCACGCTCACTTCGCTTCAGGTTCCCAATTACAATCGCTGTCGGAACTCAGTCTCGAGGCGAATCCGCTTCTCAAGTCGGCCTTTGTCCCGATGGTCCAAGAGGTGGAGCTTGCGAGATTCCAGGACAATCCGCTTTTGATGTCCGAGTTCACGACTCTGCATACCGTCGAGACCCTAACCATCTACGGGAGTGGGCTGGCCAGTCTGAATGGCTTTGCCAGCCTTCGCGAGGTCACCGGACCCTTGAGGCTCTTCGAGTTCGACGAGACGCTGGATTTGACCGGCTTGAACGGGGTCGAAAGAGCCAGGGATGTCCGAATTTCTCGGTTCGAGGGCTTCTATAGCTTCGACGCCCTTTCAGGCTTGATCGAGGCCTCGCTTATCACCTTTGACTCGAGTTCCGATTTGGTCAGAATTTCGGGCTTTGATTCCCTGACTTCGGTAGATGTGGTCCGTGTAACGTGGCTACCTCTTCTCTATGAAATCGAGGCGTTTGCGAATGTCCAGTCGATGAGTGAGCTTGAACTGGTCCGGGTTCCTCGGCTGGTCTTGGCCGAGGGCTTTCTCGGACTGACTCAAATCGATGAATTGGAGCTTGACGACGTAGGATTGACGTCGCTCAATTCGTTTAGCAACTTGGCCGATGTTGGCTCCATAACCGTCACGAATAGCGGCTTCCTCAAGGAGTTTGGTTCCTTTGCTCCGCAGACCTGCAACAACATGATCTTGCGAGACAATGAGGGTTTGGACAGTCTCTTAGGACCTCAAACCCTCACTGAACTCGATCGACTCGAGATCGAGGACTGCGGGGCCTTGGTGAAACTCGATGGCCTCGAGACCGTGGAAGAGATCGACGAGCTGATTCTCGTCCGTAACAGCGGACTGACCTCGATCGATTCCATGAGTTCGCTTCAGGTGGTGGGCAACTTTACGGCGACCTTTAACCGGGGACTAGGCGACGACTACTTGTTGGATTTCGTCGACGACCTCACCTCCGTCAACCACGT
Organism: Myxococcota bacterium; assembly: GCA_039208735.1. GTDB lineage: Bacteria > Myxococcota_A > UBA796 > UBA796 > DRPG01. Next base: position 60,594 of record JBCCQY010000027.1, on the reverse strand, counting down.
GACCATCACGGGAAACGGACCGTAGCGCTGCTGCGACCGGGCGAGCCCCCTCAAGCCACCATGGGGGCCGCTTCGGCGAGATTTACAAAGTCGTCGAGTTCGTTGTAAACCTGCGCCGCGACTCGCACCCAGGCTTCGGTGCCATTTGTGGCTCCGCTGACTTCAAATCCTCGAGCGTGAAGGTGTGCGAGCCAGGCTGCGACGGCGCCGGGGGTTCGCGGAACCGTTTTGGGAAGCGCAACCGCCATCATCGCGCCAACCATAGACTCCGGAGCCATCCTTGCGGTTCCCCACCGGTCGGCCAGTAGGTTGCCGCCCGCCCACACCAGGTCATGGTTGTAGGTTCGCACGGCGTCGGGTCCAACCTCCTCGAACATGGTGATCGCCTCGGGCGCAGCCAAGAACGGCGATGGGTCCTTCGTACCCACCCACTCGAAGGCGGCATGGAACGACTGGTCGTAGCCCCAGGACGCAACGGCGGGGCGAACCTGATCCTGAAGCTCCGGTCGCGCCCACAACACCCCACACGGACGGGGGGCCCAAAGCCATTTATGCAAGTTCGCAACATAGATGTCTGCCCCAAGGGCCTGGATGTCAAGGGGAAGCATCCCCGGGGCGTGGGCACCATCGACAAGCAGCGTCGTCCCTCGCTCACGACACAGCTCCGCAATGTCCGCGATGGGAAGAACAAGGCTGGTGTCCGCGGTTACGTGATCGACGATGGCCAAGCGGGTGTCGGGTGGAAGACGTTTTGCGAACGCGTTGACCACATCATCTGGGTGAGCCACCGGGAACGGAAGGACAACCTCGTGGAGCATGAGATTCCGTTGCTTCGCGACGGCCTTCGCCGCTGCCGCCACGCCACCGTAGGTCAGGCTGGTGATCGCAATCCCATCCCCCGATTCCAGGGCCAGTGAACGCAACACACCGTTGACCGCGGCGGACACATTGTCGACGAAAACCAGGTCCTCTGCACGAGCCCCAAGAAAGCCGGCGACCCGCTGCCTGGCCTGGCGCAGACGGTCGGGAAGGGCGCGGACAAGGAAACCGACGGGGTTGGATTCGAGTTCGTTACGAATACCCCGTACGGTCTCGAGAACCCGACGAGGCGGTGCGCCCACCGTGCCATGGTTCAGGTAGACCAATTCTGGTTTCAAGGAGAATCGATCACGCCATGCGTGTCCGAACGGCTTCATAAGAAGGCTCCGAAAGCAAGTTGATAAACCGAAACATCTTGAGTGAGTTCGGGGTGAAAGGTCGCGCCGAGGACGGCTCCCTGCCGAACCAGGGCGGGCTCTCCACGGACCGTGTCCAGCACCTCCACCCCTGCGGCGTCCACGATGCGAGGTGCGCGAATGAAGGCTCGATTCCGGTCTACGAAACTATCGAGGTGACGTCCCCACCCGTTGCGTCGCACGCCGATGTTGATCCAGCCGAAGCTCCGCTGCACGGGTGACACATCGCGCGCGGCGATGATGAGTCCCGCACAGGTGGCCAGTACCGGCTGACCTGTTTCAATAAACCTCTCGATCGTCGACGTCAGCGTGGGCTCAAGCAAGCGCAGCAGGGTGGTGCTTTCACCCCCGGGAATCACCAGCCCACGACACGCCTCAAGATCCCGAGCGACGCGAACGGGCTTCCAAGGAATTCGTGCGGCATCCAAAGCCTCACCATGGGTACGCCAGTCGCCCTGCAGGGCAAGCACGCCAACGAGGTTCACCAGCCCCTCGTGGCCAGCCGTTCGCCGTCGGCCAACCGGTCCCGCGCCACGCCTGTCATCGCCGCCCCCAGCCCGGTGCTTACGGCCGTCAGGCGCTCCGCGTCCTCCCAGTGAGTGACCGCCTCCACCATGGCACGAGCCCGTTTGGCGGGGTCTGCACTGTGGAAGATCCCACTTCCCACGAACACCGAGGTCGCTCCAAGGGCCATGCACAGAGCGGCGTCGGCGGGGGTGGCGATGCCACCTGCGGCAAAGTTTGGCACGGGAAGGGTGCCTGCGGATGCGACCTGCTGAACCAAGGCGACCGGTGCACCGAGCGTCTTGGCTTCGGCCACGAGTTCCTCGCGCCCGAGTGAGCCCAATCTGCGAATCTGGCTTCGAAGCCGGCGCAGGTGTCTTACGGCCTCCACGATATCGCCCGTGCCCGCTTCGCCTTTGGTTCGCAGAAGCGCGGCGCCCTCGGCGATTCGACGGAGCGCTTCTCCCAGGTCGACACAGCCACAGACAAACGGAACGTCGAAGGCTGCTTTGTCGATGTGGTGAGCCTCATCGGCGGGGGTGAGAACCTCGGACTCATCGATGAAGTCGACCTGCAACGCCTGCAGGACCCGTGCCTCCATGAAGTGCCCAATCCGGCACTTGGCCATCACGGGGATGCTGACGGCCTGTTGAATCGCGGCAATCATTTCAGGGTCGCTCGCGCGAGCAACGCCTCCGTCCTTTCGAATGTCAGCCGGAACGCGCTCAAGCGCCATCACCGCGCAGGCGCCAGCTGCTTCGGCGATACGGGCTTGCTCTACGTCAACAACGTCCATGATGACGCCACCTTCGAGCATGCGTGCGAGTCCGACCTTGAGGTCGATCGTCATGGTCCCTCCAGGGTGTTGATAGGGGCGCGCCGTCCGGCCTCAACGGTCGCAAGCGCGCTACCAAGTCTGCGAGCCCCCTCGATGAGCCGTTCGGGAGGCTCGGCACAAAAGGTCAGGCGAAGGCCACTCTGCTCCATCGCATGTTGCGTGTGCAGGGTGCCCGGCATGATGAGCACCCCTTGATGCTGCGCCTCCATGAAGACAGCGCCTGGATCGATGCCGTCGGGCAACGGAATCCAGAGGGTCACGCCGCGACGGGCGATTTGGACGTCGAAGCCCGTGGGCAAGTGTGCTTCGAGCGCGTCCACGAGCGCATCTCGACGGCGACGGTATTCGGGAAGGGTGCGTGCGAGATGGGCGCGCAGGTACCCGCGCTGCAGGAACTCGGCAAGCGTGTACTGCAGTAGAGCGGAGCAACCGAGGTCAGTCGCTCGTTTTAGAGCCACCAGCCTCCGACGTAACGGAGGCGGGCACACCACCACGCCCAGGCGCAGCGCAGGGGCTAGCCGCTTGCTGTAGTTGGTGATGTGCGTGACCTCACCATCCAGGGCCCGAAGCGGAGGAGGCAAGGCAATTCAGTCAAGGTCGAGGTCGGCCGCATGGTCGTCCTCAATCACGGGCACCCCCGCGCGACGAGACCACGCGACGATTTGCTGTCTACGAGGCCGGCTGATCCAGGCCCCCGTCGGGTTTTGGCTGTCCGGCATGACGTAAAGGAGCTTCGCCCCATGGATGGTCTCGAGGGCGGGGATGTCTGGACCGCGAGCGTCACCGGGAATCGGAGCGACCTGGGCCCCGGCCATGCCAAGGATGCGCAGCAGGCCGGCATAGGTGCATTGATCGACGAGCACCGTGTCACCTGGGTCAACCAAGGCTCGCACCACCAAGTCGATCGCCTGTTGGGAGCCTGCCGTCACGATGAGGTCGTCCGCCGAGCATGCGACGCCACTCCGATAGAGGTCGATCGCGACCTGTTCGCGTAGAACGGCGACCCCTTCGATGGGGGCGTACTCGAGGGCCCGCGCACCGCGACTGCGGAGGACATGGTCCGTGCAACGCCGAAGGTCTTGGACGGGTAGCAGGTCGCGTGGTGGCTGCATGGACTGCAGATCGATGCAGGGGCGGTCCACCAGGCCGATGGCGAGCCTCTCGGCGCGTTGGTGAATCTCGGCGGACGCGGCGCTCGAGAACACGCGGGTCCACGGAAGGGCCGCTTTGGGTGGGGGAGCCAACGGAGCTTCCGTTGGAGGAGCACACACAAAGGTGCCACGCCCCACCCTGGCCTGAAGCCAACCGGCCTGGGTCAGTTCTTCAAAGGCTCGCACCACGGTGTTTCGGGTCGTGCCAAGGTCCCTCGCGAGCGTCCGCGAAGGCGGCATGCGGGTCCCGGGTACCAATGCTCCCAATTGGACCCGTTCCACGACCTGGTCGAAGATCTGCTGGTAAAATGGACGCCCGACGCTGGGGTCGAGCGTAAGGCCAAGAGTGGCAGACAACGATGCCTCCAGAGGTAGAAGCATCGCATTGGTTCGGCCGCCGCAAAAGGTCCATTGGGCAGAAGGCTTGCCATCCAATGGGACCAATTCTTCAGAGCTGGAGCTTCACGCCACCCTCTGCGCTCCGTTGTACTTCTCGACGCAGGAACCCCGTTTCGCTACGGAAGCCAGCTTTCACGGGCTCACATAGACGAATGCAGAACGCTGTCCACTGCGGGCAGTCAGGAACCGATAGTGCCCATCCTGCGGCAAAGAGGATTGTGTAAATGTATTTTAGCCTACGAACCGCCTGTTCGACTTCGCCCCGGGACATACGAAGAAGTGGCGACCGCCGGCCTATTCGAGTTGTACAAGAGTGACGCACCCGAAGAGCAAATAAAGAAGTTTTCGTATTACGAGTCCTTAGAACACAGTAAGTATTGGATATAAGGCAATACCATTGATGTGTCGGCGGAAGAGGAGGTCGCTGCGGCAGGATCGAAGCTATGGTCGTGGTCGACGCTCTCGTCGGTGAAGAAGTCATGGTTGGCGTTCTCTGCATCGATGAACGCACCGAGTGCCGTTCCTCCGCCGGCGTAGGGGAACGAAGGCTGATTAGCAATCTGGGCACCGGTGTTGTCGAAGAACGTCAGCAGTCCCGTGCCTGAACTGGCAATCCACTGATGGTTGTGCTCTCCAGCTCCACCGGTCGTACCCACGGGCGAATTGACGTCGTGCACGTGCCCACGATCCTCAAGATCACCAAAGGCCGTTCCCACAGTGCCTGCCAAGGTACCTGCAGATCCCGAAAGGCCTACGATGGTCCGACCACGTGCTTCGGGAACCTCACTCCACCCGGCGGGACAATTCGATTCATTGAAATACATCAACGCCCCGGTCGGAATCGCGTGGGCCTCGAGTTGCGAAATGGCATCGACCAAGTAGTCATAGTTTGCGTTCACTGCGGCCGACGAAATCCTGTCCCCTGACTGGAACTCGTTAGGAACGGGCTCGAGCGCCCAAGCAAGGAGCGGAAGCGCCGCAAATATCGCTATCGCAGCAAGGGTCATCGAGCGCCAACGCGTGGCGCGACGTTCAAGATGTTGAATGCGCTGCCAAAGTGCCTCGTCGCGCCGTGGCTCCACTTGTCACCCCTCATGCGTGCTCTGAAGGATAGCATTCGGTGCAGATACGTTGTCACGCGTTCACAGACCAGGATCCAACGCAACCCGGGATGTGCGGCACGAGCCCTTGCGGACCTCGGCGCTGCTCGAGCCGCCCACCGAGGCCGAGGCGACATTGCACACGGTGAGGCAGGCAGATCCTCGCGTGCTGGCTTCACTTGCCGATGTCGACAGGGTGGTCATGACCGCCCTGACCAACCCCGATGCGATGCGGAGCCTTCAGGACTTGGGACCATCAGCCTCGTTTCTTCGAAACGTGTGGCTCCGTGACCGTCCGGGATGAGTCTCCGCCGTTGCATTCGCCCTACCTCGTTCACCACGTCCTGCGCCGTCGCACTTCGCGCTCCCAGAACGCGGGAGCGAGGTCAAGCGACGGGCGGCGAGCAGGTGTGGCCCGAGCAGGCTGCGTGGCGACCTCACGGATGCCGACGAAGGACCGATTGCGAATGTAGGTCGACTCAGCGTCCGGACCTCCCGAAGAATCGCGGACAAACGAGAGATCGAGCCTGAAGCCACCGAGGTCGACGAGCCAGAGGTCGGTCGAGACGGGGATCAAGTCAGGCCCGACGGAGTAGCCGAGCGCGTCGAGATCGGGCATCGCAATTTGAAGTCCGAACTGGCCCCCCTCCGTGATCTCGATGGTGCCGACATTGTAAGGATCAACGTACGTACCTACGTGCCCGGCGAGGCGTTCGGGCTCAAAGGGAGGCCCCTCCCAAGCCGCCGGTTCAGGAAGCTCGATCGTGGCCCGGAGGATGTCTTCGACGGTTTCATCCCAACTGTCCGCCGCCCCGGCGCTCAGGATCGAGATCACCGTGTCGTGTTCGGGCACCACGACAAACACCGAAGTGAAGGACAGCGTGTTGCCTCCGTGCTCCCACACCTCGATGGGGTAGTAGCCGTCCGACAGCGGATACAAGTCGCGAACGAACTGGCCATACCCGTATGCTTCGTGGTCGCCGTCGTAGCCTGTGAGCACATGCGGGGTTCCGATGAGATCCCGGCTTGCGTCGCTAAGCACGGACGTATCGCCATGAATGAGGAAATCACCCCACTTGCACATGTCGGAGGGGGTGGACCAAACGAACCCCGAAGGACGTTCGGGAGCGGGGTCCGGAACCCCCCCCATGCGGATCAGGCCCTCGCCATCTGTGGACAGTGCGAACCGGTCGGTCTGGCGAACGTGGGTCTTGCGAGCGTATGTGTCGGTGAGCCCTAGCGGAGCAAACAGCTGCTCCTCGATGAGGTCGGCGTAAGTTCGCCCTTGAGGGTCGTGGACCTCGGCCGCAAGGCCCACGAGGCTGAAGTGGGGATTGCTGTAGTTCCAGAACTCTCCAGGTGGGTTCATCGACCATTGGTTCGACGCGAAGAACCCATACATCCAGTTCGCGAGTTCCTCGTCGTCCGCCGGGTTGTCGGGATCGATGTAGTCCACGAGGCCCCCCTGGTGCGACATCAAATCATGCAGCGTTGCAACGTTGCTCCAACCTGGATCGTCGTCGAGCGAGAACTCGGGCAGCACCTCCGCCACCGGGTCGTCGAGCCCGAATTGCCCAGCGTCGGCAGCCTGAAGCGCCAACGCCGCCGTCATCTGCTTGGTGGTTGACCCGATCTGGAGGATGTGGTCAGGCCGCATCCGTACGTCAGCCCCGGGCTCGGCGGTACCAAAGGCCTGCACCCATACGAACTCGCCCTCATGCAGCACCGCGAGCGATACCCCCTGGGCGATGTTGGAGGCCAACTCGGACCGGACCGTGGCCACGACATCGTCGAAGCGCGCATCGCGGTAGGTCTGCGGCAAGGCATCGGTCCCGCTCGAAGCGGTAGGGTCGTCGGTGTCCGGGTTGGTGCACGCGGCGATTCCCGCCAAGGCGACGACGATCCAGCTGAACGAAGGGCGCACGAGATCTCCCGTGGTATTGCAAAGCAAGACTTGTAATGCAAGGCTTGTGAAACAAGATCAGGATGCGGACTCAAAGCGCGAGACGCGAGAGCCTCAGGGGTTGCGAATCCAGTCGAATAGGCGCAGTCCGGCGTACGAGAGAGGTCCGCCGATGAGCAAACAGGCAGGGATCAACCAGGCGCCAAGCACCTCCGTCCCGGAGGGCTCAGTGTCGATGCCGAACGCCGTCACCGTGCCATCCTGCACGAACAAGCCGGTATCTTCGGGCTGCAGAAGTTCGAAGCCGATCGTCATCAGCAGCATCAGCCCGATCAGCTCGAGCACGATGGCCATGGGGAGCGCAGCGATTCGGGCGACCCAACGAAGCCAAACCCAGCGCGGCTCCGGAGTTGCCCCAACCCTTCGCGGGTCAGCGACGAACCGTTCTGCGTACTGCATGGGCTCTCCGAAGGCCGTGGCCGGCGTCTCGCCCGTCTCCGCGAGGTGGAGTCGCAGCTCCGCCACGATGTCCGAACGCTCAGAGGCCGGCAGCGAACTCAGGGATCCCTCGAACGTCGACATCCAGTCGTCGACCGCGAGCCCCTTGCTACTTGGCAACTTCGACATCCTCGGAATCCTCCAACAGGGCCTGAAGGGCGCTAGAGAACGAACTCCAGGCATGACGCTTCGCTTCGTAGGTGCGTGCGCCCAACAACGTCAGCGAGTAGTACTTGCGCGGGTGCCCAACCCCATCGGCCACCCATTCACTTTCGACCTTACCTTCGCGTCGAATGCGCGCGAGCAGGGGATAGATGCTGCCCGACTTCACCCCCAACGACGACAGGCACTCCACCAGCTCAAGGCCGTAGCGCGGGCGACCGCGGAGCAAGCCGAGCACCGCGAGCTCAACCACTCCCTTCCGGAGCTGCCGTTGCCAGGCAGCGACTTGGTCATCGAGGTTATCTTGCATAACAAGACTATGGGATAACTCCCCGCCAACGGCTGTCAACGGGACGCCAGTAGGAAGGCCCAGCGCTCCCCTCACAAGGCCAACGACCGTAAGCGGCGACCCGCGACAAAGCCGCTACATGTAGGTGTGTCTGTCTCCGTAGGTCCTCTCGGTGGTCACGGTCCAACTCACCACGAACCCTGGCTTCGAGGACCTCGTCATCGACGAACTCCGCGCGCGCATCGCGGCAGATGGTCTCGTCCTAAGCCGAGTCGAGCTGCGCCCCGACGGCCTGGCCGGCCATGTAAGCGTCGACATCGATGCGACGTGGCACGACTTGCGCCCGGCGTTGCTCAGCCTACGGTCCGCCCATCGTGCGGTTCGGTCGGTGGCCCAGTTCATCCTCGATGGCCCCAGACCGCTGGACCAGATCAAACGAATGGTTTCGGAGGTCGTGCCAAAGATATCTGAACTCGACGACATCGAGCGTTCGTTTCGGGTGACGAGTTCGCGAACCGGAACCCACTCCTTCACGAGCGAGGACGTCCAGCGCGTGGCGGGGGCTGGAGTGCGGGCGGTGGCCCGTCACCCGGTTTCACTCAAGGCCTTCGATGTCGAAATCCGATGTGACGTACGAAAGCGCGTCTGCAAGATTGGGGTGCAGCTCGGTCCCCTGTTCCAACGCCGGAGGGGGCCGTATACCCAACGAACGTCGCTGCGGAGCAATGTCGCGTGGGCATTGCTGCAGCTCGCCCGTCCCGACAAGCCCCCCGAACGGCTGCTCGATCCGTTCTGTGGCGCGGGTACCGTGCTGCTCGAGGCCGGGCTGCGGTGGCCTCGCGTACAGCTGGCCGGGGTCGATCGTTTGGAGGCGGCCGCCCAGGGCACCCGCGACAACTTGCTCCGCGCCGACCTGATCGACCGTGCAGACGTGCGGTGGGCCGATGCGCGAGCGCTCTTAGAACAGTGGCCGTCCGAAACCTTCGATACCGTGGTCTGCAACCCTCCGTTCGGCAAGCGGTTGGGCCGTGGGCTCGACCTGGCTCGATTCTATGGTGACGTCCTGCACAGTCTGGCTGCGGTATGCCGCCCCGACGCACGGTTGGTCATGGTCGCCCAGCGACGGCATGCGTTCAACCGTGCGCTGCACGCGAGTGCCCGATGGTCCTCGCGTCATGTGCGTGTGTTCGAACTCGGCGGCCTGTACGTGGGAGCGTTCGTGTTGGAGCAGACCCGGGCTTAGAGCGCGCCGTCGGCGTAGCGGAGTTCACCGTGCAGTACGGTGGCCACGACCTTGCCCTTGAACACGTGTCCGAGGAAGGCACTGTTGGTCGACTTGCCCGCCATCGCCTCCTCGGTGACCGTCCATTCGCAGGTCGGATCAACCAAGGTGAGGTGCACCGGTGCACGGTTGCCCAGGGTCCCTAGCTGGCCCTGCAGGCCGAGTACGCGTGCGGGCCCCGAGGTCATGAGTTCGACGGCTCGGGTGTCGGAGATCGTGCCGTCGTGCACGAACGACAACAGTGCGGCAAACGCGGTTTCCAGTCCGATCACACCGAACGGCGCGTCCTCGAACCCTTTGGCCTTCTCGGCCTTGGTGTGGGGCGCGTGGTCGGTGGCCACCGCATCCACGGTGCCGTCGGCGAGCGCCGCAATGAGCGCTCGACGGTCGTAGTCGGAGCGAAGCGGCGGGTTCATCTTGGTATTCGGATCGCCGCCTGCGCATGCCTCGTACGTCAGCAGCAGATGGTGCGGGCTGACTTCGCAGGTCACCGACAGGCCCTCGGCCTTGGCAGCACGGATCGCGGCCATGGACCGCGCCGTCGAGGTGTGAAGCACGTGGTACCGGGCTCCGGTCTCTCGGGTCAGCGCGATATCCCGCTCCACCATGACGCCTTCGGCGTCGCTGGACTGGCCGCGCACACCGAGCGACACGCTGACCGGGGAGTCGGTCATCGGGGCGTGCTGGGTCATGCGTGTGTCCTCGGCATGCTGCATGAACAGCAGATCGTGTTCGGCGCAGCGCTGCAAGCTGCCCCGCATCAGATCGTCGTCGAGAACGGGGAAGCCGTCATCCGTGATCGCGACCGCGCCCGCCGCTTTGAGGGCCTGGTGGTCCGTGAGTTCGTGGCCATCCAGATTCCGGGTCGCCGCCGCCGCGACCAGCAGGTCGATGCCACGGACCCGTCGCGCTTCGTCGGCCTCGAACACGACCTGGTCAGGCGTATCCAGGCGCGGTTGGGTGTTCGGCATGACGACGACCGTGCAAATGCCACCCGCCAGAGCCGCCGCCGAGCCGCTCTCGATGGTTTCCTTGTACTCAAAGCCGGGCTGGCGAAAGTGCACCTGAATGTCGACGAGGCCCGGCAAGGCCCACAAGCCTTGGCCATCCACCCGCCGCGCGTCGTCGGGAACCGACGCGGGGGCTCGCTGCACCCCGTCTGGCGTAACGAGCAAGTCGGTCACCTCGTCGACGCCGGCCTCAGGATCGATCAGTCTCACGCCCGTGAACAACAGGGCTGGGGTCGGTGACTGGGTCATCAAGCAAATTCCTCAAGAGGCACAAACTGGCGACCGTCGACCAGCTGGCTCACGGGGGCTATCGTAGCGGTTCCAAGCCCCACACGGTACTCCTTCTCCGACGCCGCCACCTACGGCTGACATGGTCGGCGCGGTCCGTCATGGAGAGGGTTCACCCTCGAGGTCTCATGCGTTTGCTCACCGTCGCCCTGCTCGCTGCGTGCACCCCCGATGCCAAAAACCCGGCTGGCCTGTGAGCTTGGGCGGGCTGTGGCTCGCGACCTACGCCGTCACCGCGTCGGCCGAGGAGCCGGTGCAGATCACGGTCACCGCCAAACGCGACTCCGGCCCCCCGCCGGGCACCACGGAAGTCCGGGTGGACGACGTCGCTCGACCGGCCGATGGGCTTGAGGACGTGCTTGCGACGGTTCCCGGCGTGCGGGTGCGTCGTCTCGGCGGCCTCGGCGCGTTTGCCGGCGTGAGCTTGCGGGGGACGGCGTTTCGCCAGTCGCTCGTCCGCCTTGATGGGATCCCGCTGAACCCGGACGGCGTCGAAGCGGTGGACCTCTCCCGCTGGCCCCTGGCCGGGCTTGCGTCCATTTTGGTGACCCCGGGACGGCCCCCGGCGACCGTCGGCGCGGCCCCGATCGGCGGAGTGGTGGACCTGATCACTCGCTCTGGCGCCCGCTTCGTTCAAGGCGAGGTGGCTCGTGGCAGCTTCGACTCGACCCGCGGGTCTTTGGCGGGCAGCCTTCCGTGGGGCGGGTCGGTGCCCGGCGACCTTCTTGTCGCAGGCGACGTGCTCGACACCGCAGGGGACTTCAGCTTCCCCGACGACGGAGGCACCCGGTACGACGTGGGCGACGACGAGACACGCCTCCGCGAGAACAACGACCGGCGCCAGGGCGCGGGTCTGCTCCGGGTGCGGATTGGTGACGACCTCAAACGCGCAACCCTGCTGGCTTCGGTAGCGGGTCGCGAGGAGGGACTGCCCGGTCCGATCGGTCTGCCTCTGCCCGGCGCCCGCCTCACCACCTGGCGAGGCCTCGCGGGAGTCGACGGTGAGGGGGTCGTGGGCGCGAGTCGGATCGGAGGCGGCCTGTGGTTCCTTGGGCGCACCGAACGCTTGAGCGACCCCGATCAGTCCCTCCCGCGCGTTCCGGGCGTCCAGCGTTTCCGCACGGGCACGGTGGGCGCGCGCCTTTGGGGCCAGGGGGCCCTGTTTACCGCCACCGCCCTCCGCGGGTCGGTGGACGTACGGCGGGAGGGCTTCGATCGTCGGGATGGGGACGAGGCATCGCCAGCGCTCACCGCGTCGCGCTACGGGCTCGGTGCCGCCGTGGATTTGCCGATCCACTTGGGCGACACGCTGCAGATCATTCCTGGCCTCGACGTCCGCGGCCTGATGAGCGTCGATCCGGAACCCGAGTCCACCGGCGCTGTGCTACCCGGGACCGTTCTACGGTTCCAACCAAGCCCCGCCATCGCCGTCTGGGCCTCGGGCGGGGCAGGCTTTCGTCCCCCCGACCTGACCGAGCTGTATGGCGATCGCGGGGCACTCATCGGAAATCCGAACCTGCTCCCCGAGCGCGCCTGGAAAACGGAGCTGGGGGTGCGGGTGAGCCGAGCCGGAGACCTTGCACTGGCCACCGAACTCGCGGCCTACGCGGTGGTTGCGCGCGATGCGATCGGGTGGCTGCAGAACACCCAGCGCACCTTGGTCGCCGTCAACTTCGGGCGCACGCGCACGGTCGGTGGCGATCTCGGAGCCGCCCTGTCCTATGACGAACGGATCGGCATTCGGGCTAGCGGCTCCCTCACCCATGCGATCCAGACCACCGACGATCCGACCCGTGCAGGGCGCCCGGTCCCGTTCGTCGCACCAGCGCGGCTGTGGGGCCGGATCTGGGGACGGCCGGGACTCGGGCTTGAAGCCGGCCTCGACATCGATCACACCTCGGCGGTCCCCGTCGACCCCCAGGGCATCGTGGCTCAGCCGCAACGGACCTTGCTTGGGGCTTCGCTGTCCTGGACCGAGCCATCCGGCTGGTTCACGCTGTCGGTGGACCTCGACAACCTGTTGAACGTCCGGACGGGCCCCGTCGATCGGGACCCGCTCGGCGCGGAGGACACGTCGATCCCCGCCCCCATCACCGATTTCGTCGGCTACCCGCTGCCTGGGCGCACGGGCTGGCTTTCTTTACGGTTCCACCCTCCTTTGGAGACCCCATGACGCATGCTCACCGCCTCGCCGGGCTCGCGGCGCTGTCCATCTCCTGTACGACGACCGACCCCGAACCGATGGCCATCCCGAACGACGCGCGGCTGGTCACCGTGACCGCCTCCGACGACTACAGCGCAGGGGGGCTGGCCGTGGTCCCCGATGGGGGTGGCTCGCCCGTCGATGTCACATCGCTGCATGGCGATGCCGTCGTGGACACGGTTGGCCCCGTCGTGGTGGCCATCAATCGCCTGGGGATGGACACAATCCGTCGATACGATGTGCTCGGCGGCGCCCCCACCTGGGAGGTGTCCACGGAACGCGGCTCCAACCCACACGCCGTCGCCGCCGCGGCGGGGCGCTGGCTGGTCACCCGGTACGAAGAGACCGAGGCGTGGGTGCTCGACCCCAACACGGGCGATCTGCTCGGTGTGGTCGATCTCGCTGGTGAAGCCGACATCGACGGCATCCCGGAGATGTCGAGCGCGGTGGCGGAGGGCGACCTCGTGCTCGTGGGGCTCCAGCGCCTCGACCGAGACAACAACTGGACCGCCGACCCACAGGGGCGGGTGGCGGTGATCGACCCAGTGGAACTCTCGGTGGTCCGCATGCTGCCGGTAGGGCCGAACCCGGTGCTGGAGGCGCACCCGGACGGCGGCGCGGTCGCGGCATGCGAAGACGGCCTGTGGCGCGTGCAGGCGGACGGCAGGGTCTCGGGCCCGGTTCGTCCCGATGGGCTCGACGACACCATCGGCGCGCTGACGGTAGCCAACGATGGATCGACCTACGTGATCACCCGACCCTGCCTGTTTTGTTCAGAGCACACGGTCAGGTGCCTGGAGGCGTGGGACGGCCCCCTGGTGGGCCAGACTGAGCCCATCTCGGTGTTCCTTTCGAACATCGCGGTGCTGGACGACACCGTGTGGATCGCCGCCCGCCGAGGCTGGGAGGACCCGTCCACCGCCGGGGGATTGGTACCGTTATCCCGATCGGATTGCGGCCCCCTACCGCCGCCGGATGACTGGTTCAGGGGCACGTTCGCGCCCTACGACCTTGCCGTGCGGGATCCCGCGTGAGCCCGCCGGCGCGGAGCGACGAAGCCCGCCGTGTCCTAGGTCACTTCGGGGGCGTGAGTACCGTATAGGGGAAGTTGTTCACGGGAACGCCACAGCCGCCCATCGACGGATCATCGCGGTTGGCGGGCTCGGCGTTCTCGGCGTCGAGCTGGGTCTCCGCGGCGAATGCCTGCTGGCACCAAAACACGGTTTTCCCGTCAACCACATATTCGAATCGCGACCATAAATCACCATTATAGGCGTTCATCGTTGCGTTCTGTGCGATGATGACACCGGCGGCATTGTCGAAACTCGCCACCGCGTAGATGTCCGGCGTTCCGTAGTCCACCGAGACCTCCATCTCGGAGATCTGGAAGGTCGCGCCGAAGTTCGACATATAAGTCCCGGCGATATCCAGCACATCTGCGTCGGTATCTGCGTCGGTGTCGGCGTCCGTATCCGCGTCGGTGTCGGCATCCGTATCCGCGTCGGTGTCGGCGTCCGTATCGGCGTCGGTGTCCGCATCGGCATCCGCCGCGGTATCGCCGGTGTTCATCTTGTCGTCGGAACCATCGGCGCACGCGGCAAGGATGGCGCCGAGGAAGAAGGCCCGATGAAGCATACTCTCTCCTATCCGTTCATCCCGGTCGAGAGTGGCTACATCACGCGGCGAATTCCGCATGCACCTACCCATCGTCCCTGACCCGGGGACGTCGCAAGGGTGGCACCAGGTCGGTCTCCCGGCTGACGGCTCATCTCCTCCCTCGCCTTCCCGCTTTCGCAGTGGCGTATTGAGGGAGGCGCAGGCCGAACACGGTGGCGGGACCGCGCCGGACTCTCACCGGCTTCCCGTACTCCTGATGCCTCTTCATCACGATGTCGCGGGTCTGCTATCTGCTTGCACAGGTTTCGTCGAGGTCGATTACAAAGGGGGCGCCACCGGGTACGTATGAGGCGGTTCAGCGGCCCACGAACTCCATTGTCGTCACTTCGCAGGCGACTCGGGGAGCGACACCGACCAAGGCAACCGTTCGGGTGGGTAGCAGGTGTCGTCCGTGCAAGCCTGCACCCGCAACTCTCCGGCGTGCGCCTCGGTGCGAGCTTCGAGGGTCACGAGGCCTTCGAGCCAGTAGGAGGGCGGCAGCTCGGGGTGGGTCACGGTGCGTTCGCCAGGCGGAACCGTGGCCCGGACCTTCTTGCCATCAACGATCACGGCGAGGGGAAGGCCGAGCTTCTCCTTGCGACCGTAGACGTGCATTCCACAGGGCACGTCGACTTCGAAGACTACGGTTTCACCACGTCGAAAGGCGGTGACCTGAACGCCCTCCTGCGAGATCGAACCAGGCACCGGTACCGCCATCGATCCCGTGTTCGCCAACGCACTTGCCACCAGCCACGTCATTCGCTCGCCCTCCACGGAAGTGGTTCGTCGAGCGGCCTTACCGTTTCACGCGAGAGCGCGGGCCCCCGACAAGCCTCTCGATGCAATCGTCATCGGTGGAGCATTCCAAACGCGAATTCTCGGCCCATTCCATAGCTCATCGCCAGCTTGATCCAGACCAATGCCATGGGTTCGAGAAGTCGAGCGCTGGCGAGCGGTCCGAAGGGCTTGGCGTCGAATCCCACGTCCTTCGCAAGGCGCACGGCTAACTCCCGAACGTCGTCGTCGTCCCCACACGCGAGCATGACGGCCCGACCGAACGCATACTGAGGGTTCGCCATGTTCTCGAGGCCCGTGGTGTTGAACACCTTGGCGACGCGGGAGGTGGGCGCCCAACGCTGAACTTGCTCCGCGCCCGAATCGTCGTGGCCATGGGTCAGCGCAAAGCCAGGACCGATGGGATTGGTCGCGTCGAGAAGCGGTCGGCCACCAAAGTCCCCGACGGAGGCAAGAGCTTCCTCCGTCTTGGCCCACGGCGTCGCCAACAGCACTGCTTCCGAGCGGCCGACGACATCGCGAGCCGACCCGGTGGTTGACCTTTCGTGGCGCAGCGGGTCCGGCGCGGGTTCCGACGGGTTTCGACGGGCGTAGTGCACCTGATGCCCCGCGAAAGCAAGACGCGCTCCGAGTGTGCTACCGACGCGACCGGCTCCAATAACGGCGATCTCCATCGTGTTCTCTCCTAAAGAGGGTGCAAAGGAACATCGTGCGACGATCGTCATTGACGTCCTCTGGGGTCATCGGCTTCTCCTCAGCGTCCAACGGCCTCGATGACGAGCTTCGCGGCCTCGGCACCGGAGTACTGCTGCTGCCCCGTGATCAGGTTGCCGTCGCGCATCGCAAACGGGCGAAACATCTGGTCGACGACAAAATTGGTCCCTTCGAGCTTGCGGGCCTCAGTTTCGATCCAGAAGGGCTGAATCTTTTGGCCGACGAAGTCGTCCGCGTACTGCTCTTCGGAGTCGGCGAAACCGGTCCACGTCTTACCCGCTACGAGCAGCGCACCGTTGGAGAGTCGGGCGTGTACCTCTTGAGGACTACACGATGATGTTGGCGTGGCTCCCCCAGTCGACAAGTCGGCCGAAGATCGGTGGTTTCGCTCGGTGCTGGTGCTGACAGCCGAGCGCTTGGATCACCTCGGCGGCTGACCGCAGGGCTTAGGTCCGGCCTACAGGGACCATGTCTGCAAAGACATACGGACCAACGGCAGGGTTCGAAAGATGACGTCCGTTTCGGTGTTGGGATCGGTCATCGCGGGGGCCTCCGACGTTCCAAACCACTGCAGCGGCACGGCAAGACCAAACTGGACCTTCTGCGAAATGCGCACGTCGCAAAACGGCGTGATCGCCGAAACGTGATCCACCGGAGTGCCCTTTGCGAAGGTAGGACGGATAGCCTGAAGACAGGGGCGTTCAAGGCACCAGGTGCGCTCCGCCGTGGCCCCCAACGCGACGATGGGACGGAACCGTTCTTTGTTCAACGTCCAGTTGGTAAGGGCGACGGAGACAGTCAGTGATCCACCGAGTCGGGTATCTAGGGGGGTGTCCTGGGCTGCGTCCGGTCGGCGTCGCGACAGGGAAGCGGTCGGCCAGATCCCGAGTTTAGGGCCAGGAAAGAACCCACCTTGCAATCCGATGGAGTAGTCCTTTAGCAGAGACTTGGTAGGGTCGGTGAAGGTTCCGTCCATCGTGTCCGATGCCACTGGTGGTTCTCGGAGTAGCGGAAAGACTGTGACAGAACTGGTGAGCTGCAGCGTGCGTGCCCGGCCCACGGAGCGATCGAGGTTCATCGACAGACAATTGGTGCGCTTCGAATTGAGGCTCTTTTGGGCCAAGGCCAGCTCTCGGAGGAGTCGCTCCACTTCCCCCCGAACGTCCGGATCCGTTATCTCGTCGGCGCTATTCCCCAACACGATTGCTGCACTGTTGATGTGCCAGAGAAATCGTTCCGTCGCCGAATCTGTGAGGGGAGGTAGACCGAGGGTTGGGGTTGAGAGCCACTCGGGATGCGCATCGAATTGCTCAAGCCTGCTCCTAAGCTGCTTGGCGTCCCCCGATAGGAGCGCCTGCGCCGAGCATTCCTCGGACGCACGGGCTGGTTCCACGTCCCTAGAAGCACTGTGGAAGCCATAGGCTCCGAACACGGTGAACGAGTCGGGGTCGCTCCGTACCCCGACTCGGAGATCTCCCACATACCGTTTGAAGTAGGGATGAAGTGCCGCAGTTGCGGTGACCGTGGAGCCGGCTTCTGAGGCCCCAATGGTAGCCGACAAAAGGTCAGTGATAACGGGAGCCAGACTCGTGTTGGTGGTCGTAGGAAGGGTTCCGGAGTGGGCCGACGACATGGCTTGTCTGGGTTCGGAGGCGAGTGTGATCGTCACGAAGCATAGGGCGATCACGCGACACCCCACGGGTCTAGAGGATCATCGTCACTTGCTTCCGGCACGTAGTTCCCTTCAATCCTGACATCTTGGTTCGGTCCGCCCACCTCTTCGCCGATGAGCCTCCAGGGGCCGCCTTGCGTGCTGCTGTGAACGCGAACGACCGAGCCCCCGACCGCGGGGCGAACGACGGTCACCACCGAAGCGGGGCCAACCCCCACAAACAAAGGATCAACCTCGCCAATGAGGGAATCTTTGAAGGGCTGGTACGGGAGCACCTCACCACCGTTAAATGTGCACTGAAGCAGCCACTGCGTTGGTCCTTCAGGGCGAACCGAGACCCGAAGCCGAACATCCGGCAATGCCATCCTCCTGCCAACCCATCGAGGTCGGACTCCACAAGCGTGCAGGCTCTTCGGAATCGGGGATATCCCCTGACCTCGGGAGGACATCGGGCTTCGGTCGATCCGGAAGTGGGGAGCGTAGACATCCAGTCCATCCCCCAGTTGGGGGATGGGCGGGGCGGTCGCAAGCGGCAACAATACGCTCTCAACTGGACGTTAGGTTCGGTCGGAATCCTGAGATGTCAAGCTCGCCCCCTCTCTCCGAAAAAGACGTTCAAGACTATCTTCTCGAGGTGCGAAGAAAAGTCCTCGCGGAGATAGAGCGCATCGTGCCCAACAACACCCCGTTCGACGCAGACCTCTACGATCTGGTTCGCGAGTACCCGTTTCGCGAAGCGAAGATGCTACGACCTGCGTTAGCCTACGCGGTCTGCCGTGCACTTGGAGGCCGGTCTGAGGCGGTGCTTCCCACTGCAGCGGTCCTTGAGCTTTACCACAACGCGTTTCTGATCCACGACGACATTGAGGATGGCAGCTGGGCCCGCCGTGATGCGCCAACGCTCCACCGTGTGGCTGGCGTGCCGCTGGCGATCAACACGGGCGATGCAATGCTTGGGTTGTGCCTCGGTCCACTCCTCGACAACACCGCTCTCGTCGGGTTGGGGCCAGCGTTGCGAGTCTTGAGCGCCATCGCTGAGATGTCGCGGCGGTCGGCGGAGGGGCAAGCCATCGAGCTTGGCTGGATTCGACGCGGACAATGGCAGCTCTCGGCTCGCGACTATCTACGCATGGTCCATCGGAAAACGACTTGGTACACCTTCCTCACTCCCATTCGGGTGGGGGGGATCCTGGCCGGCGTGCCAGAGCAACGCCTTTCCTCACTTTTAAGGTGGGCTACCTTGATGGGGGCTGCGTTTCAGATCACCGACGATGTCCTCAACCTCGAAGGCACGGCAGCCAGCTACGGAAAAGAGATTGCAGGCGACTTATGGGAGGGGAAGCGCACCCTCATCGTGTTGCATTTTCTCCGCCATGCAACCCCGTCGGAGCGAGACCAAGCATTGTCGATCCTCACGGCGCCCCGGCCGGAGGATCCCAACCGTGACCACTCGAAGCAACACTGGGACCAGATTCACTGGCTTCACAATCGCATCCGCGAAGCGGGAAGCATCTCTTACGCCAAAGAACAGGCTCGATTGCGTGCGATTCGGGCTCGTCGTGCCTTTGACTCCGCGACGTCCTCGTTGCATCGTGTCCCAGCGACGACATCCGTGCATTGGGACTTCCTCGCTGGATTGACGGCGTATGTCGTCGCGCGCACGCGGTGAGGTAGCGCATGGGCGAACGGGACGACGACATCAAATCGGCGGGCCGAGCGGAGGCTCGAGCACGCCATGAACGAGAGGACGAACTGGTTCGTGGCCTCGCGGATGCTCTCGAGGCCAAAGTCCGCTTTGACTCCTTAAGCGAACGTCCGGATTCCTCGCACAATCAGGATTCCCCGCATGGCATTGCTTACGATTCGGTAGATTTGGCGGTCCGAACCTTACGAGAGGTCCTCCAACTCCAGACGCGCGCCCACCGGGTCCTCATCGGCTGGCTCGAAGGGACATCGGGCGCGACTTCAACCCAACGCTCCGCGCCCCACCGAGTTGATCGGCCACTCGAACTGCGCAGAGCATCGTCTGACGAAGCCAAAGGCGAACTTCTCATTGAGAACCGGCTGGGGCAGTGGCTGTCAGCTCGGTTCCCGACCACGATCCAGCTGGGCAAACAGACGTGGCAGACCTCGTTCAGCCCTGCCACCATCCATCTCCGTCCGGGAGAAACCATCACGGTGGTCGTCACGCTGGCCTTCGGTGATGTCACACCCAAGGAAACCCTACGGGGATTTGCCGCACTAGAGGTTGGCAGCGACTTGGCACCTATTCCCGTTGTGCTTTACGGTCAGGAGTCCACATGAGCGACGACCACGCGCCAGGCTGTGTGGTGTTCCATTACAATGCCGTTGACGAGGTCACCGAGGCATTGCGGGCGTTGAGACGGTCGGTGCTTGGACATCCCGTGGCGGCACAGGCACTGTTTGCATCACTTGTCCAGGAGGGACGTCGATTCAGCCGGACAGACTCCGGTGCCGAGTGGCTGGCCCGCCTCGAGGGCTCTGAACTCGTAGAACGGGTCCGCGTCATCTGGGATGGTCTCCCGTTGCGAACGTTCGACGATGATGATCAGGTTGTTTTGCCCACTGCCATCGTCGAAGCCATCGTACGAGCAGCCACGGATCCCTCGGTTGCGGATCGAGTTCAAGAAGTGTTGGAAGACGGCATCAAGGGTGTGCCGCAATGATCCTGGACCGGCGGCCCAACCGCTATTCTGATCAGAATCTTTTGCTGCAAGCGGTGCTCGGCATGTTGTCTGGCACCGAGCGTCTGCACCGTTGGCTCGGTGAGCTTGCTCCGCCTTCAACAGGCGATATCCCCGATGGAGAACCGTCGTCGGTCACGTTGGCTGTCCTTGGCTTGATTGCGCTCGCTGAGTCCCTGGAACGTGTGGCACCGCCGCGAACACAGGAGCCAATTGAGCAAGCTCATGGCCATTTCCTAAACGACTTGCTTCGATGATCGGGAGAGCCGAGTTGGCGAGAGCCATTGAACGAACCGACTGGTTTCGTCGGCCGCCGTCCAGAATTGGCTTTGAGCCTGGATTCAAGGAGTGGATGCACTTTTGCATCTATGCGGGCGGTCTTGATCTGCTGGTGAACTTCAGCGAGGTGGACCATCCATCGGGGAGTGACACAGACGTCCGTCAAACTTTGATGGTTCAGATGAATGACCGCTGGCACGGTGCGATCGACACGTTTCCCGCCGGAGCCATCGGCGTGCGAGGTGGAACCATCGAAGCAGATTTCGGGCCCAGTGGATTGCGTTTTGAGAACGGTCGATACCGCTTGTGGGCACAAACCCACAGCACCCCAGAGATTCGTCTCGACGTGTCGCTTTCCCCTATGGCCTTGCCGGTGCCCGTCTACAACGTGGTGGTTGGAGATAGCCCACCGATCCACTGGGTGGTGGTGCCTCGACTCCATGCAACGGGCGAAGTCAGCGTGGGGGAACGGCGACTGCGACTCGACCGAACTCCAGCCTATCATGACCACAACTGGGGTCACTTTAGGTGGGGCCGTGACTTCGCATGGGAATGGGGGTTTGCGATTCCCGCGGAGCCCCACAATCCATGGTCCTTCGTATTCGCCAGACTCAACGACCGCTCCCTTACTCGAATCCTGATGCAGACCGCGTTCCTTTGGCATGGTGCTCGACCTGCCGAGGCCTTTCGCGACACCGAGATTACGATTCGACACGAAGGATTACTTCGCCCTTCGTACGTTCACAAGCTGCCGCCAGTCATGGCCCTTCTCTCTCAAGGATCGGCGACGGATATCCCGGCCCGGGTCATCATTGAGGCACACCACGCCACAGCCTCCGTTTACGTCACATTCGAAAGCCGCGCCGTTGCGCAGGTGATCATTCCGAACGACGACGACCTCGGGGTGACGATCATCAACGAGGTTTCAGGTTCTTGTCATGTGCAGGGCAAGACGGCCGACGGGCCCATCGAACTGACGTGCAACACCGTTTTCGAATTCCTGGGAGCGTGATGTGTTCCGGAGTCGATTCGTCGAACCTGCCGTCTCGATGGTGCATCGCCGCCACCCGGCTTTGTATGCGCAGGTGGTGACCTTGATCGCGAGCGTCCGCGTGCTCGTCGAATGCTCTGACGAGCGCTTCTGTCTCAGCGCAACCGACGCCCAGCTAAGAACAGCCCCTGCAAGGTCATCCCCCGTGACCGTGCGCACGTCGCCGGGTGCGCTGCTTCGCCTTTTGGATCACGACACTACGCTGCTGGCCGCTTTGGGCTCGGGAGAGTTGGAGTTCGTCGGCACGCTCCAGGACCTCCTGGCTCTGGAGTCAGCCCTTGGCGTGTTCCTGAATGCCTGCATTCGTTCCCCAGAAGCCCCCGCGCTCCTGCAGGGCTTTCGTGAGTACTGTCAGGAGACTACCGATGATCAACGAAACCGACCTTAAGCCCGGCGTTGTGAACATTGTGGGTGCAGGTGTAGCCGGCATGACAGCCGCCCATGAACTTGCTCAACGCGGATTTAGCATCGGGCTGTTTGAAGCCGCTGTCGATAGCCGGACGCTCTCGGATCCGAGGCTCGGTGGTCTTGCCGCAAACCAGTACGGCGCAGCACCGATCTTCAGCAAAATGTTACCGGAGATCGGCTGGTTTCACCAGACGGCTCTTCGGGTAGACAATCGACCGCGACATCTCCGGCCCCCGACGGACTTGTGGGCCGACGTGAAGACCGAGACAAAGAAGCGGCGTGCAGGTCGCTGGCCTCGCCTCGTGATGTCCGACAAGGACCGAACCCAGCAACTGCGTGGCATCGCCACGCGAATCCTCGATTGGGCAGCTGAAGCAGACATTCCCAAGGGTTGGGCAAGCCTGGTTTTTGTGGGTGGGATCGCGAGCAACGCCCAGGATGCCGAACGAAATGCCGAGAAAGTCAAGAACGAGCTTCAGGACCTCCTCCAACGGGGAAAGGACGTCACGGGACCTCGGCCCCCCTTTCCCTTGGTTGTACGCAGCGGTAGGCTCGGCTCTGCAGAGGAGGTGTTGCAGGCGACAGATTATCGTCGTGAAGACGAACTGAGTCGGCTCTTCAAACCCGATCCAAGCAAGGTTCAGCCGTGCGTCGTCATCGCTCTGCATGAGGAACTCGTTCCTGGCGAACACGGCTACCGATTCTTTCCAGGGTTCTACAAACACCTGTTTGACACCATGCGTCGCACGTTCATCCCAGGTCGACCGTTCCAGCCTTCCATCAATCGTGCGTTGCAGAGTGCTTTTCCGGGGGATTTTTGGGACCCAGGACAGTTTGAACCATCTCTGCATAGTGTGTTCGACAACCTGATCTCAGTGGATCAGCACGCCTTTGCCTCCGAGTCTGGCCACCGGCCTGTCGTATTACCACGGACGCTGAAGCAGTCTTGGGCGGAATTCTCTCGGTTCGCGGATGCCATTCAGCACGAACTTGGCATTACCAACGAGGACGCTCAACGAGGCCAACTCGCCACCTTTCGGTACCTCACCAGCTGTCCAGCTCGGCGGGAACAATACGAGCGCACCACCTGGTTCACATTTTCGAGAGGTGAGTCCGCCGGACCAGCCTACCGCAATGCCCTAGTGCACTGGCCACAAGCCCTCGTTGGGCTGCGCGCCGATCTAGCGGATGCTCGAACCTTCGGCTCCATCACCATGCAGTTGTTACTGTCTCACATCCGAAAAGAGCCCGTCATCGACGGTACGCTCAACGGTCCCACCACCGAGGCCTGGCTCGACCCTTGGATTGACTTCCTTCGCGAAGAATACGTTGTAACGGCTTTCCGCCGCAACCTCGATTCGCTTCGCTTCGTGACCTCCGAGCAGGGTAATCCTGCGATTCAACTTGACTACGGCTCAAAACACAAAAGAAACATTCCCTTTGCTGACCGTACGCCCTCTCAAAGGCGGTACATCGCGTTGGCATTGCCCCCCTTAACCGTTGCCCGGCTAGGCGTCGGGCTTCGGGACTCCATCGACGAGAGCCTCCACAAAGACCTCCAGCAACCCATTCGGGATGAGCTTGCGGCTTCGCCCATTGCGTTGGCACTGGATTTGGTTGCGAGCGGTTTGCAACACATCGAACAACGGGAGACCACCTGGGACCAAGTCACGTTGGAGGATGTCAAGACCTATGAGCAGGCGGTCACGACTGAAATGGCTCCGCCTGAAAAACTTCCGTACCGACATTTCGCAGGCATCCAGTTTTTCATGCATCGTGACTACGAAATTCTGGATGGTCACATCTACTACCCCGACTCCGAGTGGCGTCTGTCTTCGATTTCCCAGGGACAGTTCCGAGGTCGACGACGCAGCCGAGAGTTCGGCTATCGGGGTGCCATTTCTGTGATCATTGGGGCTTGGAACGTAGAGTCCCGAACCGGAAAAGTTGCCTGGAAGTGCGATGAACAACAGCTTGCAGAGGAGGTCTGGCAACAGCTTAGCAGGGGTTTGTCATCTGCGGGGGCCGATCTTCCCGAGACGCCGCCCGATTTCTTCATCGATCAGGCCATCCACTTTGGAGAGCCTACCCTGTCGAGTCCGCGTCAGGTCATTAAGAATTCGAGCCCCTACCTGGTAAATACGGTTGAGCTCGCTGCGCTTTGGCGCAAGTATGAAACAGCATGCTACCGAGCGTGGTTTGGAGATACCGTGGTCTTTTGTGGGACATGGCTTCCTACGAGTACACGAATCCCAACGATGGAAGCTGCAAACGAGTCTGCCCGACGCGCGACAAATGCGCTGTTGAATGCTCGCATGAAGGTCACGAACGAGATGCTGTTCACACCTTGTTCACTGTATGATGTCGACGAGCGTGAGCTTGACGACCTAGAGTTTATGCGGCGGCTGGATCGTGAGCTAACCGCTCGCGGGCTTCCCCACCTCGTCGATATTCTCAAGATTGAATCTAGTGTGTTCGGGTCCAATAAGCCGGACTCCCTCGGTGAGGCCATCAGGAGCTACGCTCAGTCCTTTTCGGGCATTGGGACGGCCCTGGTCAATCACCTGGCGGTCCTGCTCAACCGGAGGGAAGATCGTTGATAGAGATTGAGATTGATGACTCCACCAATTCTCTCGCAATCTGGCAGGGAAACATCCGATTCATCGTTCTAGAAACGACGCTCGTAGATGATTGTGACTTCACGGTATGCAACGGCATCGAGCACGCCTCAGGTGCACATTCTTGCACAGGTGCCGGAGGAGGAGGATGTACCTGCGGCGAGAATGGCCCCCCATGTGTGCTGCAGGACGGACCTGCACGGCTCCAACGACTGTGGCAAGAATTGCGCTCAAAAAGTAAGGTTGCCGCACGGATCGACGATCCTGACAAATCGGCCGAAATCCTACAGTCGTTGTGGGCAACCCAGCAGATTGGGGAACGCATCGGTAAGAGCCCGATTTCGGCGAAGGCTTTTGGGAAGCCATTCGCGGGTAGGGATCGAGACAATCTCACTCTTCTATAGACGAAGCCAGCTTGCCCCTTCGGACGTGCTACGCAGAATCCAGGTGTCGGCCTTGGCCAGCTGCTCGTCTGCACGAGCTTGAGCCTCTGCCGCCTCAGTGGGGCGGCCGAGAAGTTTTGCCCGTCTCGCTTCGAGGGCGGAGGCCATCCCCGCAGCGGGGCGGGTGGTGCATGCCTTCAAGGTGCGGACACAGGCGCGCAACCTGGAGGCTCCCTGTTGTCGTTCACTGGTTCGCGCAATGGCGATGCCCTTGAGGTACGTGAGCCACGCCCTGGCGTTCTGGACATCCAAGACGCGGCCCTGGCGAAACAGAGGCCAACGTTCCTCAAGGACTCGCCTAGCGTCGTGGAAACGCCCTTCGAACAAGGCGAGATGCCCCTCTAGGACAGTGTAGTAATAGGTCGTCAAGTCAGGACCCGCTACAAAACCAGCCTGATCCGCCTCCTTGAGTGCCCGGTGCGCTTCTTCCGGCCGTCCCTCGAGCAGCCGCACCAGGCCCGGCTCTCCAAGCGCGAGCGCCGATGCCGCATGGCGATCACCCCGATCAATCGCCGCTTCGCGTGCCTCATCAACCGCGTCCTGCAAACCTTCAATGTCGCCGCGGAAGAACCGGGCGGAGAAAGCGTAGTGCTGCATCGTGGCCAATTCCCACGCATGACCAATCGGGGAACGCCGAAAGGCATTGGTCGCTTGAATGCTCGCCGCCTCCGCTTCAGCCCAACGCCCCAGATGCCAGGCGGCTACGCCAATGAACGCAGGGGTGCCGATGCGCCACTCTTCATCCGTGGCATCGGCCAGCGAAGTGATGTGAGTCAACAGTTCGTCGACACGTTGCGTCGAGGCCGCGTTGCCGATGGACGCGTGGATGGCTGCCTCCGTGCCGAGTGCCGCATGCATGTGCTTGGGAGCACGACAACGAACCGCTTCAGCCAGATAGCGCCCAGACAGCGCGAAGCTTAGGGTCACATCGGCCTGAGAAAGGGCGTTGGTCGCCATCCATAGTGCGTTGAGCCGTTCTTCGACCCGCGCGGGAAGTTGCTTGTCCTCGCGATGCGGCGCTCTGATGAGCCCCCACAGGTACACGGGCAGGCGGGTAAACACTCCCATCATCAAAGCTGCGTTGGCCGTGCGAGGGGCTCGTACGCCCAGTTCACGCAACGCAGTACGGAGAAGTTCTGTGCCGCGGGCCTGTTCTCCATGACGGATGAGTTCCTGACCCGCTTTGACCAAGAGCCGCCGGCGCTGCGCCAGGCTTCCACGTTGATCCGACGCTGCAAGGGCCTCTAGGTATGCCTGGCTTGCCTTTGGTCCGAGTCCCGCCGCGCGCCAAGCGTCCCCCTGGCGCTCCATCAATGACCAGCGGTCGGAGACCGGACCATATTCAATGGCCATTTCGAGATAGGCAGCCTCTTCCTCAAATCTCGAGGTACCCTGAGCAGTCGCCGCAGCTTCAAGCGCGACTTGGCAAACCTCTCCAAAACGTTCCGCTCCGATGAGATGAGGTAGCAATCGAGCAGGACCCAACAACCCTCGAAAGCGAGCCAGTGCATCGGCCAGCCGTCCGTGTCCCGAACGTCGTGTCCGGTCATCAACCTCCGAAAGAAGTCGTTCACGGTACCGCGCGTGCCCGGTCGCCAAGGTACGGTCACCTGCAACGACGTGGAGTAGCCCTAGTCTCTCAAGGCTCAGAATCGCCGAAAAAGCGTCAGCGCTGGCTCCGATGGCTTGCAGGACGGCGGCACGAGGGACGGGGCCTTTGGCAAGAGCCAGTAACGTAGCGAGATCCCGTTCGATGGGACTCAACCCACGGAGACGCTCCCCTTCCACATCGTGGATGTTGAGAGTTCGGCCGAGCGTGGCATTTCGAACAGCTTCTTGGAGCAGGAACGGATTGCCATCACACTGTTCCGCAACCTGTTTGACCATCGAAGGATCGATAGTTTCACCCAGGAGTTCTTCAATGTCCGCTGTCAGCAATCGCTGCATTTGGACCACATCGGGCTGGGTGGACAGGCGCCACGCCTCAACAAAGGGGCCTAATGAAGGTTCGGTCCGGGCAGCGACCACCATCAACACTGGAAGTGGCGTGGGTTCAGTCACGAGCTGGCGCAGAAGCCCAGCACTGGCCTCGTCTCCCCATTGAGCGTCATCAAGCATCCAAACCAGCCTCGACTGCTGGGCCAACCACCCTAAGAGGCCTCGCAATGCCACGATGGCCAGCCGGCGTCGGGCTTCCGGCAGATGAACCACGCCACTTGGTGGGGGTGGGGACAGGACCTGGACCAGCTCAGGAAACAAATAGGTTGCGGGCCACCACTCCTCAGGTGGGTCCCACCACGCGGCATCTTCCCTTCGCCGACGGTCGATGTGGTCGGTCAGTGACGCCACCAATGGGTCGATCGCCTTAAATGGAAGCGTTTCGGCATTTCGGCAGTTGCCGGTGAGAATGAGGACATCTGATTCTGGGCGTGCCCGAAGCAGAAACTCCTCGAGCAACCGAGATTTGCCCATTCCCGATGGGCCCGTCACCAGCAGTGCGTCGGGCAATCCGCGCCGAAGGTTCTCCAGGGCTTGGTCGAATCTCGCCAATTCCGCCTTGCGCCCGAGCAGAGGAACGTAGGGCGGTGCGGATGGGGCATCGAGACCAAGTTTCTGGCGCAGTTCAAAGCGATTGGGCCTATCTTCTGGCTTTTCCGAAAGCAACTCGTCGATGACCGAAACAAGCCAACTGGGCACCCCG
Source organism: Myxococcota bacterium (assembly GCA_039208735.1). Lineage (GTDB taxonomy): Bacteria > Myxococcota_A > UBA796 > UBA796 > DRPG01. Next base: position 32,690 of record JBCCQY010000027.1, on the reverse strand, counting down.
TCTGAATGACGGACCACCTGTGAAGGGGGTGCGCCCCAGACGGCTTCACAGAGGGTTGCTCCCACCCCATACCAATCCGATTCATAGTTGGCTCGGCCCCACAGGGCCTCCGGCGCCATGTATTGCGGTGTTCCACTAGCGCTTCTCGGCATGCCGAGCCTGGTTGACCAGGCGAGATCAAGGTCCAGTACGACCACTCGATCCGATTGATGTTCAACGAGGACGTTTGTCGGTTTCACGTCGCGATGGATGATGTGGGCGTCATGGAGTTGGGCCACGCCAGCCACGAGTTGACTCACCAACGATCGAACACGCTCGTCGTCTCCGTCCTCCAGTGCTTGGCTCAAGACAATCGTAAAGAGGTCCCCATGGATCGGTTCCATTGTGAATGCACAATGATGATCGTCGATCAATAGTTCGTACAGACGCACCAGGTTGCGATGTTCCAGGCTACTGGCAAGCCGGAACTCGTGCTTTAGCGATGTGATGAGGCCTGGGTCGGGAGTCGGCAGGTTCTTCAGGGCCACGTCAATTTCAAGGTCGTGGTCATGAACAAGATCGACTTCGCCAAGTTGGCCGCTTCCAAGCGCCTCCTTCCAGGTGAAGCGTTCCGGAAAGGATCGAGATGCGGTTGCGGTCATCCTGCGGCCTGGGCCGGACCTCCGTCGAGGATCCAGCGCATGGAAGCAACGTGAAAGGGTCGACCCAACCACATTAGACCATCCCGTGCGACGGCTCCCAGCGACGAGCCAGGCAGCGTGGCTTGAGAGAGCAGGTAGGAGACTTCCGTGATCAGCCCTGCGCGAGGTTCCCGCTCGTGCGCGAAGTCCCGCAACGCGGAAAGGACGCTCGTCTTCCTCCCAAGAGCCTTTCCAAGCGACACAGCGTCTTCGAGGCTCTGGTTGCAGCCTTGACCAAGGTCCGGTGTCATGGCATGCGCGGCATCTCCGACCAGCGCGATTCGCCCGCGCGTAAACCGTGTTCCGGGTCGAAGATCCTCCACGAAAAGGCCTTGTGGAGACGGAGTTCCGTGCTCCAGGATGGTAGGGATCGGCTCATGAAACGACCGGAATCGTCGTGCGAGCACTGCGGTCAGTTCGGGTACAGAGTCCCACGTTCCCAATGAAGCGAGACCTGCACAGTACCAATACAGCCTATCGTCTGCGACTCGCAGCCCGACGAACAACGAGGCATCGTCAGCCGTGGACAGCGCTAACCCTCCAGGAATGAATCGATCGACAGCAGCACGAAGGGAGGGCTCGTTCAGTGATGTGAATCCGCACACGACCTGTTGATTCGCCGATCGTATGCCCGCGTTGCCATGGAGCATTTGGCGTGTGCGACCACGGATGCCGTCTGCACCGATCAGCAAATCGCAGCTCTTCACTCCCCCACTCATGTCGTGAATATGCACGCTGTTGGGTTGGTCGCAGGCGGTCCATAGCTCCGACTCAGGCGGGTGCGCTCTGAGTTCCTTTTCAATCCGTTGCCGAAGAACGCGCCGCTGGACGAAGAACGCACCTGGATCGAGCGATACGGTGGCTACATCAGCTCCTCGATGCTCTCGAAATTGTGCACGTTCGAACTTTGGAGTGTTGGAGTCTGGAAAGTCTGTGATTCCGAGTGCCCGTAGACAACTCACTCCATTCTTCCATAGTGCAATCCACAGATCATCGGGCGGTCCTAAAATCGTCGATCTGTCGGACTCGGGAACCGAACGCATCCGTGTGACATCGAACCCTGTACGTTCGAGGGTCAGTACCGTAGCGCATGCTGCTACGCCCTCTCCGACCACCACTGCGTGTCTCGCCACTGGTCCTCCACTGCCCGCCGTATTCTACAGCTGCGCAGCGGAGGCAGTTCACAGTCACCAAGCCGCGTTGCAAATCTCGGCGAGTTCGAGCCGACTTCCAACGTCCAGCCGCCGGTACACCTCCCGAAGATGCGACTTTATGGTTTCGTCGCTGCGGTTCAGTGACCTGGCAATCTCGGGAATGGTCGCTCCGGCGGCGGCACTCTCCGCCACTTCGATCTGGTGGGGCGACAGCCTTAGGAGAGGTGTGATGTTGAGCCAACGAGCAGGCATACGCGCGACCATGAATCGCGGCGTCTCTCCGCCAGTAAGGGCCTGAGTCGTGTGGTACGCACCACCGCAAAACAGAAGGGGCCCCTCATGTACGTTGGGAATGATGGCTGGCGCGGGTCGATCCGCTTGCCATAGAAGGGGGCGCCCCCGTCGATCGGCGATCCAGGATTCTCCGGTCTCGTTAGGTGGCCGCAGGTCTTGGATTGCTTCCCTCAAAGTGTCGAGCGCCATTGCTCCAGGCCGTCGAGAGGCGTTGCGAACCAGCACCATGCCCGCGATGCGCTTGTCCCGGGTCACGAACCCGACCAGGTCATCACCTAGGCGGGCGAGGCCATTGAGAGGGAGTTGGCGGCGGCAGGTCCACAGCTCGGGAATGACCATCCAGACGGAGCCCGTTCCGGTCCTCGGAACATCACCGTCGAGGCCACTCCCCGCCACGCGACCGATCTTCACGTCGTTGTCGACGGCCAGCAGTTCAGCAAACGCGGCGCTTGTTGCCTTTGCGGCCAGGGCTCCCAGGACGTTCTGAATTTCAGCGACCATCATTTGGGTCCTCCGAGGTTTGGCTTTTGAACAGCAAGCCTCGTTCCATCCCGGATGTGGCGGTTCGCCGGTTGAAGGTGTCAGGTATCTGTTGCGGCCCTAGAAGTGGTGTCTTCAATTGCTGACAGTGTCCCCGGAATGGGGGATTGTACTTCGCGGTGAGGTGTCCGATGCTCATGGCTGGAGGCACCTCGTGGACCGACGACAACTCTTGCAGCGTGCACTTGATTTGTGGCATGTCAGCGACAGTGGTGAGCTGATTGGGGGAGTATTGCCCCTCCTCGTCGAACTCACCCAGGCCCGCCAGGCGTACGTCGAGGTGCAAGACGACCGCGGAGCGGCGCTCTGGTGGAGGGCACAGGGGTGTGATGACGAGACGTCCTTAAGGGAGGTTCGAGCTCGCACGTCAAGTGCCATCGTGAAAGCTGCGCGAGAGGCGGTCGATGTGATTTCGACGGTCTCCGCCATGCTTGACCCCAAGCTGGCTTCTATCTCGGCCCGGAACTTCCAGATCGAGGCCGTTGTCTGCGCACCCATTCTCAGGGGTGACCTTCCCATCGGCGTCGTCTACATTCAGAATCGGATGGATGGCGAGGCGTTTGAATCTGATGATGTAGATCTTGTGAGGGCGCTGGCGGCGATGCTCGCTCCCGCCGTGGAGCGGATTCGAAGGCTACAGGAAGCAGATGATACCGCCGATGTGAGGAGTCGCTTTTCCTGTGACGAACTCGTAGGGCGGAGTGCAGCACTCGCGGCGATGTTGAAGCGCGCCGCAAGCGCTTCTCCGATCGAGATCGACATCCACATCACAGGAGACACGGGGACCGGAAAGTCGACCCTGGCCAGTATCATCCACCGCAACAGTGCACGTCGTGCAGGCCCCTTTCACTCTGTTACCTGTGGCGCGGTGCCGCGCAGTGTCTTCGAACGTGAGATGTTCGGCCACCACAAGGGAGTCTTCACCAGCGCCAATACTGCCGTGGGAGGCCATGTTGACCGTGCAATCGGGGGAACGCTCTTCCTCGATGAGATCGATGCCCTCAACTACGAGACGCAGTCGGCCCTGCTCGAACTTCTTCAATCAAAAACCTATGCCCCGGTTGGTGGGGCCACTCGGCCCGCGGACATTCGCATCATCAGTGCGAGCAATCGGAACCTTGCTGAACTAGTTGAATCGAAGGAGTTCAGAAAGGATCTCTACTATCGTCTAAAGTCGTTTACGATTCGGATGCCGACGCTCGCGGAGCGGACCGAAGATATCGCGGTCCTTGCCGAACACGTGATTGAAGCCTTCTGCCTTCGGCAACCGTCACTCCCCAGGTGCACCGCCTCTATTGAACTGCTTCGGGAGCTCGAGTCCAGAGAATGGCCAGGCAACGTTCGTCAACTGGCAAAGGCCCTCGAGGAAGCTGTTGTGTTGTGTACGGGAGAAGGAGGCCAGGTGGTCCTCCCACGCCACGCGTTTCCCGAAGCAAGCATGAGAAGCGATATGTCACCGCTCACTTGGCAGGAGGCCACCAGACGGTTTCAGGCACAGCTGCTCCAGGAAACCCTGGAGCGGAGCGAGGGCAACGTGACGCAGGCCGCACAGCAATTGGGGCTGCATCGAGGGTACGTCCACTCACTGATCCGCCGCTTCGGTCTTCGACAGTCTTGAAGGGGTCTACCCCGGTCAGGGGATAGCAGAGATTCCGTTGGTTTGCTCCAATCGACCCGAACGTCGAGCAAGGACAAATGGATGGGTTCTCTTCATCGAATCCTAGTATGGATATTAGGAATTGGGCTGCTGCAACCCACGATCGCAGCCGCCCAAGACGACGCTTCTTCGAGACCCGTGCTGGCCATCGAAGTGCCAGCAATCAGCGCCAATGTTCAATTGCCTTGGTCGAGAACAAAGATCGCACGTGGTCTATGGATCGAGACTGACACCGACTTGTGCGTGAGTCTTCGTCTTGCCGATCGCGAGCTTGCGTATCGCGCCGAAGGAGGTCGTGTGGCCTTATCGGCAGTGAAAGGCCCTACTTCCAAGGGGTGTAGTGATGAGTATCCCCTCTACTTGGCAAAAGGGGCGCACGACGGGGTCGGCATTGTGTTTGAAGACTGGCCGATCGGACCTTCGAGCGCCAAGCTTCGGTTTGTTGGTGTGCCACCTGGAAAACGAACAGGTGAAGTCATCCGGAAGGACCTTGAGACCCCGGTGGCGGTCCGGCTGAGTGCCTTTCCCTTTCTCCCATTATTCGTACTTGCGGGTTTGCTTGCTAGTGCGTTGGTCAACCAAACACTACCTGCCCTCGTGACTCGCTCGAGGCAGAACGTTCAGATCACAAAGCTTAGGATGGCCCTCCCGGATCTTGCTGGAGATGCCACTTACGAGAGCATTGCAAATCAAATCCGACGGGCAATTCGAGAACTACAGTTCGATGCTGATCATGGGTTATCGACCACGATTGACTCTCGCGTGAAGGAGCTACTCAGGCGGATTCAGGATGCAAAGACCGCGTTCGATAAGCGCGAGCTAAACCGGGGCCCAATCTACCGACAACTCGATGAACTACTTGCGTATCTGTCGAAGTGGGACCAACCTGAAGGGAAGCCAAACAATGTGGCCTTTCAAGCTACGGTGAGTGGATTGTTGACTCGAACCTACGGTCTGATGGATACTCTTCGCGACGTAGACCCGTTGTCGCACCGCACCTACAACGTGGCGTACTTTGAACAGAACATCGCCACGATTCGTGCAGAATTGGCGACAGCAATGGAGAGGCTGCCAAAGGGGCAGTATCATAGCGCGTTCACGGTCGGTGGGACCGGTGCAGGAGGGCTTGGCGACGGAACGTCACCCCCTCGGGCAAGGGTAGGAGCGGGACATGGGAACCGAAGCACGGTGGTGAATTGGGTTTCGCAGCGAATGGCGCTGCTCGTGCTCATGGCGCTGTACTTCTTTGTACTCACCTGGTTAGGCTGGTCGGTGCTGTGGGACGGGTATGCGAGTGGCATCACTGCCGTCGTTAGTGTGGCCTTTGGAGCCGAACTGACCCGAGAGGGGTTTACACTATCCCTCGAAAGAACTCGCAAAGGCGGGTCCTAGTGAGCGTGCCCGATAGTTCGTTGCCACCATCGGCCTGCTGAGTGATCAGGCTCCTCCGTAGATGGAGGAGCAGTCGTGGATGGGGGTTCTCGGCGAGCCGAGCTGGAAGCGGTGATGCGCCAAGGGCGCGCAGAGCATCGCAGCGTGCAACGAGCGGAGATCGTGCTGCGGCACGTCTTCATGGGGATGTCGGTGAGCGAGACGGCTCGGCGGTGCGGCGTCAGCCGGCCGACGGTTCGCAAATGGGCGTCGCGCTTTCGGGACAGTCCTGGTCTGAAGGCGCTTCGCGATGCCCAGCGCACGGGCCGTCCTCGGCGACGAACCGCTCGTGACGAGGCTGTGGTCATCAGCCTCGGTTGCCAACAGCCGGACCAACACGACCGTCGCGACGTGCGGATGACTCAAACGCTGATCGTCGAGCTGGCTGCACTTCAGGGCACGGTGATGAGCCGCTCCACGGTGCAGCGCATCCTGGCGACGGCCGAGGTTCAACCGCACAGAGAGCGCTACTACCTGTTCACGCCTACGGACCGGCCCGACTACATCCCACGTCGCGACGCCATCTGCGACCTGTACATGCGAGACCTTCCCGCGGACGAAGTGGTGGTCTGCTTCGACGAGAAGACGAACATCCAGGCCCTTGGCTCGCCCTACCCCGGGCGACCGACCGCGCCGGGCAAGGTGCGACGGGTTGAGCACAACTACATCCGCCACGGCACCCGCAACCTGGTGGCGGCCATCCGGCCCGACACCGGGGAGGTGGTTGCCGCCGAGGTCTTCCCGAGCCGGGGCTTCGCGACGACGGAGGCCATCGCGATGCTCGAGACCGTAGCCCAGGCGCTTCCTGCCATGCGTCGGATCCACCTGGTCTGGGACAACGGCTCGACGCACATTTCGCGAGAGATGGGGGCGTTCCTGGGAAGCGAGGCCGGTGCGCGGTTCCGGGTCTACTACACTCCGACCCACGCCTCTTGGCTGAATCTTGCGGAGAACTTCTTCTCTCGCTTCACGACGCGCTATCTCGCGGGCCGTCGCTACGGCGCGCTCGTCGAGCTCGACGACCACCTGTACGCGTCGCTCGACGACTACGGGGCACGCCACGCGAAGCCCTGTCGTGGACGTACAATCCCCGCCTGGCCGCATAGGGAGCGCGCACCATGGCAAACGAAGCTCGATACTTCGGTGAGAAGGTCCTCCGGCTCCTCCACGAAGAGTCCGAATTGGCTCGACGTTGGCTCCGTGCGCGCCCTCGGGGAAAGACCTGCACGTTGGGCCTCGAGGAGGACGACGAGTGGACGCCCCTGCTGCGCTTTGCCAACGGCTCTGGCGCCTTCAACGTCATGGACCTACAGGTCCGCGACAAGAAGAGCTGGGCCTACACTGGCGTTCGCGGCATTCCCGACGTCGTTGCAAAGGAACTCCTTGAATCCCTTCGGTTCACGTGGGAGTTCCCGGCTCAGGCGGCCGAAACCTGGAAACGAACTTCCGATCAGCCGCACTAGTGCGACCTTGCCAATCCAACCCGTTGTTGCGGTAAGCGAATGGTAAGCGGATAGCATTTTCATCAAGGCCTAACAGACCGAACCGGGCGGGTTGTCGCCCATCGGAGGCCTTGATGAGAACGCTTCGCTTCACGATGCTCCGAGACCCAGGGGTCGTCCACGTACTACCTGACTTTTTCGCGCGGTCAGTGACGAGCACGCTCGGCTACAGCACGCCTCCGACCAAGGAGACGACAGCTTTCTAAGAGATTGGTCCAAAAGGTTCTTCAGAACGCGCTCCCCGACCCGGTTGCAGACTCACCGCTAGGCGACGTGTTTCGAGCCATCCGGCAACGCCAGGCCACGCCAAAGGAGGAAAGAACCTGGCCGAGCCAACCACGGTGGATCAGAAGACCTGCGCGTCCGTTCGTGAACCAACGCCTGGTTCGCCTCTGGGAGGCGACGAGACGAGCGATCAAAGATGCATCGGACCAGCCGCAGCATCCAGAGACCCAGCGCCTGCTCACGTCCTACATCTCGACCCTCCGGAGCGAGTACGCGAAGATCCGACTGGCCTACCTTCAGTCGGTGTCGCCAACGCTAAATGAGATCGACCAGGCACTGCCTGACCTCGCCAATGCGAAGTCCACGACGTGCACCGGATTGGAACAAGGATTTGTGTGGGGAGCCGGCAACTGGCCGTTGCGCCTCCGAGACGAGGTTCGAAGGGCCCTTGTCGCACGCGTAAGTCAGGATGGCCTACGGACCTTTCTGACGGTTTCGCCTTCGTTCAAGCGCGCCCCCCTCCGGTTCGATCCACAATAGTCGGTGACACGAAACGTGGGCCGCGGTTTCTAGAACGGCATGGAGGACCTACGATGACCCGCTTCCTGCTTGTTCCGTTCTTCGTTGCCTGCTTTGGTGGCGACATCCAGACCATCGATCAGCGTACGCTGCAGCTCGAGGTTTCGGAGGAAACGGCCATCGAACTCGAGACCTGGGCTGGCGACCTCGAGATCATTGGCGATCCTTCCCGAACCACGGCCGAGATGGACATCACGCTCACCCGGGTTGGCGGCCTCCGCTCGGATCAGGCCGGCATCGACGCCCTCGTCGCAACGCTCGAGTCCAATGGCAATACGATCGTCGCTCGGTCCTTTGTGGACATCGAACGCATCCACAGTTTCGCCACCGACGTTGTGTTGCGTGTCCCGGCGGATCTTGACGCCATCGTGAACGACCGGTCCGGCGTGGTCGAGATCGAAGGAGTGGGTTCGCTCGAACTCAATGACGATAGCGGTGACATCGACATCCTCAATGTGGCGGGCGATGTCGTGGTCAACGATGACGCTGGCGATCTCGAAATCGAAAACGTGGGGGGGTCGGTTGAGATCCGCGACAACTCGGGTGGGATTCGCATCACCAATGCGGGTCCTACAAGTATCGAAGATGATTCTGGCGAAATCGATGTCTCGGACATTGATGGAACGCTCGATATCCAAGATAATTCGGGTGAAATCCGCGTGACCAATGCGGGTTCTACAACCATCGTAGACGACTCTGGCGAAATCGATGTCCTGGACATCGTTGGCGACGTCGACATCGACGACAACTCGGGCGACATTGACGTCGAAAATGTCACCGGCACCGTGACGGTTGACGACACTTCGGGCGACATCCGAATCCGGAACGTGGGCGATTTCGACTTGCGTTCCGACGGGTCAGGCGACGTGACCATCAAGTGATCAACGCTCGGCTTCGTCGCCCCGCTGGACCAACCCGGTAGCGACCGGCCTTGCCTGCGGTATCCTCTAGCCGAGGAGGGCAATCGTGATTCTGCTGTTCACCGCGTGTGCGATGGGTCCTGCGGCGCCGAATCTGGTGCGCCGGGCCCCGGCCTCCGAGGACACCGCCTCTACCGCCTCCGAGGTTCCGGTCGTCGATGAGCTGGTTCCAGGACCTGTCGCGCCCATCGATGTGCTCTTTGTCATCGATGACGATGCCACTACCGAGATCACACGGGACCAGCTCGGGGAGATGAGCGGTCTCCTGTTGGTGTCTGCCGCACGATTCGACCTTCGCTTTGGCGTCATCACCACCGACGGCTCGGGTGCACTCCGGGCCGCAGCCGACGGCCGAGCGTTCGTCGATGGACTGACCTCGGATCCCGAGACGAGGTTGGGCGATCTGCTGCAGATTGAGACCCGAAACGGAACCCCAAACCGTGGTTTTGATTCCATTTTCGCGGTGTTTGAGGGCGATGCGAACTCGTTCCGCCGTCCGGGTTCTGATTTGCACGTGGTGGTGGTCAGCAATGCCGAGGACGAGTCTCCAGGCCTGCACTTCGACGCCTTTGCGTATCGATTCGAGGCCCTTCGCGCCCCTGGGGGAGCCCTCACGCTTTCGCTGCTCGTGGAGCTTCCTGCCAGCACCCAGTACGGAGATGCAGCCCGGGCTTTCGACGGACTCGTGGGGGATGCGCCACCGGAGGATTGGCTACTCCAGGTCCTGGAAAGCGACTTCATCCAAGCACCGAGAGCCCGAACCTTCCCATTGTCCGCCCGGCCTGTCGATCCCAACGACATCCAAGTCTCCAGGGCGTCGCTGCATTGGGATGCGGCTGAGGCATGGCTCGAACGCGACATCGATTGGCGCTACGACCTGTCGCCAAACACCATCACGCTTCTGCGCGGGGTCCCAAGGCCCGACGAGGTGATTCGCATTCGCTACGAACCCTTGTGACGCGCACCGTGTTTATTGAATCGCCTCGTCCAACGCCTCGAGTTGGCTTCGGGAGATCATCGTTCGAGGGCCAACTGGCTGACGCGACACCCTCCACCGGCCCGTTTCGGGGTCGAACGTACGAGCGAGGCGCTGCACCTCGATGGCGGTAAAGTCATCGCACACCTTGCAGGCATAGGGCACGAGCGCATGGCAGAGCTGATCAGACTCGCGCAAGCTTTGCTTGCTGCTGTTCTGATTTCGCGCAAGCTCCGCTTGCTGCTGATCAAAGCGATCGTAGTCCGGTGGGGGGAGCGCCGCGAGGGCTTCGACATCCCAGTCCTGGACCAGTCGCTGAATGTTGGATGAGCCTCGCAAATCGACGACCAGTGCAGCCTCTGCGGCCGGAACCCACCGCCCACAGCGCTCGCAATAGGGCGTAGGTCGGTCAAGGTACAAGAGCACAGCCGGCGCCATCACCATGAGCACCATCTCGCCTTGCCAGAGCCTCCCTACGAGAACGCCTGCGTGCTCGGTCGGCTGGTCCCACGTCCAGTCGACCGCAGCCGCCACAAACGCGTTTGCCATGCTCGGGTCGAAGACCGCAATCCACGGCACATCCATCTCGAACAACGCAACCATGCCGAGCCCTTGGACGACCCACTTCGTGACCGCGCTGACAGCCCCAATGAGAAGGCCAGCGCCGGCGGCCACGAGTGAGGAGCGACTGTGAGCGGCAACCAGACGAGGTCGGACGAGCCGCACCTGCGCCAAGACGACGAAGCCAACGAGGAACGCGGCGAACATCCACGACGAATCGCTCAGAAAATGGGGGAGAGGCACGACTTCGGCAACAAGATCGCCGACGAGCAGGCAGATGAAGGCGACCACTCCGTAGAGCCCACCCACTGCGATGCCAGGAACCACCAGAGAAGCGAGGCGAACAAGACCTGAGGGGTGAATCCGTCCCGAGGCACGATAGTACGACATGCAGGCATTCTGCCATGCCACTGTGGCCAGTCCGAGACCGAAATCCAATCACCACCGTTCAGCAACGCGTCGATCACCGTCTTGGCCTGACAACGGCATCGGCCCGGACCCAACACGTGCTTTACCGCGACGCGGTCATCGCCTCCAGCGTCTCATCGAGGCAGTAGAACCAGGGCCAATGGCCGCATCCCGCGATGATGTCGAGCGGGTCACCGGATGCAAGGTCATTGCGGACCGCCTCCGACATGTCGATGCCAAACGGGTCCGCATCCCCGACAAGGATCCGTGTGGGCGCAGACACCGTCGCCACCTCGGCCGTGTAGTCGTAGCCGGCAAAGAGATTGGCCATGGAAATCGCGCCGTGGGTCTCGCCATGGATCGGGACACGGGCTTCATCAGGGATCGCGCGTCCTTCCGCGAAGTAGGCGGGGAGCACGGCATTTAGGTAATCGACGATTCCGCTTGGGATCGGCCCTTCGATGGCCCCGGATGCCTGGAGCTCCTGCACCCGTTCGGCAAATCGCAGTGCGCCGGCCTGCAGTGCGGTGTAGGTCGCCGGCGCGCTGCCAATCAGCACGAGTTCTTCTACGCGTTCAGGACGGCGTTCCGCATAGATCTGGCTAAGCAACCCGCCCCAGGAACTGCCCACAAGCTTCACCTGGTTAGCACCACTCGCGTCGATCACGTCATCCAAATCACGCACGTGCGCGCCGAACCGCCACGCGGAAGCCTCACCGCTGCCTCCGGAGCCCCGTTGGTCGTAGAAGACGACGCGGTCGCCCTCATCAACAAGCGCTTCCAACGGCAACAAGTGGTCGTGGGTCAAGCCAGGTCCGCCATGCACCATGACCCAGGTGTTGTTCGCAGGCGGGTCAGGCTCCACGATGCGAACCCAGAGCGGCACCTCACCTTCGGTGACCAGGGTTCGGGTTTCGAGAAGGTCCATCTCATCGCTCGGCGCGCAAGCCAATAGGAACCACGACAGCATCACGTCCTCCAACCCACTTCGTGCACCATGGAGGACCGAGATTCACCTTTCCGCTCAAAGGTAAGCCCGTGACGGTGCCTTACCTGGCGTCGAACGGAGTCCGACGGGACGGCGACTCGCGTGGGCCCTACTCCCTCGTCGTGCATGCAACGAAATCGCATCCTTTACCGCGCCCGGCGGGTGCATGTGGTACGACACCTGGGTGAGGACCCGAGTTTGCTAGAATGCAGCCAGGTTGTGGGCCACATGCCTTGAGCGAGCGACTGGCCATCGTCTCGGACATCCATGCCAACCTCGACGCGCTGGATGCAGTGCTCGCGGATATCGACCGCATCGGGGCCGACAGAATCGTGTGCCTGGGCGACATGGTCGACGTTGGTCCACGACCCGTCGCCACCGTGGAGCGACTGCGAGCACGTTGTGACGTCATCATTGGGGGTAACCACGACCCCCTGGACGAGTCGCCCCAAACCGAATTCCTAGCGGACCTCGCGGCATGGACGCGCGACCAGCTTGCCCCACCCCTGCGGCCCTGGCTCAGTGCGCTCCCCGCGGAGGCCGTGATCGAACTCGATGGCGCGTCTGTGTGGTGTGTGCACGGTTCACCCTGGTCGACGACCGATTCCGTGCTCCCCTCGACCCCCCAAACTCAACTTCGAGCTTGGATGGCTGGGCGACAGCACGATGTCCTCGCATGCGGTCACACGCATGTCCAGCTGTGTCGGCGGGTCGATGACACCGTGATCGTGAACGTGGGGAGCGTGGGCATGCCCTTTCTGGAACCGATCGACGGCCACCGCCCTCCGGTGGTGTTGCCCTGGGCCGAGTACGCCATGGTGACTTCGGATGCCGGGCTCACCAGCATCGACCTTCGGCGGGTTCCCTACGACCAAGACCAGCTTCGTCGCACGGTAGGCGACAGTGGTATGCCGCACGGCGAGCAGTGGCTGGCGACGATTCGGAAGCGTACATGGCAGCGACGCTAGAGATCGGCTCGAACATCGATCTGGACGCCCTCGTCGCGCTGTACGGCGCGGTCGGCTGAACGGCGTACACGAAGGACCCGAGGCGCTGTCTCGGGCTGTCCGCAACGGTTTAGATACCTTCGGGCGCCCTCGAAGAACAACTGCAGCACTGCTTTATGCGTCAGATCCGGTCCGCGTTCCACCATGGAAATCCGAGGGGGGCCGACGCCCCCCATGACAATGGAGACCTCGTGACGCGACTCGCTTGTCTAATCGCCCTACTATGGTCCGTTCCCGCCGCAGCGGCCGATCAAGACCGCCCTTCAGCGGGAGACCTGTCTTTGTCATTTGGACTGCCAGGTGGAGGAAACGACACCCTCGACGCTGCGGCTGGGGTTTGGGGGATGGTCAGTGACCGCGTGAATCTAGGGATCAATGTAGGATTTGGACTCGACCCGGAAGATGACCAACCCCTCGATCTGGCGTTGGTTCCGGCGGTGCGAGTGTACCTGAACGAAGACGGACGGGTCGCGCCCTTTGTCCTCGGAGAGGCGCGCTTGGCGATTTCCGACAACGAAGCAGCCGGGTTCGACGGCCGGCTCCGCGTAGCGGGAGGGCTCGGTGGTGAGGTCTGGTTGATCGACGAACTCTCGATTGCCGGTCACGTGGGCCTTGCCGTCGACCTGATCCGCGGCACCGGACGGAGCCCTGCCCTCGGCACGTTCACGTCAGGCTTGACGCTAAATCTCTATCTGCGGTGACTTGAAGATCCGTAGCGAATAACGGCACCCGCCGCGGCTTCCTACGAACGGGTCAACGACCGATAGATGGCTTCAACGCGTGCGAGTCGGTCGTGGGACCGCTCGAGATCGGAGGCGTCCGCCGCACCCGCCGCCCGTCGGTAAGGGACATCGATCTCGCTCTCCAGCCCCCCGTACTCGTCGCGGCAATGGTCGAGCAGCACCGCAATGAGTGATTCGCCGTACTTGGTCGCCTCCGAGTACGGGGGAATGGACTTGTAGTGGAATCCGAACAGGGTGGATCGCCCGTCGCGAAGCTCGTCGAGGCGATAGCAGAGCAAGCTCCCCCCATACACGTAGTCGATGCCCCCAATCATCAGCAGCGGGATCAGGTCAGGGTCGACGCTCCGTGCTGCATCCTCGAGGCCCTGGGGAAACGTAGCGTCGTGCCTGGGGGCGTCCGCAACGAGCTGCCACGGCAGGTTCGAATAACGACCGCGCGGCGCTCGGTCGCGGGTTCGGGCCTTGGCGATGGCGAAGAATTCGTCGGGGAACGTGGCTCCATACGCTTCATCGAGCGCTTGCCGTCGGCTTCGCCCCGCCTTGGCGAGGGCCTCGACAAGCTCCACCATGGCGTCAAAGTCGTGGCGGTCTGTCGATGCCACGCGTTGTGCGAGTTCTTCTTCACTCATGCGCCTCACCATGGGCTACCGACGCGGGGTCAGGGCTTCGCGGCCATGACGTCGTCGAGCGTCTTTCGAAGATCATCCCACAGCTGCTGGAGTTCCGGTGCCGTGAGCGACGTGATGATACTCTGGACGACGTCGCCGGCAAGTCGGATCAGTCCAGCCATCCGTTGATTCGAGGCATATTGGCCGGTCAACTTCGCGACGGACGCGCGCACCTGCTCCTCGATTCGCTCGACCTCGCCCGCCGCTTTTTCAATGCTCGGACTGTCCACCAGGACACGGCACAACCGCTCGACCTGGTCGTAGATCTCCCGCAGATCTTGTTTTTCGGCATCCTCGTCGGCATCCGCCGGTGGCAGATCCGCCTTCCAGGTTTCGCGCGTGAGACCGCGAGGGTCAGCGTAGGTCTGCGACTGAGTGGTGATCGCCGTCAGGGGATGTTTGCGGTCGGCTGGCTCCATGGGCAACAGGCGATCTCCGCGCTTCAGCTTCCCCTCCGAAGCGGCCCACACCTGCTCCTGACTCACGGTCAAGCCCCGCTCGTCGGGCAGGCCGGGTTTCGTGTCCTGCTCGATGCTGGCGTCAGGCCGGTACGCGACCGGATCAGGGTGGACGTTGGAATGTACTCGGTTCTCGGCTCGGATGTTGCGCCCGGCGACCTGTCCTTCCGTCTCGCGGTGCCCAAACAGATCCTTCTGCAAAGGCTTACGGTCGAGAACGCCGTCACCGTGCGTCTTGTCCGTCAACTTCACGAGCGAGTTCGGCTCGGTTGGGTACAGAATCTCAGGGGCGATCTTGGCGATCGCTTTGCGAATGGCCTGGTCGAGTTGGTTGCCAAGCTTGGTGAGCTGAAGGCGGTGAGGGTCGCCCTTCTTACTCCAATCAAACCCCTTGACGCGGTACATGCCGATGGTGACGAGCGGGTGCCGATCCATTTTCTTCAAGATGTCGTCGTAAGCGGCAAGCACGCCACTTCCCGACTGGGCCTGAATGCGGCTGTCGGCATCCTGAAGCAACGCATGCACCGGATCGTAGTGTTGAGACAGCCGGTTTACCGCCTTCTTGGTGGGCTTCGACTCCATCACGGTATTGCGGAAATCACCGTACGGCAGCGTCTTGGCACTGACCTTCTCCCGGGCCTTCCTTCCGTCTTCGAGTTCACCTCGTTCCTTCGCATCTGCCGCGTTGTAGGCCTTCTTATACTCCTGGCGGATGTATGCGACTCTGCGCTTCGAGCCCTTCTCGTACCAATGGGGCTCCCAAAGAAACCCGAAGAACGAATACGTCCAGTTCGTGTTGGTATTGATCTTTGAGATCGCTTGGTTGACTTCTTCGACCCGCTCCCGCGTCGTGTCTTCACTGATGGCGACGAACTTGTTCACCCCCACGACGACGGCGGTGCGGAAGATAGCGGCTTCCTCGTAGTCCTGCCCCGCCCCGGACCACGCCGGACCGAAATACCGGCTCGCCATGTTTCCTTCGACTTCCCCAGGCGTCGTCGCCGTGTTGACGACGAAGGCCGGCAAGGTTTCGCCTTTGCCGAGCATGGGAGGCGTACCGAGGCTCGGGAAGTTCTCCTCGCGGCGTAGTCCCTTGCTCTTGGCCTCGAAAACCTTGGACCTTGACGTAGGGGTCTTGATCTTAAACCGCTTCCAGAATTTGTGGAGGTTGAGTTCCACATCGGCATCTTCTTCGGTCGTGTTGGGCGCGATGCGAATCTTGGTTCGAATCTTCTTGTCGCGCTCAACACCGGAAAACGGCTCCATCTTGATGTCCATCTCGAGGCCACGAACCTTCTGATCGAGCCGGCGTTGGCCCTTTCGTTCGAGCCGTTTGGCCTCCTTGACCTTTTCGTTGTAGGCCGCGCGCAACGAGTCATCCTGCCCGTCCGAATCCGAGCGGCGGAGCTGAGCGAAAGTGCTGTCGATGAGGGCTTCGTTGAACGGCCCCATGTCGTCGGCGCAATACCACCGTTCGCCCGACTGGCTCCGGGCGATCCAGCCAAGGCCAGCGGTGGCGATGGCTCGCTTCGTCCCTCGGCTGGCCGTGGCCTTGACGTGCCACCGGCTGCGGACCTCAACCACCTCGAGCCGCAACCTCACCCCTCCGCGAACGCCGCCGAGCTTCTTGACGATGCTCTCGAGCGCGGCCCGACGGACCAAACGTTTGCCCGTGCGCTTGCGAGCCTTTCGCCAGGCTCGGGTGGAGGCTGTCTGGGCCTTGCTCCGCAGGGCGACCGGCCCCTCGTCACGGTCGCGATCGCGCCGCTTCTGACCTCGTGTGCCTCGCTTTGCCGCGCCCGCCGTGCGAGGCGTGGAGGCCCCAGGGGTGGTGCGGGGACGCGGGGCGGGGGCCGAGGCGGCACGCCCTCGTCGCCGGCCTCGCATCACGATGTCCATGAGGTCGTCCGACGCCCGAATCAACCGGTCGGCAAGCTCGCGCAGCGAACCCATGAGGCGACGCATCGGTGGGGAGCTTCCGATTCGCTGCAACATCGGCATCAGCCGCTCGAGCACCAGCTTGCCAAATGCCTTGAACGCCTTGAACGCATTCGTTCCAAATCGGACCAGCGCACCGCCAATGGCCTTCAGGGCCACAAAGGCACCCGCCGTGAGGAAGGCGATCAAGGCCTCGACCGCGAGCACGCCCCCTACGTAGCCAGCCACATACCCAACCTGGTACCCCACATCCGGCGCAACGAGCATTTCGCACAGTTTCTGCCCGATCAGCGTACCGCCTTGGGCAACCGCCTCTTTGGCCGACTGCCACATCGACCCCATGCGCTCCGCGAGTCCCTCAATCGAGGTGACCTGAGCCTCGTCACCCCCTCCGAAAATCGCCTGGAATGCCGGCGTAAAGTCTTGCCCGATCGACGCGATCGGCGGCCGCACCCGTTCACCGAGATTCGTCAGGTATTCGGTGAGGTCGGGAGTAGGGACGAGTTCTTCTGCCGCCTCGGCGCCCGTGTCCGCGCCGACGTCCGCTGCCTCGTAGTCCCGCACCGTATCGAGCAGCGATGCGGCCCCGCTTACGAGGGTCATCACGCCGTCAAGCACCATCCACAGCATCGAGACGGTGTCCTTGACCCCATCGAACATGCCCACGCCGAGCCCCGACACCAGACCGACGATGAACTGCGGGCTACCGGTCAGGATCTTGGCCAGGTTGTTCGTGATCAACACCTTGTCTTCGTCGGATTGGCCCCGAATGGCCTCCAACAACCCGATCAACCCCGTGGCCAGCAAATCGACGAGAGGAATGCTGCCCAGCAAGCCGACAGCGCCGGTCAGGACATCCAAAATGAAGTCGAGCATGGCCGGCTTCTGACAGTCGGGCAACAGCCGCCACACGCCGGCGAAAATCACGGGGATCATGCCGATCCCCGTCGTCGCAGAGGCGGCCAGCATGACCAGGAAGCCGAGAACCTCCGTGAAGGGTTCGATGTGCTCCCAAGCGTCGGCGGCCCACTTGGCCATGACCCCGTCTCCGCCTTGCGCGTACCAGATGGCGAAGTCGGTTCCGAGCTGTAGGGGCACGAGCATCGGGGTGAGGAGCAGCTTCGCTCCGTACGCAAGCCACCCATCGCCGAGCCCGTTGAGTGACTCGTTGATGTTCGCGAGGGCCGTCGGGAAATAGTCCGATACCCAAGCGCCGAACTCATCCGCCGAGGCGGCGGCGTCCTTCAGGCCCTCCGCGAAGATGCCGAGGGCCGGGCTCGTGGCCGACGCATCTTCGATGAGGGTGGGGGAATTCCAGTTGTTCCAAAGGAACTGCGCCCCGTCCCACACCCCCTTCAGCGCTCCGAAGATGTCGAGCAGAGACCCGATCGGCGTCATGTTGATGACCGTCGACCCGAAGGACATCACGCGACTGAAGAGGCTTGGCCCCTCGTCATCCATGGAACTCGAGAACCAGGACCGCACTTCGCTGATGAGCCAATCCACGATGCTGCCCTGGTCGGGATCAATGCCGATCAGGCCGCAGATGCCCTCCCAAATCCAACCCGCGATGTTGCGCCCGATGTTGACCAAACGCAGCAGGTCGTTCCATTCGTCGCTCGCTTCTGCGAGGAGTTCGTCAAAGAAACCAGGGGCGCCACCGAGAAACTCGCGGAACATGTCCACGACGCCCCCGAACCCTTCGACCATATCGAGCAGCGAACGCACGACCGGTTCCTGGGACAGGTCCGCCATGAACCCCTGCACGGTGTCGAGCCAATTCTGGAACGTCTCGCAACACCCGGGCTCCCCTTCGAGAACACCCTGTATGGTGCCAAAGAAGGCGTGAATCTCCGCGTTGACTTCGGCGAATCTCCCTTGGATGTCGAATGGATTGAGCACCTTGGACAAAAAGACGTTGAGCGCCTCGCGGAACAGGTCGCTCACCAGCGGCCCGATCCCATTCTCAAGAATTCCGGCGAACCCTGGCGACAGGGCCCGAACCGCCGCAAGGAGTCCGCTCTCGACGATGCCCCCAACCCAGCCGAACATTCCCATCAGCTGACCGTCGGTGTGAATCGTCGACTCCGCAGGGACGGGGTCGACACCGACAAGACCATGGTCGATCGCGGTGTGCGGGCTGCCCATGGCGCCGAGCTGGCTCATGGCGGTCTGGCTCACCTGGGTGGCTTCGACCTCGGCCCAGTCGGTGGGTTGGGACACCGTAAAGCCATCGCCAGAAGCGGAATCAAGCAGGCCTCGGGCGTACTGGTCGGCGTGCACCAGTTCGTGCAGCAACAGCTCGTCCCCGGCATCGGTGCCAGGGGCATAGCGCCCCGCATCAAAGAAGATGTGGCGCCTAAGGGTGAACGCAAGGGCGCCAATGGACTGGGCCGCCGCCGCCGCAGAGGCGTCGGTGTGCAAGACCACATCCGAGACGTCGACCCCGAGCGCACCCGACATTCGGCTCGCAACGGCCGGAGGAATGGGGAACCCGCGGCTCGAGGCCAGGAGCTGGGCGAGCGAGGTGGTCGGGGTTCTCGGTGCCATACGCGATGCGCGCCGCATTACCTGGCCCGACAACCTCGTGTTCATCGCAGTGTTCGACCGCTCCGGAGAGGAGGACAACCCCAGGGCTCCGTACAGCGTCTCTCCGGCGACAACCTCACCAAATCCTTCGAGCCCGCCGGCAATCGCTTCGCTGAATACGCGATTACCAACGTCAGCGGGGGTAGAGCGTATCGGTGTTTCGAGGCTCGGCACAGCGACCGCATCGACACCCTCGGTGCGAGACGGGCGCTTGGGCGAGGACCGATGGCTCTCTGCGCGATTCCGGGAACTGGACTTCACGTCGTCTGACGGCATCGCGACCCTTCCAATGGGAGGCAGCATTCACCGACTGGCACGTGGATGTCAATAATGCAAAGATTGCTTGGCGCCTGAACCCTACGGCGCCGTGATAGTCGGGGCGAGGGGCCAGCCAGATGATCCTGTTCCACACCGAGGACCGGCATCGATGGTTCCTCGTTGACGAAGACCTAGCGCTTCCTTCCGGCTCGTTCGCCGTCGTTCGTTACGGAGGAACGCCGATGGAGGTCGACCTTGAGTTCCTAGCCCCGTTTGAGGTAGACGAAGCGGCAGGTCAAGCCTGGATCGACGATCGCATTCGAAGGGGCTTCCGAAAGGCTGGCCAGGCGTTTCGGAGGTTTTCGAAGCACCTAAGAAAAGCGACGCGCAACGATTCAGCCGAGCTGCGGGAGGTCGCTAAGGGGCCCACGGTGACCCCAGAAGAGGTCTTCGGGGTTCGCCCAAGCGAAATGTATCGGGACCCTGAACAGCTCCGAAAGGGGGTGGGCCAAGCCTTCGAGTGGCTTACCGCTCGGCTGCAGCCCGACGACGCTGAACCCAACGGGTCGCGGTCCGACCCCGGCGACTTGCTGAAGTCGTTGTCCCAAGGTCTTCGGGCGGTTCGTGAACATGCGGACAAGCGCTTTGCCGAGGCATTAGCGCGACGAGCCGCCGAGCCGGCGGAAACCAAACCGCCACAGCTCCTGCCAGTCGGGTTTTTTCGGGAACTCCCCCACGGCGATCCCGAAGGACCCTCCCTGGTCGAGTCCCGTCGGTTCCTGCCCCTCGCCCACCAACCGCAGATCGTGGCGTACCTTCGACAAGCGCCGCTGCTCGAGGCTTCGACCGAACCGGTGGCCGACGTTCTCGAATCGTCTGCGGAGGCGATCGGAACGGCTTCGGTCCGTACCGACGGTCTGTATTGCTGGCCAGACGACCTGCCGGGCTACCTCGAGCGCTACAACGTAGCGTTACCCCCTGTATTCCTCGGTCATCTCGCGGCCCGGGGATGGGACCTTGGCGACATCGACGTCACCGGTCTACAGCGCCCTCCCTTCGATTCGACGCCCGGCGACGGTGCTCTACCGAAGTGACAGGTGTCTCCTCGACGCCACTCAAACAACGCCTTAGACATGCGCCGCTTATGCTGCTTCACACCAGGGATCGAAGCCGGTGGTTCATCGTCGACAACGTCAAGGACCTGATCCTTGGCCCCGTCGAGGTGGCACAGTGGGGGGGTGGCCTTCATCGCGTCGATCTTGAGTCGTTGGTGCCGTTCGAAGTCGATGCGTCCGTGGCGCAGGTCTGGATCGAGCAGCGAGTCCAAGAAGGCCTAAACGCCGCCGGAGCCGTGGCTCGACGCTTCGTCGCCGGCGTTCGCGACGAATCCATCGCAAACCTCCCCGAGTACCAGGACACGGACACCGCGCCTCGAAAACCTCCCCCCAGCCCCGAAGAGGTGTTCGGCGAGCCTCCCGAGCAAATGGCCAACGACCGTGAGGCGCTCATGAGGGGGCTCGGACGGTCCGTGCGTTGGATCACCGACCAATGGCGGGAGCGTGCAGCCGAGCCCGCCGGTGACCTGAAGGCGGCCTTTGAAGACCTCGGTCGAGGAATCCGGGCCGCCGTTGACGAGGCTCGCCGAACGTCGAGCCGCGAAGACCCCGATGGATGAACCAAGGTTCAACAACCCCCTGTTGGTGGACCTGCCGGATCGACGACGTATCGAACCACCGGTTCGACTTTCTGAATCGAAGATTTGGTCACTGAATCAACGGTTCTACGCTGCCGAAGGCGTCGGTGCGTGGTTGACGCATGGGATTCCATCCTACATCACGTCGAACGCCGGTTTAGCCAGGGCTTATGCGCGCATCATGTTCCAGTATGTGGAAACGGTGGCCCACGAGGGCGAAGGTCCTGTCCACATCGTCGAACTGGGGTCGGGTACGGGTCGGTTCGCGTTTCTCGTTCTGACCCATCTGCTTGAGTTCGCAGAGGCCTATGGCGAACCTACGCGTCCGTTTCGCTACGTGATGACCGACTTTTCCGACCAGAACCTGCCCTGGTGGCGCGCCCACCCCGAACTCGCGCCGTTCGTCGCATCGGGGCAACTCGACTTTGCGCTATACGACGGAGCCGTGGGCCCCATCCACGATCGGCTCATGGTCGCGGATGAGCCGTTCGTCGAGTCCATCGGCCGGGCACCGGCCATCTTCATTGCGAACTACGTGCTGGATTCCCTGCCGCACGATCTGTTCTTCATCGAAGAAGAGGGCGAGCTGCGGGAACTCCACGTCGGCCTGACGTCGTTGCACGACCTTGATGCGGAGGCGTTTCATCTGGACGGGGTGGAGCTTTTCTTCGAGCGCGGGCCGGTCACCGACGCGCCGTATTCCGACCCTGAATTGTCCCGTGTGGTGGTCGACTATGCTGCACAATTAGGGGGTGGGCCACTTTCGGTTCCCACGTCGGCGGCCGAGGGTGTGGCTCGGTTCGAGCGTCTGACCCAAGGCCGGTTCCTCTTCCTGACCGCCGACAAGGGCCCCTTGCAGCCCGATCCGCAAATGCATGCGGCATCGACGCACCTCGACCATCACGGGTCGACCTCCATGAACGTCAACCTCGACCTCCTTGCCGAGATCGCAGCATCGCGTGGCGCTCGATGTGTGAGGGGCTCATCCAACGCGGTGGGGTTGTCGTTGCTCGGGCTCGTGATGGGTCCGGGGGCCGCATCGACGGCCTCGACCGCACGCGCATGGCTGCAAGAGGCCAGTCCCTTGGCCGCCTACTCACTCAAGGAGGTAGAGCCCGGCACCCTACCTCCGACCACCGTTCTGGGTGTATTGCAGTTGGTGGGGTGGGATCCCGACATGGTGTCGGTGCACGCCGAGGCATTGGTGGATGCCGCCAAGAGCGATGACCCGAAGGTTCGTGACGAGGTGCGGACCGGTTTGCTGCGTGCGGAGCGCCTCGTGTTCACAGGGCACCAACACCGCGACAATGCCTTTGCGTTCGGCCGGGTGTGGTACGCGCTCGACGAGGACGAGCGTGCACGGAATGCGTTTGCCGAGTCGATACGCACCTACGGGGTTTCGGCGCCGCGACTCTTCAATTTCGCGATTAGCCTCTACGCCGCACAGGAAGATCCTGCCGTGGTTCGGCGCTGCCTAGAGGATGCCATCGCGCTCGATCCCGGCCTCGACGTTGCCCACGACGCACTCGCTCGGCTCAACCACCACGAAGGCCCCCGTCAGCCCTGAATGAGTTGGTTGACCCGCTCGAGTTCGAGCCGGGCGTCCACCCGATGAGGGTTCAACTGGGACCACGCCTGTCTCATCGACCGCTCAACTTGTTCGGTATCCCCTCGCCAATAGGCACACTCGGCTTCGACCGCACTCACCCGGCTCGGATAGGCCCCGTTGTGGAGCCTCTCGATAAGGCCCGCCGCTTCGTCCAGATAACCTTGGGCCAACCCGAACTCGTTGCCTTCGGCCGCCAATCCGGCGAGTAGCAACAGGGTCTCCCCGAGCAACGAGGGAGCACGAATGGTTCGGGCGAGCGCGAGCGCCGCTTGACCGTCGCGCAGTGCATCTCCGCGATGGCCTTGTCGCCGAGACACGTTGGCCAGAACGAGACGAGCGAGTCCCGTGTTGAATGGTGCTCCTAAGCCCTCCACCGTGTGGAGCGCCCGATGGGCGGTCTCTTCGGCCTCATGCAGCTTCCTCTGCATCAGGTAGAGCATGGCGTGCCTCGCCGAGACCCGGGCCAGCCGCAGCGGACCTACCCCAAAGCGCGCCAAGTCACGCGCGGATTCAGTGTACGCACGATGTGCATCGTCAAACGCTCCCGTCACCGCCAAAATGTCCGCCAACAACACGCGGGTCGATGCAGCGCTCGCGGGCTCTCCCCATTCCAAGGCAATGGCGAGCGACCGTTCGAGTTCCGTTCGAGCCTCATCGGGTCGTCCCATCGCCTGCCCCACCCGAGCCAGCGACCTTCGGACAACGCTTTCGTAGGCCGGGTCGCCGGCGGGTCCGCATCGCGCGAGGGCCGACTGAAGCCAGTGGTTCGCCGAATCAAAGTCACGCTGCAACAGGGCCAAATCACCCAACCCATACAAGGCACGCACCTCGACGGTGCCCGCCTCGCAGGCTCGCGCTTCGGCAAGACAGCGTTCCAGCTGCGCCTTCGCCAACTCCGGGTCGACCCGTTCGACAAGCACGCCCAGCCGAAACAAGACCGCCGACGCCCTTGCGGGCTCGTTTGCGCGTAAGCAACATTCCCGTTCTTCCTGCCAATGGATCGCTGCCTGGTCACGATTGCCCAAAATGTGAGCTACCAATCCTCGAGAAGCAGCCAGACAAGACCGTTCCAGCCATCCTTCGATGGGCAGCGAGGCCATTGCGTCCACTAGATCAGCGAGGCGCTGTACCACCCCTTGCGTGGCCACCACGTGCGACACCCAAAACAACGTGCGCGTCGCCACAGCGATGTCATGGCGGGCGATCGCTCGGCGACAGGCGACGGTCAAATTCTCGGCTTCAGGAAGGTGCGACCTCCGCTTTGAGAAATCGAGCTTCTGAAAGCCATCCGTTCGCCATCCGGCATAGTAGCGCCCGTGTCGTTCCGCTGCGCCTTCGTCGTTGAGAAACCCTGACGCAAAGTCCCTCACCATCGCCAGCAGGTGGAAGCGATGACCTTCGTGGCGACGAACCAGGCTGTGGTCCATGAGCTGCTCGACCAAGTCGACCGACCATGCTCCTTCAACCTCGATGACCGCCTCAGCCGCCTCCAGGGTGAAGCTTCCCGGAAAGACTGTCAGCTGGGCGAGCGCCTGCTGGGCGAGCGGATCAAGCCGGAACCAGCTCTCTTCAAGAATGGCAAGGATTGAGTTATGCTTTGTCCGTTTCGGCGAGGCCAAAATCTGGAAACGTTGGTGGATGCGATCCGCCAACCCGTCGAGATCGAGGACCCGACTCCGAGACGCGGCCAACTCGATGGCCAAGGGCAAGCAATCGAGCAGGGCCACGACCTTGCGCAGCCGCGGTTCATCCGCTGCCGGAAGGGGGGTCGCGCCCGCGGCCTCGGCGCGCTCCCGAAACAATGCCGCCGCCGCAGGAGCCGATAGCGGGCCCACAAGCAGATTCAGCTCCCCCGGAATCCGCAGGCGAACCCGACTCGTGACGACAAACTGCACGCGTTCCGTCGCTTCGATCCACGAGGGAAGGAGCTGAGCCATGGGCTTGACGACCTGCTCGACATTGTCGAGAATCACCAGCAAGGGCGCGCGTTGCCGCAGCGCGTTGACCACGATGGCCTGCTCGTCGCCCAGCACTTGGACGCCAAGCCCTCGAGCGACGGCCAGGCACGCATCCGCCCGGTCATGGGCCTCGGAAAGGTCGCAAAACACAACCTCGTCGGAGTACTGAGCCGCAAAATGGATCGCGAGTCGCGTCTTGCCCACGCCCCCCGGCCCAAGCAACGTGGTGACCTGCGTGGCCGCAACACTCGCATGCAAACGTGACAAGAGGTCGTCCCGCCCTACGAACAGATCGACTTCGCGAGGAACCGGCGTGGTCTCCACCACCGGCTCAGGAAGCGGCATGGCGGACGTTCGAGAGGGCAAAGGCGGGACCAAACGGTAGCCGTGGCTGCGTACGGTGAGCAACAGCATCGGGTTGGAGGGATCCACCTCGATCTTTCCTCGAACCCGCCGCACTGCGAAGTCCGGTGCCCGCGTCGTCGGCAACCGGCCCCGGTACCCCCACACCTCGCGCAACAGCTCATCCCGCTCCACGTCCTCGCCCTCCCGAGCGACGAGGAAGCGCAAGAGCTGCAGTTCGCGTGTGGTCAGCGTGGCCTTCCCGCTCTCGCGGGACACGACCCCACGAACCAAGTCAACATTTCCGTCAACGAGGGTCCAGGTGTTGGGGATGAGTTCAGTCACCAAGGCTCCAGCTAGACGCAGAGTATCGAATCCAGCTCCAAGAAGGACGTCGAGCCGGCAAGCCCGGCCGGACATCCGCTTACAGGAGGCGGCAACGGCTTCTTGCGGTGAGTTGGGCCATCTCAACCTTTCGGTTGATTTCGGATTCCGACCCTCGGGGTACCTCCATTGCGTACTCGACGGAGGGTCTTCATCTCGACGTCGTAGATGAAAGGAGGAACCCATGGTGGTAGCTCGTGCGTGGTCAATGGCGTTTGCGTTGGGGGCGGCATCCTTGTTCGGTGGCTGTGCCGCCTTGACAGGAGGAACGAGTGACTGCCTTCGTGGCGGCTGTGAACAGGCCTGTGACGACTGTGCGCCGTCGTGCACGGGAGGAAACTGCGAGCAGATCTGCGAAGGCGGAGTGTGCACCACCAGCTGCACCGGGGGCGGTTGCGACCAGATCTGCTTGGATGGCTCCGACTGTCGCGTGTCCTGCGTGGGCTCCGACTGTACGCAGACCTGCGAAGCAGGCGCGATCTGCGAGTTCGCCTGTCCGACCGATGGATGCGATCAGGTCTGCGAAGAGGGCTCGGACTGCACCCTGACGGAAATCTGAGTCTTCGCAAACGCAGTTTCTAGCAAACACCAGAAATCGAAGAACGCAGAGATGCGGTTTTCACAAGGTTGAATCTAACGCGTTGACGATGCCACGTCGCGACGCTTTCCAATCCCGTCATATTTCCATCAAGGATAAAATAGACATGCGTATTAATATTGCCCGTTTCGCTTGGCTTGCCGTGGCCGTCTCGTTCATGGGCGTGGTTGGGTGTGCGCCCAATCCAGGTGAACCCAACCCCGAAACCCATCGCGGCGAAGAGACTGGAGCCGTGACCGAGGGATCGGCGCAGGTCATGACCGACAATGGCGTCATCATCGAAGGAATCTCTGGCGGGACCCACAATCGGTTCTTAGGCATTCGATACGCCAAGCCACCCGTTGATGAACTCCGCTTCATGCCCCCGCAGCCGCTGGATGCGGACGAAGTGACGACCGATGCGACGAGCTTTGGGAACCGCAGCTATCAGGTGGGGGTGGTCGAGCTCTTTTTGGGAGACCGCGAAACGCCCGGTGAAGAGAGCGAGGACTGCCTGTTCCTCAACGTCTACACTCCTCCCGAATTGACGGGAAACCGGCCGGTCCTCGTATGGATTCATGGAGGGGCCTACCAAAATGGTTCCAGCCACGAATATGAGGCTACCGAACTCGTAGAGAATCACGACGTCGTCGTCGTGACCATCAACTATCGGCTGGGCATTTTCGGGTTCCTCAACCTCAGTGACTTGGGAGGTGACTATGCCGATAGCGTCAACCTGGGCACTCAGGATCAGGTGGCGGCCTTGAACTGGGTGAGCGACAACGTGTCGGCCTTCGGCGGAGACCCCGAGAACGTCACAATCTTCGGCCAGAGCGCAGGAGGCAATGCAGTGTTCTCGTTGCTGGCGACCCCGTCAGCCGAGGGGCTCTTTGGCAAGGCCATGGCGCTTAGTGGGGGCGAAGTCCTGAATCCTCCTTCGGATGACGTCGAACTCATGAAGGGGTACCTCAAGCTGGATTCGGACGCGCAGGTGATCGAGCGGCTTCGGTCCATGACGGCCGAGCAGCTCGTTGAGACACACGTCAGTGCAGGATTTCAGCCCAACACCGCCATCGACGGCGAGGTCATCTCCCAACGTCCTAGCCAAGCGGTTCGAGAGGGATGGGCCAGCGAGATTCCGATTCTCACGGGAACGACCCAGGACGACGGTGTGGCCCTGGCGCCTCCGTTCGCCCCCACCGACGAGCTGGGTGAGCTGTTCATCTCCATCTTGGCTTATGACGTCGTCGCGGGTGGAGATCCGGCTGAATACCTCAACTTTCTCGATGAGAGCCTAGCGGATTCCAGCGTCGTCGATCGCCTGGGCCGAGTCTGGTACGACATCTTCCGGTCAAGCGCACTGCGGATTGCATCGAGTGCTTCCGAGTACGGAGCGGGGGGATGGGTCTACAACTTTGAAGTTCCCACCGATCACCCGCTTGGCATCACCCACGGAGCCCAGATCCCATTCCTGTTCCGGTGGATTGAACCTAATCATCCCGGCATCCTCTTCCACGAGCCGACACCCGAGAACCAGCAACTCTCGGAGCAGTGGTCCGACACGCTGGTCGAGTTTGCCCGCACGGGCTCTCCCAATGGCCATGGGCTGCCGACGTGGTCGAAGTTCGAGGCTGACAGCTTCTCGAGCCTGCGTGTCGACCTGAATTCCGAACTCGTGGACGGCCCAGACGAGGAACTGCTGGACATCTACGGGGTTCGTTGAGCGCTGTCTTTGCTTTGGGGCTTGGCCGTGGGTACGCGCCCCGCATGACTCCAGCGACTCCCCACGGTGTCCTACCTACAAAGCTCAAAGCCCCTCCCGTGAGGCCGGGTGCGGTCCCTCGGGAGCGGCTCCTTGAGTGTCTCGATGCGGCCCTTTGGCAGCCCGTGTCGCTCGTAAGCGCCCCCGCAGGTTCGGGAAAGTCCACCCTCATCGCCCAGTGGCTGGAAACCCGAGGACACGCTCACGCTTGGTTGTCGCTCGAACCCGAGGACAATCAGCCACTCGCACTCCTGCGAGGCCTTCTTGCCACCCTAAGTTCCCACGTTCCGGAACTCGCAAACCACCCGCCGATCTCAGGCCATGGTCCGCTGGTCGAACTCTTGGCGGTTTGGGTCATCCCTCCGTTGGCTAAACGCAGCGAGCCGTTGGTGCTCGTTCTGGACGACGCGCATCACATTCGCGAGCCAGATCTGATCGAGGCCGTGGGTTGGTTCATCGAACACCTTCCCGAGCCTTGCCACGTCGTCCTCATCAGCCGTAAGCAGCCTCATCTTCCGTTGGCCCGGCTTCAAGTGCGCGGTCAGATCACCATCATCGACGGGCGGGCGCTTCGATTTTCGTTGGAGGAATCTCGCTCCTTCTACACGGACACGATGGCCCTGACGCTGACGGATGAGGAACTTGCGGCGCTCGAGTCCCGCACGGAGGGATGGGCTGCGGCGATCCAGCTTTCGGCCTTGAATGTAAAGGCGGGTATCCCCGCCCTGGAACTGGCGAAGTCCGCCCGCCCCGGGCAAGCCCTCGAACAGTTCCTCATGGAGGAGGTGCTGGCCCTCCAGCCCGAGCCCATTCGCCGCTTCCTACTTCGAACTTCTATCCTCGCGCGACTGAGCGTATCCGCTTGCGAGGCGGTCGCGGGAGGGGATGCGGGCGCGATGCTGAACCGAATCGACCGGGAGAACCTCTTCGTCATTGCACTGGACTCGGACAGGCATTGGTGGCGTTACCACCATTTGTTCGCGTCATTGCTCCTTTCTGCCCTCGAACGGAGCGACGAAGACATTCCCGCACTCCATCGCCTGGCTTGCGACTGGGCACTTGGAGAGGGGCTTGTTCAAGAGGCTTTCCACCATGCTCTGCACAGCGGCGAGGTTGAGCGCATCGAGCAGGTGGTGTGTACGTTCGGCTCGTCGGTACTGTTCCTCGGGGGCCATGACACCCTGAATCGGTGGTTCGATGCCGCGCCCGATGGCTTCGTCGGGCGTCACCCCAGGGCGGGGGTGTTTGCGCTGTGGGCGCGAGCCTTGGCCCGGAGGCACGTCGAGTTGGAGCACGCCAAGGAATGCATTCAACACGCTCTGACGGTGCGCAAAGACCTCCCCGACGCGATGAGGAGGGAGATCCTCGCCAACCTCTACGCCGTCCAGGCGTTTGTACTTCATCTCTCGCCCAAGACCGACGAGGCCCTACGCCTCGTTGACCTCACCTTGCAGCACCTCGACGATCCCGAGCACTCGCTTGCCGTCTTGGTGAGCTTCATTCGCGGGACGGTCTTGCTGGGGCGACGAGAGCTGTTCGCTGCGCTCGATGCCCTCACCCGGACCGTGCGGGGAGCAAACCGCGTGGGTAACCGATCGCTCGTGGTGGGGGCGCTCCAACATCGCATGCGGATTTTCTGCTTGATGGGACGCTTCAACGAAGCCGATGAAGTGAGCCAAGCGCTCCTTCGTGGCCCCGATGCGGAGGCCCAGGGGTTTCCTGTGCAGGTGCGAGGCTGGGCGGCGCTGTGGCAAGGGGACTTTCAGCTGGCACGCGATACCGTGCAAAAAGCCATCTCTCGATACACTTACTTGTACTCGAACGACGATGAGGCGTCGGGCCGAGCGCTCCTCGCATTGGCCCTCGAGATGCTTGGGGAGACCGAGGCGGCCGAAGTCGAGGTGTTACGCGCGGCCGACTGCGTTCGCGGGTTGGGGCCCAAGGGAGGACTTCTGGTCGGCGGGATTGTCGGGGTTCATCGGAATGAGCCGTTTCGCGTACGCGCCGTCCTTAAAGAAACTCCCCGAAACCAGTGTTCCTCTCCAACGGCGAGATTCTGGCACGACTGGATGAAGGTCTGGCTGCAGGCCCGTGAGGGCGCGCCACACGAAGCCCTCGAAGAGACACGCCGCCAGATCGAACGCGCACAGCGCGATGGCGCGCGTGTCTTCGCCGTCATTTGGCGGTCTTTGGAGGCCTCCCTGCTTGACGCGCTTGGCCTGCACAAGGAGGCGGAAACGGTGCATGCGCAGGTTCGACGTTCAGACATCGGACTGGCATCCGCGCTGCGCACTCCCCTCCCCATGGTCGAGATGCGCAAGAAGGGGAAGATGAAGGGGGAACCCTTGACCAACCGGGAGACTGAGGTGCTCGGCCTTGTCGCGCGGGGCATGACCAACCGAGGCATCGCCGATCACCTCTCCGTCTCGATGGCTACGGTCAAGACCCACATCCATCACATTTTTCGCAAGATGGATGTCGGCAATCGAACCCAGGCGGTCCATCGTGCCCGCGCGGCAGGCTGGATTGCTGACGCGTAACCTCTGCCGGTCCATCGACCGGGCGCGACTTCAGTGACTTGCGCAGCGGTCATGAAAGGCCAGCCGTACATCCAGCGGCCCTTCAACATCGACCCGCATCAGACCCGAGTAGTAGCTCTCCCAGTTGAGCGTATTCGTCATGACGATCGCCTCGGAGTGTTGTCCAGATGTGAGCCTGGTAGAGCCGCAGGCTTTCCGAAGAGGCCGGTTCCGCCAGGTCCACCCTCTGGACAGTCCCCAAGGAAGCGGCCCGTCGCCTGGCATTGCTCTCCGATCGTCACGAAGGCAACCTCCCGCAGGCAGCTTCCGCCATAATCTTCTTGCGATTGGACAAAATACTCCACATCCCCCGCTCGATATCCCACGGTATTGTACCCCTCGCGAAGGCACGTGGTTGCGGGTCGCCCCTCCGAAAACGCCGTGCTCGTCAGGCGAAAGGTGCGAATACGGTCCGGTCGTCCATACAAGAGAAATGCTCGTTCCCCTGCGCCTGCACCGTGGGGCACCGCAATTCGGAAAGACGCATAGTCCGAAACGGGCTCGCCCTCACAAGAGGTCCGATGCGCTGACATCTGGTCCTGTGTGGCGGCGATGGCGGGTTGTCCGTCGGGAAGGAGAAGGAAGAACGCCTGCCCGTCGTCCTTTGGCGGAACGCAGGCCGCGTAATTCAACACCTCGACGCCAGTGGCTGTCGTCACGGCATCCATCGTGCTGATGCCCTGTCCGCGAAGGAGCTTCGAGGGCACGCCAACAGAGGGGCGGTTCCATTTGTCGTGACACGTTGCCGGGGCCGCGTAAGCGACAGCCTCACCCTTCGTTGGGACAGGAGAATCGGTTCCAACGCACCCTTGGGTCATGAACCATGCCAAGGTAGCCGTCGCGAGTGTCATCATCCAACCGATCTCCCATTGCCGATCGCCCTCTGCGCCGACACAAATGGATAGCCCGGGAGTTGCGACGACGGCATCGAGACTACCGACCAAAACGGTAGGCCACCCCTTCAGCGTCCTCGAACTCCAGCTGTGTTTCATCAAGCCGAAGCACTACGAGCGGCTCCTCGATGCGGCCTGGGGTTGGACCAAAGATATCATCGCTGAGAAGAAGGATTCCGGTGCCTTCATCATATCGATACCGCCCGCGCTGCCCCCGATTGAGGGTGAAGTTCCTGCCCTCGCGAGTGGAAAGGCCAAACACAACACCGCCACTCCGGAATTCGAACCCCGAGAGAAACCATCCGATGAGATTGACCTCCGGATCATCGTCAAACGGAATCTCCACACCCTCCGAGGGCGGAAGCTGCGCTTCGAGTCGCCATTGTCCCTTGATGGCAGCGGGATTGCGTACGCACCCCGCTACGACAAAAGCCAGTCCAAACCAGAGTCCTATACGCATGGTCACCTCATGTGGGTGCGTATCGAAAGCGCTGGGTCGGCGCTGCACCGTTCGTCGGTTCGATGAGCATGCCGCGATACCTCGGTCGGCACACCCCACACCACGAGGTCGCTGTGCCGAAGTCACCAATTCCCGCTGACGCACTCCGCTGGACTTGCCCCGATGCCTGGCTTGGGTTTGGAAGCACCGAAGAACTGGCTCCTGCGAGCGGCGTCGTAGGCCAGGATAGTGCGCACGAAGCCCTGCGGTTTGGCGTTCGGATCCATGCGGCGGGTCACCATGTGTTCGTGCGTGGGATTGCGGGTACAGGCCGACGCACGCTTGTGCTAGACACCCTGAAGGCGGTCGCTCCGAGTTCCCCCGCACCCTCTGACCACGTCTACGTCCACCATTTCGCCGAACCGGGTCAGCCTCGACGTCTCACCTTACCCCCCGGCGACGGGCCTCGCCTCTATGCCCGAGCCGAAGAGCTGGTTCGGTTCGTTCGTGAGGACCTGTCCGATCATGTGAATCACGACAGCCTGCGTGCGAGAGTCCGGCAGATCGAGGCATCCGCAGGACAGCAGATGGCGGCCGTTTCGGGGACCTTCGAGGCAGAACTGGCCAGCAGCGGACTGACGCTCGTGAGCACCGGAGAAAATGGAGCCCCGCCCGCCATCTTGCCCATGGTCGAAGGACAGCCTCTGCCGTTCGAGCAGATTCCGGATCCCGAAGCGGCCGCCGAGCTTCGCCGCCGAGCCGATCGGATGATGGACGCCTTCCAAAAGGTTTCTGCCCAGATCGTCGGTCTCCGGAAAGCGTCGCAACAGACCGTACGGGAGTTGGTCCAACAACAAGCCCTCGATGTCATGCGGGCT
>JBCCQY010000026.1:0-75765 GCA_039208735.1 Myxococcota bacterium | reverse complement strand
GCGGCTCGTCACGAGCGGCCACACCGTGAAGCGCGCGCTGTCGACGCCGAAGCTCTTCAGCGGCGTCGGGAACGCGTGGTCGGACGAGATCCTCTGGTCTGCGCGCGTCTCCCCCATCCAGCCACGAAGCGCAGCCAAATTCGCCGCCCTCCCCGGTGTTCAATGACCGGGTAGAGGTGCTGCGAAGCCCCCCATTCCATGACCGCTTCGGCGGCCTTGGGATCGCGCGTCTGGACAATCACGACGTTGGCGCCGGGCCGCAGCGCGCCAATGTCTCGACGCACCGCTTCCACCGCCCTTTGGGGCGAACGTCCTTGACAATCCACATAGACTTCGTGCGCCACGCTGCCTCCCAGATGCGAGTGTCGGATCTGGAAAGCAAAGCGTGGAGGTTTGCTCGGTTTCACATTCGGTAACGGTCACGGCCGGCCGAGCCAGCGCTGACCTCGTGCCGCCGCTTAACGCTTCGCCGCTTCACCGCGCGACCCAAGGGTGGCCTTCAACGGCACGCGCTCATCGCCACGTTTCACCACGATGTCGATGGTCTGACCTGGCCGATGGTCCCGCAGCACGAAGGTCATGTCGTAGAGGTTCTGGATTTCAACGCCCGCCATCTCGACGATGGTGTCGCCCCCTCGCAGGCCCGCTCGATCCGCAGGGCCATCACCGCGAACGTCGGACAGCAAGACGCCTTCGCCGCCTTCAGTCAAGGCCATCGCTGACATGTCAGGAATGGTGCCGAGGTAGGCCCCCCGGCCCCGGGAGTCGCCGACAACTCGGGGACCCGAGGTGGACTTCACATAGGTTAAACCATCAGAACGCGTCGACAGTGCACTCGTGACGTCCACCAGAAAACCCGTGACCGTGGCCCCACCCTCGAGGTTGAGGGTCGACGTGTCATCATCCGGGGTGTGGTAGACGGAATGCGTCCCTGAAAACAAGTGAATCACAGGGATTTTCTTCTCGTAGAAGCTCGTATGGTCGCTCGCACCGTAGCCATCGCCACCCATCGCCAGGTTCAATCCATGGGTCTCGGCGACCGGGCTTAAGATAGTCCTCCATTCAGGGGCTGTATCGGCCCCCAAGGCCTGCAAGTTTCCATTGCGCAGCCGCCCCACCATATCGAGGTTCACCATGGCGACCGTGTTCTCGATGGGCAACACCGGATGATCGGTGTAGAACGAGGAGCCCCCCAGCCCAATCTCCTCCGCGGTGAAGGCAATGCCGAGGATCGTACGGCGATTCTCGGCATCGGACGACTTGACCAGGCGTTCGAGCGCACACACCATGGCCGCAGTACCACTGGCGTTGTCGTCGGCCCCGTTGTGGATGGCGTGTTCGCCGGGGCGCAGCGACCCTTGGCCGCCGTAGCCCAGGTGGTCGTAGTGCGCGCCGACCACCACGACTTCATCGGCGAGCGCCCCCGCCCCCGGAATCGAGGCAAGAACGTTGCGCACCGGCGCCTTGTCAGAGACGATTTCCACCGTCCCTGAGACCGTCACGTTCTTGAGGGTCCGCGATGCGGGTGCGCCGGTTTCGTCGATGGTCGCATGCAGTTCAGCCAGCGTGGGCGCGTCACCCTTCGCGAGCCAACGGTCCGCCACCGCGCGGGTCACCTGCAGAACGGGAATCCCCGCACGAGAGCGAGGTCCGCCCGACTGCAACGCAGGTACCTTGTCGGGATCGCTATCACCGCGAGCCGGCCCCACAAGAACGAGGGCCTTGGCTCCGCGAGACCGGGCTTGCAATGCCTTGTAGCGAAGATCGGAATAGCGCGACGGGCGTTTCCCTTCGAACGTGCTGTCGGCGTTGTTTTCCTGGGGCTCGTAGCGCATGGCAAGCACGACTTTGCCTTTCACATCGAGATCCGCGTAATCGTCGTACCCTAGGTCCTTCGCGGAAATGCCGTAGCCCGCGAACACGAGTGAGCCTTCGAAGGCGCCATCGGATGCAAATCCAAAGGGCTGGAAATCCTTGCCCACCGCGAGATCCTCAACGCCGCTGCCACCCAGCCAATTGCCCTCCCCCAGGTGCACGCCAACCGTGACGTCGAAAGGCTGCTGGTAGCCCACCCCGACATCGGACAATCCTGCGGCCCGGAACCGCTCCTCGATGAGGGTGGCGGCCTTCGCAAGCCCTTCTGTGCCAATTCCGCGGCCTTCCATGGCGTCGTCAGCCAGCGCCGTCACGACTTCGGTGAAGCAGGCAGCATCAACGTCGACGTTCTGGATGCGCTTGCCCTGACAGCCGCCTAAGACAACGAGCCCCAGCCCGATCCAGGTCGTATTCTTCATGGGAATGCGTCCTCCGGTCCCCGCGCGACCAACGGGGCCACCTATCGACTTTCATGGGCAGACGTGCCATGAGGACGGTTTGGAGGTATCGATGCGGGAAACGGTGGTCGGCCTAAGCCTGCTTTTCGTGGGTTGTGTACCCAAGCCCGTCGCGACGCTCGACCAGCCGTTTGCGCTCGGCATCGGGGAGCCCATGCGCGTCGATGCCCTGACCGTCACCATCGGCGAGGTGCTCGAAGATTCACGTTGCCCGACCCATGCCCAGTGCGTGTGGGAGGGCCGCACACGGTTGGCTCTGACGGTGAGCACCCGCCAGCAAACCACCGAGGGCGAAGTGGCCCTCCCCGGCGACGCCTTCACCACCCAGGGCTACGTGGTGCATCTCACCGACGTCGCCCCGGCGCCCTCGGTCGAACCGCCTGCGCCCCATGCCTACCGGGCCACCCTCGTCGTTCGACAGGCCGACAAGTAGCCGCAACGGGCCACAACGACAGCCCCTCGCTGAACGAGTAAGAATTCGACAACGCGAGGAGGATCCGATGTGGCTTGCCGGGTTGTCTGTCGCAGTGGCCCAAGTTGGCCCTGACGACTTCCGCAGTGTCCCGAACTTGTTTCCTCCACCCGATCCTGTGGTGGTGACCCTCCAAACGCTCCCGTCGACACCAGCGGCGTGGGCGTTGCCCGATGGTTCGCGGTTGATGGAGCGATCTCAGTCCGAAACGACCTTCACCCTTGACGATCCGACGGGCCCCATCCGACGATTTTTTCGGTCGGGCGAAGGCGCTCGAGACCCGAAAACCGGCTTCACCGTGGAACTGACGCCCAAGGGGCTTCGAGGTCGAAAGAAGCTCGAGGCATGGACGGAGACCACCCTGATCCCCTGGCTCCATGAGCTACCGTCGGGTCCCCGGTGATCCGCCGCTGAATTGGCGCTGGAGTAGCCGGCCGAGGCTGCGTCCGATCAGTTCTTCCCGACGCCATACCGAGCCGTCCGCGTCGACCATGAGGTGCTCACCCGTATCTGAGGTGGCCAGCACGATGCGTCCCTTGACGACCGCGTCCGGATCGAGTCCAACGAGATGCCAGGGTTCACCGTCGATCCACAGGGGAGGGGCCTGAGCGAGCTGATGGTCTGAGAGCGTCCACAGATTTCGCAACTCGAGCGTGACGCGTTGGCCCAACCGGTCCTCGGCCCGCGAGAGCCGATCGCCAATGCCTCCGGGGGGCAAGGTGTTGCCAGGGCCCGTGCCCCGATCGATCGCTGCGATGGCCCGTTGGATTTGCTCGCGCTCCTCGTCGTCCTGCCCCCGTGCGGTGGGCACGAATCCTGCCCAAATGCGGCTGCCCACGGGGCCAAGACACCGGTCGACGGCCTGTTCCTTGGCCGCTTCGACCATGGATGGTCCGATGTCATCGGAGGCCGCAAACTCGTCGAAGAATCCCTTGCGAGGCACCATGGGAGAGAGGCGCGCCCCTCTCGACAACGCTTCGAGTTCTTGCTGAGCTTCTGCACTCACCGCAACGACCATGCGCAACAATTCGCCGGTCCGTGCGCCGAGCGCACCGGCAATGTCGAGCGGCAGCCGAACAAGGGGACCCGCCACAAGTTCAGGTCGGACCGCCGCAACCCCTTCAGGCATGCGGACGAGCAACACCGCTTCCGGGTCGTCGGGATGAAGGAATAGGGAGCGGAACCCCATGGGCACGCCCACTTTGCGTCGCCCAGGCTCCACGACGGCCACGGCGTGTCCCGCCCAATCCACCAAGATGCCGTCGAGCTGCAACGTGCCTTGGAGATCGCGAGCCACACTCCAGCCCCAGGCGCCTTCTTGCTCGCCAGGCCCATCGACCAAGTAGCCGTCGAGCGCGGTCTGCAACTGGACTAAGAGCTCGACCGGATCCGCGTCAGGTCGCTTTTCATAGGCCCGTACGGCGGCCATCAGCGCATGGAGGGTGCCATCGATGCCATGCGGCACGCGTTCGCCTTCCGGTCGCCGGACCGGCCTGCGGAACGTGGCCGGCACAACCGGGACTTCCGTCCAGATAAAGTCACGCGCCGACATTGGGCGCCCATCGATAGACGGAAGGGGTCGTTCCTCGAGGACCGAGGCAAGTTCGACCTCGATCTCAGTCGCTGGCTGGACCGACAGCAAATGCATGAGGTCGCCGACCGGTCGCTGTAGCTGATCGGCGACAACCGAACGCAGGTGACCCGGAATGAGCGGGACGGGCAATTCGATATGACCAAACCGAGGGCGATTCCGGCCGCCGACCAGAGCAGGATCGTGAAGTCCACCAGGTGCGGGCTGGCCTTTGCGAAAGGCCGCGGCTGTGGTGAGCGCTCCTCCCGACCACGTGACGAGCGGTGCCCGTTTTGAAAGCCCGATCTTCACGCCTTCCGAGGAGACGGTAAGGCCCACCCCCAGGACGAAGCACATCGCCTTCAACCCATCGCGAATGGGCCCGTAGCCTCCCTCATCGAGGCCGGGCAACGCACGCCACGCGGGTCCCACGCGCTTTCCGGTGCGCCTCGTCCCGTGGGCAAGCAAGCCCAATTCTTGATGGTCCTGCCGCCAGGCCATGTCTTCGAGAACCGCCACTGCGCCCCGTGCCCGCAGCCAGTCGAGCGCCCCGGCCGTGAGTGGAGCGCCCCCCCGCGGGGTGTGATGGATGGGATCGTAGCCCT
This sequence comes from Myxococcota bacterium, assembly GCA_039208735.1. Classification (GTDB taxonomy): domain Bacteria; phylum Myxococcota_A; class UBA796; order UBA796; genus DRPG01. The sequence continues at coordinate 70,785 of JBCCQY010000026.1, read as the reverse complement.
CGCCATCGGGCACTACGGCAGCGGAGAACTGCACGCGCAGGCGTTGGGCGGCTTTCGCGCCCACCGACAGTGTCCACGAGGAAGAATCCCCGTCTGCGGCCCATGCAATGGTGCCCCCGGCTCGCACTTCCACAATGGTGCGAGGCCCCCTTGGGGTCTCGACCATGTCACCGATGCCCACTCCGCCCTCGCCCAATTCCGCCGCAACCTGAGAGCCCAGAACCAGGCCATCGGGAGGAACGCGGGCCGCGTGCACCGGCACTTCGAGCATCATCGCCATGCCTCCCGTGTACCGTATGGTGAGTCGCCCTATCGAACGAGTTCCCCGAATCTTTGGGCAGGACCGTCATCCATCCGTGACAACGAGCGAATAGCCAAGGAGGTCAGCGAGCCGTTGCCGTTCAATGCCGTAGGTGCGCGCGAGCGTTCGAGGGGCGTCGAGGCGATCCCCCGTTGCGGGATCCCCTCGGCGATGGGCTGCGATCATCAAGTTCTTGTCGGTGTGGTCGGCATCGACGAACTCGAAGATGCGTGTCCGGAACCCTTCGGTCTCGAGGAGCGCAGCACGCAGCGCGTCGGTCACCATCTCGGCGGTGCGGGTGCGAAGGATCCCGTGACGTAGGACCTCGTCGAGCGCTTGGGGCCCCGTGATCTGCGGTCGGACCTCTTGGTGGCAACACGGCGCCACCAACACCACCTCCGCCCCCGCCTGCACGGCCTTGGCGATTGCATCGTCGGTCGCCGTGTCGCAGGCATGGAGCGCCACCACAACATCGACCTCGGAAAGGGGGGCATCAGCGATGGTTCCCGCAATGAACCGGAGGCCTTCAAGACCCAACCGTCGGGCGAGCCCTTCGGACTGCGCCACAAGCTTCTGGCGCCGTTCCACCCCCACAACTTCGGCCACCGCATCGCGCGCGGCGAGCCACTGCCAAGCGGCGAAGGTCAAGAACCCCTTTCCACAGCCCATGTCGACCAGCCGAATCCGTCGCCCCGGCGTCACGACATCGCGTAGCGCGTGATCGATGATCTCGATGAAGCGCAGGATCTGCTGATGCTTGCGCTGCATCCCGCGCCGGACCTTGCCTTGTGGTCCAAGCACGGAAAGCCCCTCGAGCCATCGAGAATCCAGCTCTACCGCACGCTGCTTGGTGCGATCATGCTGGGAGGACGGCACCGCGGTGTGGGTGGGACGGCTCCGGGAGAGGACCCACGCATCCTTGCGCCACTGAAGCTGATGGTCGGCCTCGGTCGTAAACAGATTGGCCGACCGCATTCGCGGACCAATCCACGTTTCGAGGTGATCAGCCACCTCGCCCAACGGCGCATTCACGACTTCGTCGCGCGTAGGAAGGCGAAGGGTGAGTTGCAGATGAGGTCCCGCAGTCAGCTCGACCCGCCGGCCCAACACCCGTCGCACCTCGGACGCGTCGGTCGGCGTGGCGAGGGTGAGCTTCACAAAGCGGTCGTGACCGAGCGCATCCAGCACCTGGTCGATGACTCGTTGGCGACGGTCTGGCATCGCGACCCCTCACATGCTCGCGACGCCCCGACCAGGGCGGTATGCTGCGACCGGATCCGTTGAGGGCGCAGCGATGAGCGAGAGAACAAGGCGTTTGGCGACCTACGGAGCGCTCAGTCTCGTCGTGTTGATCGGCGTGCTGCCCTTCCTCTATCTGTTCGACATCTGGCCGCAGACGCGCGACGCCGTGCTCTGGATCGAACGCGCCGACCCCACGCGGCCCTCCTGGTTCACGTGGACGTTTGCCTCCCGGCAGTTCCATGTGACCCTGCGCCCCCTCATGGCGCTGTCCTTCACCGCGACACGCATGGTGGCCGGCGTCATGCCATGGGCCCACCGCGGCATCGATCTTGCCCTGCACGGGCTTGCGATCGGCCTGACGTTTGCGGTGGTCCGCCGGTGGTCGACCCGGGCCTCCGCCGTAGGGGCCGTGCTCGCGGCACTGGTTGTCGCGCTGCATCCGCTCGCGCGCTTCATCGTTCCCTACCTTTCGCGGCGAAGCTACTCGATGACCGTCGTGTTCGCTCTGCTCGCGCTGCTCATGGCACCTCGGCGCACCGACTCCGTTCGCCAACGCGCCGTGAAGGGCATCCTCGCTGCGGTCCTGTGTTCCGCTTCAGCCCTCTCCCACGAGGTGGGCTACCTCGCCTTTGCGATTTGTGCGCTGGTGGCCGTTCCCTCCGACGGCACAGGCCGTTCCGATGACCGCACGCTGCGCAGCGGGGTGATGAACCAGTTGTGGTTCCTTGGCGCCAGTGTGGTGCTGGGTACGGGCCTCCTCATCTGGCGGGCTTCGGTCATGGGTGGCCTCGGAGGCTACGCGGGCGGAGCCGGAAATCCTTACGCCAACGTGCGCTCTTCGATCGAAGGCCTGTTCCCCTTGGCGGGGGTGCGACTCGACGGAGAACCTTCGTCCGCCCTCGCATTTGGATTCGGGCTCCTCGTCCTACTCTTTGCGGCCTCGGCCGCGGCGCGAGACCGGTTTCGGGACCCCGCCGCATGCGTCGCGCTGGCCTGGATCGCAGGTACGCTATTGCTCTTTGCGCCCCAAGGGGTGTGGTTCGTACGGCAGGTCTACGTGTTGGTCCCCGCGTTGGGCATGCTGGTGGGTACGTTGATCGGCCCCCAGGTTCCTGCCCTCGGAGTGGGCGTTGCCTCCGCGACCCTGACCGCACTTGGTTTCGGGGTTCCAGACTGGACGACCCACGCAACACGAGAGCGGATTCGTCAACAGCGAACCTCTTCCATGATGGACGAAATCCTGGAGTTGGCCGAAGCGTTGCCCGAGGGCGGGCGACTGGTGTTAGCGATTCCTCGGTGGCGAGCCCCTCGCGCCTGGGGCGTGCGAGTGCGTTCGGGCAACGGCAAGGAAGTGCCCATGGGGGCGCGCGTTCCCGCAACCTGGGTGGCCAAAGTTGCGGATCGGCGCGTCAGCATTGCAGTCATGGCCTACGGTGAGGTCGAAGAACTCGATCCGCTGTGGACGGCGAATTGGCAGGGGAAAGCCCTCGACCTCACCATCAACGGATCGCGTCGCGTCGATGACATGCCCGAGAACAACCTTGGCAAGGCGACGAGCACGAAGGCACGGGTCCATCTTCCCGACCCCGCACCCACCGTGGTGTTGTACTTCCACGATGGCCAGACCTCCCAGCACTGGACGGTCGACGTCGGAGACCAGCTTTGATCACCGAGATTCAACTTCGCGGCCCGAATGGCGTGACGCGTATGGCTCGGGCGTCCGTCACCACCTACGCCACCCGCGACCGGCTCCTTCGAGCCACGGCCTGGGCATTTGGCGGGGTGGGGGTCGGTGGCCTTTCGATCTTGATGCCGGGCCTGCATCTGGTTGCCACCTGGGCCGCCCCCCTCATTGGGCTGGCGATAGGCTTTGGCGCAGGCGCGATGCGCCATTGGGTGACCGAAATCGACGGGGCCTGCCCCCAATGTGACAACCCATTGCGGCATCAAGGCCCCGGTCCGATCTGGCAGCAGACACCGACAATCACGTGTCCACATTGTGATACGGCCGTCGCGGTGGAGCTTGTGGGATAGTCCACGGAACGACACGATTGGAGCAATAATGGCGGTCAAGGCTGGTAAAGAGGTCGTCGAGGCACTCAACGAGATTCTCACGGCCGAACTCACCGCGGTCAACCAGTACTTCCTGCATGCCAAGATGATGCAGAACTGGGGCTATTTGCGGTTGTACAAGAAAATCTATGAAGAGTCGATCGACGAGATGCGCCATGCGGACCGACTGATCGACCGCATCCTCTACCTGGACGGCCTGCCCAATGTGCAACGCCTCGGGCGGGTTCGCATTGGCGAGAACCCCAAGGAGATTTTCGAGTCCGACCTGAAGTTGGAACTCGAGGCGATCCCTCGTCTTAACGAGACGCTCGCGTTCGTTCGGGAACACGTCGACCACGGCACCCGGCACCTGCTCGAAGAGATCCTGGTCAGCGAAGAAGAGCACCTCGACTGGATCGAAGCCCAACTCCACATGATGAATGAAGTGGGCATTCCCCAGTACCTGGCCGAGCAGATTCACGAATAGCAAATTCGCGCGCGGCGGTGGCCGACCGCCGCTACGCGCATGACATGCGTGTGCCGACCCAATATGGCCGCTCTTCCAGCACTATCACGATGCCTCGCTGTCAAGCGCGTCACTCGGGCGACACATCCGGTATCGTGACAGTCTCACGGAGGAACACCCATGGTCGCCCTGTGGACCTGGCTCGCCGGTTGTGGCACGCCGTCGGCTCCGCCCGAGCCGTTGCCGCCGAGCCAGGCACTGAAGATCGCAGGCGCCCCCTCGTTGATGGCGGACCTCGTGCCGGCTCTGACCGACACGCACGGCCGCACGCGGGGCTCGCTGACCTTTGAAACAACGTCGTCGAGCACCCCCCAAGCCCTCCGACAACTCCTCGATGGTGAGGTCGACCTCGTGGCGGCCGAGCGCGAGGTGGATGGACACGAACACGAACAAGCCCAAGCTGCAGGGTGGTCGTTTACGGATCCCGGCGTGCGCCATGTGGTGGCCGTCGATGTGATCGAGGTAAGGGCCCACGCCGACAACCAAGTGACTTCCCTCTCTTACGACGAGATCATCGGCATCTTCTGCCAGGGAACGGTCAACGACTGGGTGTTCGTCGAAGGTCCAGAGCGGGCACCAATGCATGTCTTCGCTCCTCCCTCCCCTTCCGGCATCCGCGACCGGTTTGCGGACTTCTTCTGTGGCTCAAAGGGCCTACACGCCTCGGTGGCCGACACTCCGGTGGAGCGCATTCACGAAAAGCTCGCCGAAGACCCCAACGCGATTGCGGTGGTTTCGGCCTCGGTGTCGCAAGGCCGCGCGATGGGCTTGCGACCCGACCCACTGGGCCCCGCGGTCATGCCAACCAAGGCGAACCTTGTGGCTGGCGCCTACCCTCTGCGTCGCGACGTGATCTTCTTCAGCGCAGGGGCCGCCGCGGGCTACGCTCGAAGCTTTCTCGACTGGGTGAAGTCTCCCGCAGGGCAGGAGGTGGTCGACGAGCACGACTACCTTCCCCTGTTCCTTCGTCCCGCAGCCTTCGACCGTCCGCAGCCGTTGCGTGAGCTGGTGCATTTCGACCCGGGTGAGGCCCGACCGAATGCGCGAACGCAGGCTCGTCTCAAGCTCCTCATCGACGAGATTCGGGAGCGTGATCTCGACCACGTCGTGCTCGAGGGCTTCGCGGACGACCGAGAAGACAACGCCGAAGCCTTGTCGATGCAGCGGGCCGAGGCGGTTCAGAGTTTGCTAGCCAAGTCCGTACCGGGGCTGACCTTCGAAGTCGCGGGACGAGGCGCCGACCAGCCATTGATGTCCAACGACACGCAAGAGGGCCGTCAGCGAAATCGCCGCGTCCAGGTTTACCTTACGGCGACCGGCGACGAAGCCATGGTCATCAACACCGAGCGAAAGGAGTAGCTGTCGCGCGCGACCGCGATGCGCTGAACCATACGCTCGCTCGAATTGACGGTCGTTCCTACCCCGCCTACCGCGACGTGCGGGGGACGTGGGACCTCGATGACGTCGAGCTGACCGTTGATTGGGTGCAGGGTGACCCATTCGCCGCGCCCTCTCGCGTGACGGCTCGGTTGACCGTCGGGGTGCTTCCCGAGGGTCCCGACGGCACGCATCTCGCCACCGAAGACTGGTTGTTGCGCAAGCTGGTTCGCGCACTCGAAGCCCCGCGGCGGGTCGCGCGAGGAAGCGGCCGTTCGGGGATGATCGACGTGTTGCAACCTGGGCCCTGGGTCGTGGACCGCAGTGCCCTTCGCCTCGACCACGAGGGCGTGGCGACCGTGCGACTGGCGATCGGATTGCCCGCGCGGGGCCGTCGAATCGACGCCCGAGAGGCCCGGACGCTGTTCGACGACCTCCAAGCCGCCCTGCATGCGCTCCCCGCTTCGCCGGAAGATCCGGAGTTGCAACGCCACATCACTTCGGTAGTTCGACAGCGCAGCCTGCGCGATGCGCTCCCCGCGCACGGACTCGTTGCATTCTTGGAGGATGGCAGCGTTCTGCCCCGGACGAATGGCGTGAGCCAAGCCCCTTTGGCCGACGCCGTTCGGTTCGAAGCACCCGAATCCCTCCGCGTCACGTTGCCGTCGACCACCGGACCCACGACCGGGTTGGGCATTCCCGAGGGAGTCACGTTGATCGTCGGCGGAGGGTTTCACGGAAAGTCGACCGTGCTTCAGGCCATTGCGCGCGGCCATCTCGACCACATTCCCGGCGATGGTCGCGAGGGCGTGGTGTCGCTCCCCGATGCGGTGAAGATTCGAGCCGAAGATGGTCGACGAATCGCGAGGGTCAATGTTTCTGCGTTCCTTCGCGCTCTGCCGGGAGGCCGGTCTACCGCGCCGTTGTCGACCGAAGATGCGTCAGGCTCCACCAGCCAGGCGGCCGCCCTGGTGGAAGCTCGAGAGGCAGGAGCGCGGGTGGTCCTCATCGATGAAGACACGTCTGCGACCAACCTGCTCGTGCGAGACGAACGCATGCGGGCGCTCATCGACGACCGCCATGAACCGATCGTGCCGCTCGTGGCACGGGCTCGACAACTCGCCGAGGCAGGCACCTCGGTGATCATGGTGGTGGGAGGAGTCGGGGACTGGCTCGCCGTGGCCGACACCGTCGTGGGCATGACGGCGTTTCGGCCGTGGGATGCGACTCAAGCCGCCCGAAAGCTGGCCGGACCGGCTCCGACGCCGCCCAATCCTTGGCAAGACCCTTCGCCTCGCATCCTCGCTCGCGACGCGGCGCCACGAAAGATTCGGAGCCGCGATACCCGAGCCATCCAATACGACAAGACCGACATCGAACTGCACGGCATCGAACCCATTCGTTCGGCCCGACACGCGGCTACACTGGGCCACGCAGTCCGCTTTGTGGCGTCAAAACTCGCCGATGGGCGTCGGACGATCCCCCAACTCCTCGACGCCCTCGATGCCATCCTTCGCGACGAAGGCATCGAAGCCCTTTCCCCCTTCGAAGCTCCCCCTGGCGACCTCGTGGCCGTCCGTCGACACGAGGTCGTCGCCGTGCTCAACCGGCTCCGTCGCATCATCATAGTCGACTAACTTCGCCATCCTTTCGAGTTTTAACCCCCGGCCATTGCGCGCCGATGTGGAGGAGACACGCCGGTCGGATGGGCGCTTCGGAGGATCTGTGGGAAGCTGCGTAAATGGCGAGGGGCTTGAGCGCCAACTGTCGCAGGCACAGGCGCAAGTTCAGCGGCTCGAACAGAAGTTCGCGGCCAAGGAACGGGAAATGACCCTCGCCACACAGCAACTGCGAAGCCTGGAATCGCAGCTTCGCCAAGCCCAGAAGCTGGAGGCGCTTGGCAAGCTGGCCGCAGGAGTGGCCCACGAGATCAACTCGCCCGCTCAGTACGTGCTGGCCAACGTCATCTTCGTACAGAAGAGTCTGGATCCCATCCTACGCATGGTCGAAGCACACCGGGCGTTCCTCGAAACGCTTCCGTCGTCCATCGACACCCAAGACTTGCGCGAGTTCGAACAAAGACTCGACCTCGACTTCATGCTAGCCGACATTCCCGACGCGCTCGACCAAAGCATCGAGGGCATGCGTCAGGTCTCACGGATCGTATTGGCCATGAATGACTTTTCGCACCCGGGAGACGAGACCCGCCGTGCGGTTGACCTCAACCGAGCCATTGAGCGCACCGTGGACCTGACGCGAAACGAGTGGAAGTACGTGGCGCAGTTGACGTGCGAACTGGGCTCGGTGCCGCCGATTCAAGGCATCGAGGGTGACATCAAGCAAGTTCTCACCAACCTGATCGTGAATGCGGCCCACGCCGTGGCAAACGATCCGAACCGTCAGGGGAAAGGTGCGATCCGGATTCGCTCGGTGCACTACCAAGACGAAGTTCGAATCGAGGTCTGCGACGACGGATGCGGCATTCCCCAGACGATTCGACACCGCATCTTCGACCCCTTCTTCACCACCAAAGCCCGAGGCAAAGGCACGGGGCAAGGCCTGCCACTGGTTCGCGCGGTCATGGAGCAACACGAAGGTCGGGTCGACGTCCGTACCGAGGTCGGCGAGGGCACCACGTTCATCCTCACCTTTCCCGCAAACCCCGGCTAGCGGTCAGTCCTCGCTGTCGTCGCCGTGCGTCCAGGGGGTGCGGAGCCCTTCCCGCAGCTGCCACACGGCAGCCCCGCCGCGCAACACGCCAAGCGCGATGACCAACCAACCAATGGACGGGGCGTCTTCGACAATGGAAACGCCCACGACCAAGAAGACGATGGTGGTGAGCACTCCGATGAGGGAACGTCCAATCGGCGACACGATGACTCCTGCCTTCGCCCGCGCCTCCGCGCGATGACCTACGGCAGCGCCGTAACACTCGGCCACGTTACGCGACCGCCCATGGGACGCCGCAAGCGGCTGCCGCCGTTCGAATGCGAAATCGATCGATTGACCAAGAAAGGCCATGGGCTGGGTCAGTCCCCCTTTGGCCCACCGGTCGTGGTGCGGTTCGCGCCGGTCGGTGGGCGCGTTGCCGTCGTGCCCCAGGGTCGAAAGAAGGGGCAGCTGTTGGCACGACGCACCGCCCTCATCCGCCCACCTCCCGATGCCGCGACCCCCGCTTGCCCACAGTTCTTGCGCTGTGGGGGTTGCGTCCTTCAGGAGATGACCCTCGAGGCCCAACGCAGGGCAAAGGTGGATTGGGGGTTGAGCCAGGTGCCCTCGGTGCTGGAAGACGGGCCGACCGTCCATCCGGTCCGGGGAACCGAAGCCGCCTATGGCTACCGAAACAAAGTGGAGTTGTCGTTCGGCGTCCGACAGTGGGTCCGGGAAGCCGAAAAGGACACCGTGCCCATCGAGGGCCGCTTTCTTGGGTTTCATGCACCGGGACGCTTCGATCGCGTGGTGGATGCACCAACCTGTGCCCTCGTCTCGGACGCCATGAACCGAGTCATCGACATCGTCCGAACCTATACGCTACGTCCCACGGCGCCTCCGCCCTACCATCCATACACGCACGAAGGATTCTGGCGACACCTCCGGCTCCGCGAAGCCGACGACGGCATCCTCGCCGTGATTTTCACCACGAGCGGAGACCCCGCACCCGTGGTCGAGCTCGCCGAAGCACTGCAAGACCACGCGGTAGGGGTGCAGTGGCATGTCAACGATGGCGTGGCGGATGTCGCACGCGGCGAAGTGGCCCGAACCTGGGGACGTCCACACCTCATCGCAAAACTGGGGCCCTTGGCGGTCCAGGTCAGCCCTACGTCCTTTCTGCAGACGAACACCGCGGGATGCGTCGTGCTCTACGACACGATTGGCGAGGCCATTGGAAGCAGTCCCGGCGCCACCTTGCTCGACCTGTACTGCGGCGCAGGCTCGATCGGCTTGTACCTCGCGTCCCAACTCGGCCGCGTGGTCGGGGTGGAGGAAGTCGCGGCGGCCGTCGAAGACGCAAAACGGAACGCCATTGCCAATGGCATCGAAGCCACGTTCACCGCCGCACGGGTCGAACATGCCCTCGAACAAATCGTGGGCGGCGAAGACGTCCGCATCGTGGTGGATCCCCCGCGAGCGGGGCTCCATCCGAAGGTTGCTCGCGCGCTGGCTCAAACTCAAGCCCCGGTGCTCGTCTACGTGGCCTGTCACCCGGGCTCACTCGGTCGCGATGCCGAGATCCTTCGGGAAGGGGGCTGGAAAGCCACCGACCTGTGGCCGGTCGATCTCTTTCCTCAAACGGGGCACCTCGAGCTGGTAGCTCGGTTTGTTCGGTAATTCCCGCACCTCGATGGATCGCTCACCCTTCGTCGCTCGCCGAACCGCGATCCTCGCCGGGTAATGCCTGGGCGGTCCAATCTTGGGCAAAAGCCGGCCCTTGCGGTCGCGCCCGGGAACCTTGGGGGCCGAAGCTGTCGGCCAGAGCCTGCAACTCGTCGAGCGGCGGAGTGGCCACCTCGGGCAACGGATGCTCGGGCGTCGCCTCCACATAGAGGCTCGTACTCGGAAAAGCAAAGGAAACACCCATCGTCTCAGCCAGTCGAATGAACTCGAGGAGGTTCTGCGATCGGGTCTGCAGCTCCTCGTGCCAGCCGGGGGTCACCACGTGGTAGTAGACGAGAATTTCAATGGCTGAATCAGCCAAATCGTAGACATGGACTTCAAATGTCTTCTGAACGAACGGGTGAGCCGCCAAAATCGCTCGGACCCCCGTTGCGTAGGCCTCGAGCACGTCGGGGGGCGTGCCGTAGGTCACCGCGAGTTGATGCTTGATGCGGCGCCGTGGTCGTAGACCAAGGTTATCGACGTTGGCGTTGGTGATCTGGCTGTTGGGAATCGTGACCAATGAATTGTAGAAGGTGCGCACCCGGGTCGACCGAAACCCGACCTCCTCCACGACCCCTTCGACGTCACCAATCTTGATCCACTCACCGATCTGAAAGGGCCGATCGAGAAAGATGTTGAGCGAACCGAACATGTTCGCCACCGTGTCTTGAGCCGCGAGCGCAAATGCGAGGCTACCGACCCCTACCCCCGCGGCCAGTTTCCAGACATCGAATCCGAGCGTGTCAGAGAGAATCAAGATGCCAACGATGGTCAGCAACGCATGGGCACTCTGCCGAAGCAGTGGAATGGCCTGATCATCGAGTCGGCTTTGGGTCCGTTTGGCGTACGATGCGGCGATGGTCGCGGCCACATTGATGAACTGGTACCCCACGGCAAGCACCGAGACCCAAAAGCTAATTTCAAGCAGCTTAGTGAGGACTCGCGCAAGCTGGAGCGGCAACTGCAGGTCCGGTAGCCCCCACCACAGCAATCCCGTCGTCACCGCCCCGATGACCGGACCATTGGTTCGCTGGTAGGTCTTTTCGTCGAGCGGAAGACCGAGCCGTGCCACGAAACGAGCCACTTGGTTGCGCAGCAAGGCCCGCCCAATGACCCCCACCACCACGGCCACAAGCAACAGGAGCAACCCGTAGAGGTACTGCCAGACGTAGAGTCCCAGCACCCGGGTGTGGAAGACCGGGGGACCCGAATTCTGGAACCACAGCGACAGCGAGGAGAAGGTGCTCGCGTAGAGTTCCGGAATCGCCTCGGCGCTATCTCTCGAGTACTTCCACTTTCCGCGCACCCGGCTGACGGTGAGCACCGGCAAGTCATCGGGTAAAATCGCGACGACGTGTTCACCGTCGTCGTTCTGGTAGTCGGGGTCGGTCGGCAACGATGAAATTGGAACGAGCAGGCCACGCGCGTCGAGCACCTGCTTGAGCTGCGCGGCCAGCCGTTCGGGACGCACGCCCTTCGGCGCATCGATGCACCGACCCGCCTTCTTTGGATTCGTTCGAAGCCAGTCAAAGACGGAGTCTGCGGCCTCTCGTGGGTTGGCGCATGTGGGCCCACTGGGCTCCTGGGCAAGGCTTGGCCAACTCGTGAGGACCAGAAGGGCAGCCAACAACGACAAAACGGCAACAAGGATGCGGTGGGACATGGCGCTCGATTAACGCGGTCCCCAGTCGGCCAGGATCGCCTTCACAACGTCGACAGACAGTGCGTTTCCAACCAGTTTGAAGGCCTTTCGGCCAACCGGCGGTCGGTAGGTGTCCGGAAATCCAAGCAGCCGAGTAATTTCGGCTGGACTAAACCTACGAATCTGTAACCCGTCTTTTAGGTAGGAACCGCTGTACACCCAGGAGCGCCCATACGCGGCGGTGAAACAGTGAGCAACGGCGTCCGCAGCCGTCGGATCCACCACCGCAAGGCCTTGGGCGTATTTGGTCACGATGGCCTTGGGCACGACGAGCGCAGGATCGGGGTGGGGGTCGAGGTAGCTTGCAAGCGATCGTCGGACCGGGGGGGCTTGAAATGCCCCCCGAAAGTCGACCGGTCGGGCCGCGCCGCGCTCCGCAACAAGGTAGAATCGACGGCGCTCATTGGGGATGCCCAGCCAGGTTGGACAGATCTCCCCTTGCTGAATGCTGTACCCGTGCGTGCGCAACATCGCGATCAGGCGTGTGTGGGCGATCGATCCGGCGAATCCTGGAACATTTTCGAGCCCTAGCCAGCGAGGCTGCACCGCTTCGAGAGCTTCGATCAAGTGTAGCAGTGCCTGACAACGGGGATCGTCAATGTCGCGACGATGGCCTCGGACGGTGAACGGCTGGCATGGAGGCGACATCCACCAGGCGTCCGCTTCAAACGCGGCCAGACGCGGGATGGAGATCGATGCCAAGTTGATGCGGAAGGCAGGGTGTGCGTAGTTGGCGCAGTACGTGGCATGTGCCGCTTCATCGTGATCGATGGCCGCCACCACCTCCACCCCTTCACGCTCGGCCAACGCGGCGGCGCATCCCCCGATGCCCGCAAACAGCTCGAGAACCCGAATGAGCTTTACTCGTCGCCGACGTTGGCAGGCTTGAATCGCGCCGGGTCAATGGCACGGCCACCGACGCGCACCACAAAGTGGAGGTGAGGCCCCGTCGACATGCCCGAATTGCCCGAGGTCGCAATCAGCTGACCAGCTTCGACGTTGGTGCCCCACTTCACCTCGTGGGAGTCGAGGTGCAAATAGGAGGTTCGCACGCCATGACCGTGGTCGAGGACGACATACTTGCCGCTCGTGTTGCTGTTGCCCACCAAGGTCACCCGGCCGGACTGCGCCGCCACGACGGGGGTTCCGATCGCAACACTCATGTCGACGCCGTTGTGAAAGCGCCGGACCTTCAGCACCGGATGAATGCGGTAGCCAAAGCCGGACGAGAGCCGGTGAGGGATCTGAATGGGCCAGGTGATTTGCAGCACAGTGGCAAGCGCCATGGCTCCCGACACGAATCGATCGCCATCCCGCATCGCACGAGAGGGCAGGTAGCGTCGGTGCCCTGCGTAGCGTTCAGGCTCCCATTCACCGGCTGCGACGGCCCGGGCCACCGCGCGGTCCCGCTGTTCGGCCCCGATCGCGGCGAGTTCGAGCACGAGTTCGGGGTCGCCTTTCTCGCTCCAGAGTTCATCGAGCACGGTCATGGCTTGGGCGGGCGTAGGCTGCCACCCCCGCTCGCGCAGGATGTCCTTCAGATGGCGGGGTAAACCGTCCGCCAAAGCGGCGCGGACCGCCGTGCGGTAAGGCTCGGGCACCGCTCCTGCATCGGTGGGCTCGGGCGGCGACTCCTCGGGCGGCAAGACTTCGAGGTCCCCGATGAACGGCGAAATCCAACTCTCTTCGGCCGTGAAGTAGGCCGTAAGCGAGGGCATTTCAGCATTCTCGTTCCGAACGCGTTCCGCGGTGTAGTACAGCATGCCCCCCACCGGCGTTCGAAACGCCACGGTGAGCATCACCATCAGCACGATGAGCAGATCGACGAGTCCGCCCTGGCCGCCCGGCACCGGAGTTCGCGACCGCGTCGGCGGAAACGCCGCTCGCGTAGCGATCATCTGGGTGAAGGTGGTCACTGCAGCCAGCTCCAGATGGGCAGCCCATGACGAAAGGCGAGGCCCGCCACAATCAACACGGGCACAGCCCACGGCCATCCGTGGACCCGCCGCTTGGGCACCGGCGTTTGCGAAACCACGCGCACCCACCCCGTCCACGTAAGACGCCAGGCCACCGCGATCGCGGCCACGGCCCCCAGCGCCAACGCAACCGTCGGGGACCAGTTGGCCATCTGATCTTCCACCGCCATGCCCACAACCCAGGCTCCTGCCAGCCCCAAGGGTAGCCAAGCCACGAGCGAAAGTCCGGTGTGAATGCTGCGGCGATGCCAAAGCATGCTCCAGTCACTGACACGGTCGCCCTGTGCTGCGAGGAGCGTCCAACCCGCCCACAACACCACCGACAGTTCGATGGCGATCGCGCCCCACGTCCCCAGTCCCAAGGGCACTTGGGGCTCAGACCAGGGGATTCCCGTCGCCGTCAGCGCCTGTGCCAGGTAGTCATCGAGCCGGTCCGCTGCGAGGTGGATGCCGAGCACGACGACCCCGAGTTGTCCGGCCCACATCCACGCCGGACGTAAGCGTGAAGCCAGAGCATCAGCGTTCTGGAGAAAGCGAATCATGCGCCCCCCGATTAACGTACGCCGATGCCGAGCACGGTGACATCATCGGTTGTCACCGTCGGGACTGATGGGTGAGGCCGTTGCGTCTCTCGGTGACGTCGACCATCCGCGGCGCAGCGCACGTTCCGCCCCTGACGGAGTGAATCCCAGACCATAGCGCGTGTGACCCTGTACGAACCTCCGCGCGGCATACAACGGCAATTCGCCTCCCCGCAAACGAACGACCCAAACGCCCGCGTCGTCCCGTTCGGGCCGAGCGTCGAGCGTGTAGAGAAGGCCCAACGGAGGGGGCAAGACCGAAAGCGTTCCGGGCACCTGCAACAGGGCCACCGGTTCGCGGTGGTCTGACCACGCCTGAACCCCGGGGTGGGCGCCAAGAAAACGATTGGGTACCGCCGGGGTCGTGGGCACCGGTCCACGCGCCACGGGCGCCGGATCAGGCCATCCTTCCAGCTCTTTGGCACTGGAAAGCGGACGTTCGATCAACGCCATCATTTGGGACAACCGATCCGAAGACGTCGCGTCGATGCGTTTTGGCGTGGGGTCTCCCGTGATCCAAGCGCGCTCGGCCAGTACCGTGCGGGCGCGCTCGTTGGTGGGAGCGGCCTCGGTCAACGCCCGGGTCAGGGGGGTCGCAAACTGCTGGCCGGCAGTTGCGGCGGTCGCAATCACCAAGCCATTCGGTTCGCGGTGGCGATGGGCCAACACCATGCCATCGCGGGCGGCGCCAAGGCGATCCCCAACCGAGAGGCGGAGTCGTGCCCGTGCCGCCAACCGATCCGGGCGATCCCGGAGCGCTGCGGCATTCAGGATGGCCGCCGTCGCTTCGGGCCGCGTGGCCATGCGCGCATCGAGCGATGGGGGAACCGGAGGGACGGACCGACCCAACCCCTCGTAGGTCGACGTGACGCGGCCCGGTTCCCCAAGGGCCTCGGCCAAACCCACCACCCGCTCGGCGAGTGCCTCATCCTCCGGGCGCAACCGATGCGCTCGCATCGCGGCGTCAAGTGCGAGCGGGAGGTCGCCTGCGGCTAACCCTGCCGCCACCACGGCATCCCATCGCGCGACCACCCGAGGTTCGCGTCGGGCCGCCGTGCGAAGGACGGCAGCGGCACTCCTCAACTCGTTCACCTCGGCCAAGGCGAGGGCCACGGCCGCCAACCCTTCCGGATCGGACGGCGCCACGGCGAGAAGCGCTTTGGCCAATCGAACGACCGTCTGTCGCGGGGCCGCATCGAAGGCGGAGAGCGCGAGCCGTGCCGCTCGCGCCCCGACCGTCGACGGGTCGACCAGGGCTTCGACCCAGGTTCGTCCAGCCTCGACGCGCCCCTGCCGCAAGGCGTGCAACGAAAGCCAAATCCGCTCTCGATCGGCAAGCCGGTCTCCGGCTACCTCCGCGGGCGGTTGGGGCTCGCCGGGCTCCCCGAAGAAGCGAATTCTCACAAGTTCAACCCGGGTTCGGACCTGGGGGTCCTCACTGCGTGCGAGGCGCTCCATCAGCGGACGGGCATAGGTCTGCTCACCGATCCGAGCGAGCCCTTCAAGGACCGCCACCGCAGAACGGTCGTCCTTGCGGGACAGCTTGTCCAAAACTCGCCACGGCCGTTCATCGCTAGGGGGTGCCCACAACGAGACCGCTCGGACGAGCGACTCGAGCCCGGGTCCTCGCTCAGCTGCCTTGAACCGGCTTCGGGCTCGGCCCACCCGACCTGCCGCTACCCACCCCAGCCCCTCCAAGGCCGCCTGCTCGGCTCCGCTGAACCCCTCGAGCCGTCGCGCCGCCTTGGCCGGCCCTCCCGATGCAATGACCAGCCGTACGCCTTCTTGCGCCTGGGTCTTGAGAAAACGCACCGCCTCGGCTTCCTCGCTGGGACTCGCTTCCCACGACCGGCGCAGCACCTCCACCCGCAGGCGGTCGACTCCGTCGCGACCCTGCGTTTGGTCGATCGTCCGGGCGATCTCAGCACGCTCGGAAAACGCCGCTTCGGTGATCGACGCCCCCAGCACCTGCCAATCCCCGGGCAGGGTCAGGGTGAGCGACTCTTCGACCCGCAACCGGGGCGGAAGCCACGCCCCTAGCGCGGGCGCGAGGACAGGTGGAAGGGTCCCCGAGACACCGTAGGATGTGGTCTGCAACGCCTTCGTTCGACCGCGGGTGCGCACGATCAGGGCATCCGAGGGGCGGTCAAGCCCCTCGAAGGTGACCGACACAGACTCTGCCTGCGGCCATCCCACCGCCACCAGGCGACGCCACGCCTCCTCACGGCCTTTGGCATCCAGTGGCCGCAGCAGCATGCGGATCTCGTCGTCCGCGGCGCCTGTGGCCGAAAGAACCGCCTCAAAATCCGCCATTCCCGATTCCGAAACCGCGACCGACGACGTCACCGCGACGGTCCCATCGGACAACGACGTCACGGGCAAGGGCTTTGGCACCTCGCCAAAGGCCCACACCTCGGCCCCACGAAGCGTCGCCGGCAGTCCCCCTCGCTCTCCGGGGGGCAAAGCGGGATCGACGTAAAGCGGAGGTCGATCGGGACGGGTCACGCGGACCGCAGGCACGGAATACGCGAAGGGGGCCACGACGGTCGCCGGAAATCGGCCCGGCTGCGACGCAGGTCGCACCAACACGATCGAGGCCTCGTAGCCTGCCGTGCGCAACATCGTGGTCAACAGCAGGGCCCGCTCCGAGGCCGACCCTCCCTCAACCCCACGAAGCACGCGCGTGGCCCGAGCGACCTCGAACCCCTCTGGGCGCTCGGGGTCAAAAGGCAGGCGCTGGTTCATTCGCTCGACCACCTGGACGACGGGCAGCCCGGCCAAGTCTTGGGCTACCGCTTTGCCCAGCTCGCGGCCTGGTCCCACCTTGGCTTCCACCAAGCTGCGATAGACGCGACCCGCCTCGCCCCAACTCGCGAACGTGCTGTAGCTCGCAAGCGACGGCTGCTCGCCCGAATGAGGCCCCCATTCGAACACCATCTCGTGCACATCGGGATTCACAAACGAACCGACGGCGCGTTCATCGGCCCACACCGACAGTTCGGTGTTGCTGGGCGTGGTGACCGAGAGTCTCGTTTGCGCGGCGGGAACCCCCGGCACCCCTACGAGCAAGCCCGAATGGGGCAAACGCGGCGAAGCAGACCGTTGCCCGCGCAACGTGAGCACCGTCCCGGCTGGCAAGGCATCAGGAATCACCAAGAGATCGTCAAGGATCACCGCCCCGCGATCTGTGGCCCCCGACAACCCCGCTGGCGCCGCCACCCCCGCCGCACAGGCCTCCGGATCATCGATTCGCACGGTCCACACCACGCGCTCGGTGAGCCGAAGCAATCCGTCAACCCGGACTTCCACGTCGTGGAGGAGGGTGGTCGCCGGAGCGTCCGAACCCTCTGGGTTTGCGAGTACGACGAAGCCGCCAAACCACACCGCAAGCAGGCCAAGCATCATATGGCGCACTGTATCGGGATGCTCGGTGGGATAGGGAGACCGTCTGGCAAACCGGAGGCGGATGTGCTGTGGCTCTACGCCCTCACGACGGCAGGAGCCGCGGCTCCCTGGCCGGACGATGCGAACTGGATCGCCATCGGCACCGCCCAGGCCGAACCGGCCGGCGACGCCTCGGGCCCGGACCTCGCAGGCGACCCCGCGGTGGCTTGGGATGCCGACAACGACACGGTCTTCTTTCGCATTGGCGTCGCGATCGATCCCACCGGCCTGGACCAAGACATCGGGCTGCTCATCAGTACGGATGGCGACCCGTCGACCTACGAACAAGCGTGGCTCGTTCAGGGCGTCGACCTCGACCTCGTGGTTCGGGAAAACTTGAGTTCCAATCCGGGCCCTGACGTCGTGGACTGGGGCCCCGCGAACGTGATTGGCAACGAGGATTCAGGCGACACCCGGGCCACACCGTCCACCATCGATCTTCAGGTTTCACGCTCGCAACTCGCCACCTTGGGCATCGACGATGCGACCCTGCTGCACGCGACGTCGGTGGCCGCCCTCGCCTGGCCAGCCGGATGGACCGACGTGGGACCGACCCAAGGCCCCGTGGCCATCGACACCGACCACGACGGGCTTTCCGAGCCAATGGAGCGGCGATTAGGAACCGCCCCCGACGATGCGGATTCGGACGATGACGGCGTGGTGGACCTGGACGAGGCCAGCGATGACAACGTTGATGGCCTGATCGATGCGCTGCAGTGCGACCGCGACGGGGATGGCCTCCCCGACGGTCTGGAATTGGGGGTCACGACACCGCTCGCGGACACGGCTGCGGCGTGCTTCAGGGCCGACACCGATCCCACGACCCAGACCAACCCCAACCAAGCGGATACCGACGGCGGAGGGCTTTCCGACGGGGTCGAGGATGCGGATGGCAATGGCGCGCAAAGCCCCTTCGAGCCCGACCCCACGGTGGCCAGCGATGACGTCGACAGCGACGGGGACGGCATTGTCGATCCGGTCGACGGGCTCGTCGGCTCCATCGACGACGTCGACAGTGACGGCGATGGCATCGACGATGCGATCGAAGGCGCCCGCGACACGGACGGAGATGGCACCGCCGACTTCGCGGACGAGGACAGCGACGATGACGGGCTCCCCGATGGCGTCGACGACCTGGCAGACCCCGACAACGACGGAATTCCGAACTTCCGGGACCCCGATGCCGACAACGACGGGTTGATCGACGGCGTGGAAGGAACGGGCGACGCCGACGACGACGGGCGGCCTGACTTTACCGAAGAGGACGCGGACGACGACGGCTTTCTCGATGGGTTCGAGGGACTCGCCGACGGCGACAACGATGGCCTTCGAGACTTCGAAGATGCGGACGCCGACAACGATTCCATTCCCGACGAGGAGGAGCGCTACTTTGACCGGGACGGCGACGGCATCGCGAACGCACGGGACCTCGACAGCGACGACGATGGCTTGCTCGACGAGTTTGAATACGACCGATTCACTCCGGATTTTGATGGAGATGGCCGGGCGGACTACCTCGACTTCGACACCGACGACGACGGTCGGCTCGACCGCGACGAGGGATCGGGGGACGACGATTGCGACGGGCGTCCCAATTTCCGGGACGACGACGACGAGGATGGCGATTGCACCCCGGCCCCGCTGGACCCTCCCGGTGGCGCGGCTGGCTCGCCCCTCAAACGCCCGGACGCCCAAGATCCGTTGGCCCAGCCGGGGTCGTTTGGCGGCGGGGCGTGCCGCACCGGTGCGTCCCCCCTCCACATCGGGCTCATCCTGGTCGCCGTGGCGGTACTCCGCCGGCGCCGGCTTGTGGCCGCCTGTGGGCTTGCGGTTGCGCCATTGACCGCACAGGCGCAAGTCGGCACCGCCCTCGACGCGCCACGATTCACGCCAAGCGCCGAGGCTAGTCCCTTTTGGGTGGTGGAGCGAACGCCGCTCGACGACCGGTCTCGGCACGGGTTTGCCGTTGCCGGAAGCATCACGGGCGAGCCGTTTGTCTATCGGATCGACGATGCAACGCAGCCCGACCTGGCCCTTCTACAAACGGTCGTCACGAGTCATCTTGGGGGTTGGGTGGGCACGGATCGGGCCCACTTCGGCGCCTACCTGCCCGTCCACGCTTGGGTTCAGGGCTTCGAGATCGACACCTCGCCCCGTCTGGGAGACCTCGACCTGCAGGGGCGCATCCGCTTGGTTGGGACTGCGGATGCCCTTCGCATCGGCGTGTTCGGTGGTCTGCGGCTCCCCACGGGCCGACCCGAGGCTTGGCTTTCGGCGGAACGACCTGTCGCACGCGGAGGCGTATTGCTCGGGACGTCCTGGGGACCGGTGGAGGTCGCAGTCCGCATTGGAGGTCGAAGCCGTGCGGGCGATGATCTTGGACCTCTCTCGCTCGGCCCCGCCCTACAATGGGCCCTCGGGGCCGCGTGGACCACGTCGCCCCTCGTGGTCAGCGCCGAATTGAATGCCGAACACGCGCTGACGAGTCTTGGGGCGCCCGGCGCGAATCCGGTCACCGCGCACCTCGGCGTGCGGACCCACTGGGCCGTCGTCAACCCGCGCGTGGCCCTCGGGCGAGGCCTCACCGGTGGACTCGGGGCCCCGGCCTGGCGCATGGTAGCGGGAATCGAGGTGACCCCGTGACCGTAGAACTCCGCCCCGCCAGCACCGTCCTTCTGCTTCGCGACGGGACCGAGGGCCTCGAAGTCTTCATGGTGCAACGTCATCATCGCAGCGGGTTCATGCCGAACGCGTGGGTGTTTCCCGGCGGTCGGGTCGATGAGACCGACCAGCTCGCCGCCCACTCGCGGGTCTTGGGAACCGCTCCCCTCGCCGAACGGCTCGCACGCCAGGCCGAAGACGCCGCAGGCTTCGGAGTCGCCGCCGTCCGCGAAACCTTTGAGGAATCCGGAGTGTGGCTGGGCACGGGCCAACCTGACGCCACCCGACGCAAGGCGCTGCACGCGGGGGAGTTGTCGATGGCCAAGGTGCTCGAAGACGGCGCCGGCCCGGTCGACCTAGGCCAACTCATTCCGTGGGCGTGGTGGGTGACGCCAAAACAAGAGCGCCGGCGTTTCGAAGCCCTGTTTTTCGCCGTCCCCGCCCAAGACGCCGAAGGTGAGCACGACACCATCGAGACCGTCGACAGCCGATGGATCGCTCCAAAGCAGGCCCTTGCCATGGCCAACCAAGACTTTCCGCTTGCGCCTCCCACGTGGTGGACCCTCATCCAGCTCGCGAAGTTCGACCGCATGGCCGAGGCGCTGGCTCGCCCGCCTTGGGTTGCGCGCGCCATCGAGCCCATCATCCGGTTTCCCGACCAGAGCATTGAGCTTTTGCTCCCTGGCCACCCCGAGCATCCTGATCCAGCCGTTGAGGGCTACCCCGACCGCATCACCTTCGACCAACGGTGGCGGGCCTGGCGTGGGGCGGATCGGATCTCGTGAACCGAGTGCTCACCGTCACCGTGACAGAGCTGGGGCGCCTGTTGCGGGACCCGTCGGTGATCGCCTTCCTCGTGGGACCCGTCATCTTGTACCCAGCAATATTCTGGGTTGCAAGCCAGTTTGGACTTCAGGAAGTCACTCGAATGGAGCGCGAAGTCTATGACGTTGCGCTCGACGTCGAG
This sequence comes from Myxococcota bacterium, assembly GCA_039208735.1. Lineage (GTDB taxonomy): Bacteria > Myxococcota_A > UBA796 > UBA796 > DRPG01. The sequence continues at coordinate 49,579 of JBCCQY010000026.1, read as the reverse complement.
GCTCCGGCAGCGCTGCGCGAGGCGCTCCATTCGCCATCCATCGCTTTGCAGGAGCTGGTTGGCGAGCCCCATTCGCTCGTCGAATCGGGTGAAGTCGACCTGACCATCCGCACCGCGACCACAGCAGAACGCTGGCGGGTCGAGCTTTTGCACGCGGCCCCGCGTCCGCGCTCCAAGCGAGCCCTTCGTCAGGTCAAAGACACGCTCTACGAACTCCGAAAGGACCGCTTTGACGCTCTCGTGGACGACCCTCAAGCCGGATGGCTGGCCATCGACTTCGACCATGCCATCCAAGGCGGCCGCACCAAGGTCGGCCGGAAGGTCGGGGCTCTGATGGTGGCGTTCGTCGCCGTGTTTCCCATGCTGTTTGGAGGGGTGTACCCGGCCATCGACCTGTTCGGAACCGAGCGCGAACGCCAAACCCTGGAGACCTTACTGGTCTCGTCCGCCCCCCGGGCCACCTGGTTCGTCGGCAAGACCCTCGCATGCATCGCCATGGTGTTGTTGGCGGGCATCGCCAACGCATTCGCGATGGCGCTCACGCTGGCCCGACTGCAACAGGTGCTGGACGACGCCATTCCCGACCGATTCCTGATTGACGTCCCAAGTCCCGAGTTGGCGATTGGAGCGGTGGTCTGGCTCACCACCGGGGTGCTGGTCAGTTCGGTGATGTTGCTCTTGTCGTTGTTGGGTCGGAACTATCGCGAGTCCGAAACGCTCTGCACGGCGGCGATGGTCCTCGGCATCGTGCCTGGAGCCGGCATGCTCCAGCTCGTGGATGGACAAGCCCCCGCCTGGGTCGGTGCCGTGCCCATGTTGAATGCGGTGCAGGCGCTACAACGCGGCGCGATTGGTGAGCTACAGTGGGCTGACATTGGGCTTGCGAGCTTTGTAAATCTTGGAATTGCCGCAGGTCTAGCGGGGGCCGCCTACGTCTTGTGTCAACGCGAGGACTTCCTCATCGGCGGCCGACTCCCGCGCGTTCTCCGCTGGCTGCGCTCGGAGGACCCACCGTGATCGAAGTGGATGGCCTGTTCAAGCAGTTTCCAGGTCCCCCGGTCGTCACCGCCGTTGATGGGGTGTCCTTCACCGCCCGGGCGGGCGAGGTGCTCGGTCTGCTCGGGCCGAATGGCGCAGGGAAAACCACCACCTTGCGCATGCTGGTGACCTTGCTCACCCCCGACGAAGGCACCGTTCGGGTGGACGGCTTCGATACGCGTCACGCTCCGGACCAGGTCCGCGCTGGCATCGGCTACCTGTCTGGGTCCACCCAGCTTTACCGCCGACTCACGGTTCGCGAGGTGCTTCGGTACTTTGGACGCCTCCAAGGGCTCTCCAATGTGAAGGACCGAGTGGACCAACTGATCGAGCGCTTTGGACTTCAGGAGTACGCCAACGTTCGTTGTGAGCGCCTGTCGACAGGCAACACGCAGCGCGTCAACGTGGCGCGCGCGGTCATCCATGATCCCCCCGTGCTCGTGCTCGACGAGCCCACTGCAGGGTTGGATGTCATCGCGGCGCAGACCGTCCTGGAGTTTGTGGAGGAGGCACGCGGGCAAGGACACTGCGTGGTGTACTCCACCCACATCATGAGTGAAGCCGAGCGCCTGTGTGACCGGCTGGTCATCCTTCACGAAGGACGGGCGCTCGCATCGGGCACGCTGGACACCCTGCGTGAGGCAACGGGCGAGCACTACCTCGAAAGCATCTTCCTGGCGCTCGTGAGACGCTCGTGAGCCCCCTCCTCGCCATTGTCCGCACCGACCTGCTTCGCCAGTTGCGCCAGCCGATCACCCTTGGATTCACCTTCTTGTGCCCCATCTTGCTGGTGGTCGGAGGCTTGTGGTTTACCCAGGGGTTCGTGGACGACGTGGAGCGTGAGGTGTCGGGAGGCCCACCCGCCACCAAGTCCCCGATCTCCGCCGACGCCACCTTCACCGATTGGATCGAAGCCGACGATCCCCTTCGCCTTACGGAACCTGCGCGAGCGGTCGCTTCGGTCACCGTCGAGGACACGACGGTTCGCGTCGCCTACCGCCTCGACGACGCGACATCACGCACCGCCGCACGTCGAATTCGCAAGGTGGCACGACGGATCCGGACCCAGGCCCGCGACGAGGCCCTCACGAAGGCAGGCATCGACGCGCGGTTTCGTGACCTTCTCGTCGTAAAATCGGTCGCAGTTACCAAGGAAAAACCCTTCAAACCGTCCGTCACCACTTTGATGACGCCGTTGATCATCACGTCGATTCTCCTCACGATGCTCAACGTCGCGATGGACGTGTTGACCGGTGAAAAGGAGCGGAAGACCATCGAAGCGGTGCTCGTCACGCCGGTCTCGAGAACGAACGTGCTCCTGGCCAAGGGGCTTCTCACCATCGGATTTGGCGTCATCGCGGGAAGTATTGGGGTGATGGCGACGTTCGGAGCCGGCGTCGTAGGCGTGTTGGACGATCCACTCTCACCGACCATGGCCGCGGCCGCATCGGCCATCGTGGTGGGCTGGGCCTTGCAAATCGCCCCCCTTCTCGTTGCGCTCGCGGCGCTGGCCCCGGATCACCGAACGGGCTCCTTGATGGCGGCGCCGGTCATGCTCGTTGCCGCCTCCCCCGCCACCGTCGCGCTGTTCTCGGATGTGGAGTTGTCCCCGGTCACAGCCCTCGTTCCGGTGGCCAACTTCGCGCTGTTGGGTCGCACCTGGTCGATGGGACAGGCCGTGCCCGGCTTGGCCTTGCTCGTGGCCGGGAGCACCATCGTGACCGTCACAGGCTTCACCTGGCTCGCCGCCCGCTTCGTCGACCGAGACGCCACGTTCCTGCCGCGGGGCAGCGACCGACGAACGCGTTCTGTGGTCCACGCGATCGTGGCGTTCATCACCGTACTCGGGCTCTTCGGGTTCGTGGGGCAACCGGCGCAGGAACTCGATTTGCTCTGGGGCATGGTCTTCACCCAGATCGTGGTGTTTGCCGGCACGACGGTCGGAACCGCGAGCCTGCTGGGGCTCGACCTTCGAAAAACACTGTCATTACGCCCTCCCACCCTTCGCGACGCCCTCCTCGCAGGGCTCATCGCCCCGGGGGTACCGGCCGTGGGCCTGCTCGTTGCCCGGCTGCAGGACCCCGTCTTGCCCATGCACACCGCCCTCCTCAAGGCTCTGCAACAACTCGAAATGGCGGATCTTCCTTTGTGGGTGCCCTTGCTGGGGTTCGCGCTGCTCCCCGGCTTGGCCGAGGAGTTGCTGTTCCGTGGCCTGCTGCAGGGGCTGCTCCGACAAGCCACCGTACCCACGCTGATTCGCATCACCCTCGTCGCCATGGCCTTCGGCATCATGCACCTGTACCTGCCACGCATCCTTCCGACGGCAGCCCTCGGTCTCGTGTTGGGTGGCGTCGTGGCCCGAAGCGGCTCGTTGTGGCCCGCGATGGCCCTCCACGCCTTCAACAACGGGCTGGCCTTGCTGGCGGCCCGTCAGGGGGGGCTTCCCGACGTAGGATTCCTCGGACTTACCGTCATCACCGGAGGGGTTGTCATCGGTCTCTTCGGCATGACCGGGGCTCGGCGCGCCGACTGACGACCGTCGTCAGGTCTAGCGACAGACGTCGGTCAACCGAACGTTCCAACCTTCCTTCTCAGGTGGCCCAGACTTTGCTCGGGGGCTGCGGCGGAGGTGAAGATGTTCGAACGAATCCGATTTGCCCTGCCAAGTTGGCCCCGGCCTCGGGCGGGAGTGCTCTTTCGCTATGGACTCATCGAGCGGGTTCAGCGGTGCAGTGGAGCGCACCATGTCGACCTGATGGCCTTTGGCTTTGAAGAGGGAGATGCGCTTCGCTGTGTGCTTCGTGGAGAGTCCAAGGCGGTTCGAACGGTGATCAAGGGCGTAAAGGTCGGCACAGCCCTCGCCTTGAGGCACGCGGGGCTCTCCGGGGGGCTGACCGTACCCCACCCGTCCCACAATTCCGAGCCTGAGGCCATCGATGCCGTCGTATGGGCCCATCGCGCGCCCCTCGCGGGTGAGCGGGGGCCTCGTCGACCTCTCGCCACCCCCTGGTCCTCCCATCGTGATCTGCTCGGCTACCGCGAAGCGGTCTTCTTCGACGCCAAACCCTTGCGCAGAGCCGTGGATCCCCAAGCCGTGCACGAACGCTGTGGAGGACTGTCTCGGCCGCCCATCGCACCTCCCCAACCGCGAAGAGCGCTCGCCACCCTGCTCCGCGTCGCCGCGGCGGTGATCGGCGTGGTGCCTTCGGACCGACGGTGTTTTCTGTTGTTCGTACACCTGTCCCGCCACCACGGTTGGTCCACCCAGGCCATTGCCCGTGCGTTGTGCCTCACGCCCCGTCGCGTTCGGCAACTTGCCGCATCGCCGACCACCCACCTTGATGTGGCGCGCCAAACGCTGCGCGATCCCCGGTTGCAGCGCGTGCCGTGAATCAGCTCCGCGCGCGTTTCGATACGCCGTCCATCCCATGGAGGTACTCATGTGGTGGCTCGCTTCGACCCTCGCTTTTGGCGGCACGCCCGACGCCAAGGACTCGCTGCTCAACTCGACCGAGGCCCCCGTCGCCGTGCGGCTTCGCGCTGAACTCGGAACCGTGGGCCAACTGCGGCATCAGCTCCAGATTAACGAGAACGGAACAGACGTTTCGCTACCCAAAGACCTTGCCCAAGACGTCTTGTTTGCGTTCACCCGCTTGCAGGTGGACTTGGACCTCGGAAAGAACCGTCGCGACACATTGATTTTGCTCTACCAACCCTTGGTATTCGCGTCCCAGCTCGCCCCCGATCGCGACCTGCAAATCGGCGATGTGACGTTTGCCCAGGGTCGAGCCTTGTCCTTCCGCTACAGTTTTCCGTACTACCGACTGACCTGGCTGCATGACACGACCGAAGCCACGGACCGTGAGATCGCATTCGGTCTGGGACTGCAGATCCGCAACGCGAGCATTGGCTACACGGCCCTCGATGGTAGCCAATCGGTCATCACGACCAACATCGGACCGGTTCCCCTTCTCGCGTTCCGACAGCGCCACACCCTGACGAAGAACGTCTTTCTGGGAAGCGAAATCCAAGGCTTCTACGCACCCATTTCCTTGATCAACGGATCGACATCAGACGTTGAGGGGGCCATTGCAGACGCCCGGATCACCTTGGGTCTGCAGGGTCCTAAGGGCCTCGATGGCTGGGTGTCGTTGCGCTACATCGGCGGCGGTGCGGTGGGCACGAGCAACAATGCCGACCCCTTCACCGATGGGTTCACCCGCAATTGGCTCCACACGCTGGCGCTAACCGTGGGCAGTACGGTCAGGTAATCACCTTCGGCGAAGGGCTTTTCGAATGCGATGCAACCGCACTTCGACGAGGATCGTCGCGTTCGGCGGCACGATCCCTTCTCGCCCTTGAGGCCCGAATGCGACTTCGGGCGCGAGTCGCAAGACGCGGTGACCGCCCGGGCGCATGCCACGCAGCCCCTGGTCCCAGCCCGCGAGTAGTTTGCGACGCCCAATGTCGACCGAAAACGGCTCGACGCGTTCAAAGGACTGATCGATGGGTTTCGGTTCTCCGCCTTCGACCCACATTGCGTAGTCCATCACCGCCCGGTCCCCCGCTTCAAGGGCGGGACCCTCCCCGTCCGCCAAGACCGCCACCTCGAGACCTCGTGCTACGGCCTGCAGATCGAGATCCGCCGGCGGCGCGGTTCGCGGACGCAAAACGTCCACCAACTCCACATCGACCTGCAAGGTCGCATCCGGCGGGATGAGACCCCGACCGCGATTGCGGTACCCCAACTCTGGCGGAACCCGAAGGGAGCGCTTGCCTCCCACGGTCATGGGTCGAACGCCCTCGGCAATGCCAGGTAAGACCCCACCAAGCCCGTCGACGTAGCGCGCAGGCTCCGCCTTCTCCAACGTCGAATAGGCGAGAGTGCCGTCTTCGAGCCAGATCGTGTAGTCGACGAGCACCACTTCCCCTCGAAAGATCCTCGCGCCATCGCCAGGAGTGGCGTCGTAGACGTCGAGTCCGCTTTCGAGGTCGATCCAAGCGTCGGCCGGGACCGCCCGAGGGACCTCTGGAATGGCCCGGGACGGCTTCCTTCGCTCGAGCGTGGAGACATCTGCGTCCGTGGGCACACTCGCCTGCACCTCGAAGGGTTCTGGTTCAGTCACGAGCGGAGGTCGCAGGGGCCCCCGGATGGTCACCAGGATCACCAATATAGCGACGACGGCGATGACCAGGGCCACCTGATCACGAGGACGGTCGGGAAGCAGAGCACACCTCGGCGGGAGGGACGCGTCCATCGTAGACCCCCAACCCCGCTCCGCCAACGCGAGCGTCCCCCTCCGGTCAAGCCCATCCAACGGCAGACCGATGGGGGGCCGTGGGCCGGGAACGAGGCCCGCGGGGGTGTTCCTTGCCCGTCATTGCAGCGAACGAAATCACGCTTCCACCCTTTCCGGCCGTAGCCGAGGCGGTCCTCAACGCTGTCGCGGACCCCGAGTCGGACATCTCGTCGGTGTGTGAGCTCGTGCAACGCGATCCGGCGCTGGCCACGATGATCATCAAAGCAGCGAACACCGCGATGTACCGGGGCTCCGTGCCTCCAACGACGCTGACCCACGCCGTCACGCGATTGGGATTGGCTTCGGTGTCGGACCTCACCGTCGCCGCCTGCCTACGGCCCCCGCTCTCGGATCCCGCGACCGCGCCCCAGCGCGCCACGAGCTGGTCCACGGCCATCGCCAGCGCAGGCTTCGCTCGGTGCCTTTCGCAGCTGCGACGCCGGCAGGTCGAAGTGTCCTTCTTGTGCGGCTTGCTGCACAACATTGGAGAGTTGGTCTTGCTGGCGGAAGGCATCACCGACACCAAGATGCTCGAGCGCCACTACATCGAAGTGGGCGTTCAAGCCGTCATGGGGTGGGCCATGCCCGCTCCCCTCGTCGCGGCCGTCGGACTTCATCGCGACTGGCCCACGGCGTCCACCTACGGCGATGTTGCGGCGAGCACCTGGCTTGCCCGGCGGCTCGCGTGCGAGCTGCTGAAGAACGACGATCCCGACATCACGGCCCCCTTGGAGGAGGATCCGGTGCTCGAACGCCTCAACGTGTACCCCGAGGACCTCGAACGACTGCGTGGACAGAGCAGTGACGTGATGTCGCTATTGCAGGTGCTGCGATGAGTCAGCGCTTCGATTGGGTGGTGATCGGAGCGGGACCTGCGGGACAAAAGGCGGCCATTCAAGCCGCGAAAGCTGGCTACTCCGTCGCCATTGTAGAACGCGGCTCGGACGTGGGCGGGGAGTGTGTCCATCGCGGCACCATCCCGAGCAAAGCCCTACGCGAGGCCGCACGACGCATTGCCGTCGGCCGCGAATCCCTCGCCCGCGTGGCGGAACTTCCTGATGAAGTGCCGATGGAAATGCTCTTGAGTCGGGTCACCGATGTCATCGAGGGCCACGTCCGCTACCAAACCGACCAAGTCACCCGCAACGGCATCGTGATTGTCCGTGGGCGGGCGCGGTTCGAAGATGCCCATCGGCTCACCGTTCAGGGCATTCGTGAGCGCCATGAACTGACCGCCGAGCACTTCGTGATCGCGACGGGCTCGGTCCCTCGGCATCCACCTGGGTTTCCCGTCGACCACGAGCGCGTCCTCGACAGCGATTCGATCCTGCAGCAGCCCTACCTACCCAAGCGCCTCGTGGTGATTGGGGGTGGCGTGGTGGCTTGCGAATACGCCACGATCTTCCAGCACCTCGGCACCGAGGTCACGATGATCGACAAAGCGAGCCATCCGCTGGGCTTCATGGACAACGATCTCACGCAGCGGCTGGTGGAGCGATTCAAGGCCGCAGGGGGCCGCATCGTCACCGAGACCACCGTGGTGCGCATGACACCAAGCTTCGGCAGCGTCGAACTCGAACTCCTCGATGGCTCGAAACTGCAAGCCACCACCGTGTTGCTGGCGATGGGCCGGGTTGCGAACGTCCACCACCTCGGCCTTGAAACCCTGCCGGTCGACCTCACCCAACGCGGTCACATCGAGGTCGATGACAAGTTTCGGACTTCGGTGCCGCACATCCTTGCGGTGGGCGACGCCATCGGGTTTCCCGCCATGGCCGCGACGTCGATGGAACAGGGGCGCCGTGCGGTCCGTATGGCGGTGGACCTGCCGGTGGAAGATGTCAGCAGCCAAACGCCAATGGGCATCTACACGATTCCCGAACTTGCGGGCATCGGCCTCACCGAGGCCCAAGCGCTGAAAGCCCACGACGAGATTCGAGTGGGGATCTGCAACTTCACCGAGGTGGCTCGAGGCCAAATCGCCGACCTTCGCGGCATGCTCAAGCTCATCACAACGGCGAACGGCTCCCGTATTCTCGGCGTTCACATCATCGGGGAAGGCGCCACCGACCTCGTGCATGTAGGCCAAATGGCGATGCTGGGGGGGCTACGACCCGAGGTGTTCGTCGACAACACCTTCAACTTCCCAACGCTCGCCGAGGCCTACCGTGTCGCTGCCCTTGCGTTGCATAAGCCCACGGCGTTGCGTTCGGCGTTGGTGCCGGCCTAAGCAATATTGAAATTCACTTTCAATAGAGTAGGATGCGGGGCATCGGAGGACGGATGACCCGACCCACCCTGTTTCCTGCGCTCGCTTTGGCGGTGCTCGCCTGCACTGACGCTGCTTCCGACGACGAGACCGGAACGCCCGACGCGCCCCCGGAGGTCCTCGAACTGACCGTGGACGGTACCGCGCCTGCCTACGTCGATTTCGCCAAGGGCGAGGTACTGGGGCTCGATGCCGATGGCGCAACAACGGACACGACCTGGGATCTCGCGTTCTTGGGGACGACAATTCGTGTCAATAGTGGACCTTCCGGGCCCGGCAGCGCTGGTGTCGGTCTCATGGCGACCCCAGAAGGGCTCTATGACGAGTCGGGAGCGCCCGTTGAGGCGGCTTTCCAAATGGCGACCGCCAAGTCCACCCTCGAACTTTTTCTCTCGGACCTCGAGGTTCCGTCGCCCGAACCCGATGAAATCACGAGCGTGTTCGACGACACGTTCTACAACTACAACGCGGCGACCGGCGATCTGTCCGAAGATGACACGGTCGGCTACCTCGTGCGGCTCGCGAACGGCACCGACTACGCCCGGGTGCGGGTGACCAACATCGACTTCCTCACGCGCAATGGCAAAGGGATCGAATCCTTCACGATCGAAGTGGAGCCCTCGCTCCCTCCAGCCACGGACACGCCGGCTTTTGGTCCTTCCGTTCCATTCACGGGGGCCATCCCGGCCGAAGGGGCACTTTGCTTCGACCTCGAGACCGAGGCGACGGTGGCCTGCGAAGGAGCCGATTGGGACCTCTCGTTTGGCTTCTTCGGTCGCACGACATTCATCTACACGAATGGGGGCGACCTGGGACCTGGGCAGGGTGCCTCGCTAGGCCCCATCGACTGGGTTGAGCTTCAGGACTACCCCTCGGCGACCGAAGACGCCCAGGCGCAAGACCTGACCAATGACTTCGAGAGTGACCGGTTCGTCGGTCCGTTTGATGTCAACCCGTGGTTTGCCATGTTTGGAAAAACCTCGCGGCCGAACTACCGCGTGTACTACCTGGACCCCAACGACGATGGCGATGCCTACGTCCTCCAGATTCTGGGCGCAGAGGACGGTACGACCGATGGTCCCACCCTCATTCGGTACTACGCGCTGTGATGGCCTGGTGGTGGGCGGCGGCAGCGTTTGCCGCGCCTGAGGAATCGTCCCCCGAAACGCCCGATCTCGAGCCTGACGCAGAGATCGTGGTGACGGGGACGCGTACACCACACCGGCAGGGGGACGCTCCGGTGGCCGTCGAGGTCATTGACCGCGAGACCCTGGAGTCTTCGGGGTCGCAAGACGTCGCCGAGGTGCTTGAGCAGCATCCAGGCATCGACGTGCAGCGGCAATTCGTCGGGGCAACGGTCCGCTTGCGGGGCCTCGAGGCAGATCATACGTTGATCCTCGTGGACGGGCAGCGGGTCGTCGGTCGTAAGGATGGGACTTTCGACCTATCGAGAATCTCGATCGATGCCATCGAACGCATCGAGATCGTGAAAGGTGCCTCTTCGGCGTTGTACGGGTCCGAGGCCTTGGGTGGGGTGATCAACATCATCACGCGCAAGCAAAAGGACGACCTGTCGGGCAACGTCAGCGTCCGAGGCGGAGTGGCTTCGGGCGTAAGTCCCGAACGCGGAGTTCCGTTTGCGGGCGACCTCAGCGGCGGCGTTGGAAGTTCGAAAGGTGCCTGGTCGTTTCGACTCGACGCCGGGTGGCACGGTAACCAGCCCTTCGACCTTGATGAGGCAAACGTCGCGACGAACGGCAATGGCAATCGTCAGGGGAATGTGGCAGCACGCATCGGTCTCGACGCAGGAAACAACGTCGATGTGTTCATTCGAGGCTCGTATTCCGCGGTCGACTCCAGCGGCATCGATCAACGTCAAGCCGCCATCCTCGACCGCCGCAACCTCACCGAAGACGGCATTGCCCTCTTCGGGGTGGATGCGACGATCGGAACGAGCACCCGCTGGAATACAACGCTTGGCTTGTCGACCTTCCGCGACCAGTTCATCCTCGACCAGCGTGAGGCCTCAGGCCTCGACAACTACGAAGAAACTCGCGAACTCCTGGGCCAGCTGACAAGCCAGCTCATCCACGTGTTTCCCACCAACGTGTTTACGGTCGGCTTTGAAGGGTTCACAAGCCAGCTCACGGCGCCCACGCGGATCGGCGGCGAAGTGGGCTCCCGTCAGCGGGGAGCCCTGTTTGCTCAGGACGAATGGACGATTGGAAAGTCTCCTCGCTTGGTCCTTGTGCCGGGGGTGCGGGCCGACCTCGACAGCTGGTTTGGAGGTGCGATCGCACCCAGCGTGACGTTGCGGTTTGATCCCGTGAAGTCGCTGATCATTCGCGCGAGCGCCGGCCGGGGATGGCGAGCCCCTGGCTTCCGAGAATTGCTGTTGCAATTCAGCAATCCGTCGGTGGGCTACCAGGTGGTAGGCAATGAGGATCTGCAGCCCGAATCCAGCATTTCGGTTCAGGCTTCGGTGGAATGGGCCCCCACCGATGCGTTTGCCCTTTCAGTGCAGGCTCATCGGGACCGGGTCACCAACTTGATCCAGGTGGTTCCCATTCAACAGGACGCCGGGGGACTGCTGTTCGGCTACGACAACGTCAACAACGCTCTGACCCAGGGCATCGAGACGACGGCGGACTGGGAGCCAGCCGAATGGCTCGGGTTGCAGGGCACGTTCACCTTCCTCGACGCTCGCGATCTGGACGACAATTCCGTCCTTCCAAACCGGGCCCGGCTTCGTGGCACCGCGTCGGTCGAAGTGGGGACCGGCCCCTCCCTCCGGGTGCGAGGGGTGGCCGTAGGATCTCGCAACGTGGGGTTACAAACCGAATTCAATCCGGACAATCCTAATCTCCAGAACGCGCCACCTTATGTCCTACTCGACGCGCGAGGCCAATGGCCGCTCGCCGACGCCTGGACGATCTTCGCAGGAGCGGAGAACCTGACCAATGCAGGTGACCCTCTCTTTCTTCCCACCCCTCCGCGACTCGTGTACGCGGGCTTCGACGCGAGGTTGTAATGGCTCGATTCCTCCCTGCCCTGCTCTCGATCGGCTGCCTTATGCCGGACCTCTCGGACACCCTCGACCCGGGCCCCGACGGGGCAACCGCTGGTGCGACGGACGCGGGGGGCATCTTGGTGGACGCCACCGACGAAAAGGCGTGGGTCACCTACGACCTTGACCAGGACGAGTTTGGCGGACTCGAAGACGAAGGCTGGGACCTTGCGTTCCGTCGGTTTCAGGTGGACCTAGCCGAGGGGTTGGCCGCGGCCGCCATCGAAGGTGTGACCTTCGAGGAGGTGGTCGACGTGCCCAGCGAAGGGTGGCGGGTGGATGAACCTGACGCCGATGATGACGGGATTCCCGAGTATGCACTCGGCGATTGGTACGACTACGACTTCGACGCGCATCTGCTGTCACCGGCCGCGCGCATCTATGTCGTGGAGTCGACCGAGGGTCGCTACTTCAAAGTCGGGTTCGAAAACTACTACGACGAGGCAGGCACTCCGGCCCGACTGACCTTCCGCACCGCTGAACTCGATGCGCCGTAGGCCCTACCGAAGGTGCTCGCCATACCAAAAGGTAAAGCCGCCGCAGTAGCTATCGGTGTCGGTCCAAAACTTCGTCGCGATGTGCTGACCAGTGCTCGCACTGAAGTAGTGGTCCACCCCGCTAAAGCCAGGACCCGAAACGGAGGAGAGAACTCCTTCGTAGAACGAATCAGGCTCGAGGTTGAGATCTTCAGGAGCCTCGCATGGTGGTGCATTCGGCGGGGTCTGCGGGCCATCCGGATATTGGTGGTAGCACCACAGCGAGAGGTCCCGTTCCAAGCAAAACTGGTTTGCAAACGGGGATGAGGACGGCCCTGCCCCCTCGCAAGACAGCAGTACAAAACTGGCAATCCAGAGGGTTCGCATCGGGGTCTCCGGCCATGAAGCGTACATCCGGCACTCTACCCGATACCCGTCATGCTGGTTTCAACATTGCTACAACGCTGGCCGTCAGGAGGTTCAATGTCCGAGATCCCGGTCACTCCATCGGTCGAGCGCGCGCGGGAGGGCTTTCACGCGCAGACCGTGCACCGTGTACGTGAGGCCGTCGCTAAGCACGACATCGTTATCGTCGGCATGGGCTGGAACCCCCACGTGCGATGGGCCCGTCAGGCGATCGTGGCGGCAGGTCACGCGAATCTCGTTCACTACATCGAGATCGGCAACTACGTGTCCCGGTGGCGGGAGCGGCTCGCCGTAAAACTATGGGCACGGTGGCCCCTGTTCCCCATGGTCTTCGTACGGGGCACGCTGCTCGGCGGAAACGCACGAGTGCGCAAGGCCCTTACCGATGGGACCTTCGATCGACTATTGACGGAGCCGCGTGCGTGGCCAGCAGAAGAGGCCGCCTAACTACTTCTTTTTCGCAGAGCCCTGGCGCGCCTTGAAGCGGGGTGCCGTCTTGTTGATGACGTAGACCCGACCCCGACGCTTTACGACCTGGCAGTTCTTATGGCGCTTCTTCAGCGAGCGCAGGGAGTTTGCGACCTTCATGTCGTCCCTCGATACATTGGAGTGGTCCGAGTAGCCACGCCACTCCACTGCGTCAACCGGAATCGCCTCGATGGGAGGGGTGTTACCTCCTGGAGGTCGAACCCTCTTCGACGCGGCGCGGTCGAGGGAGGCGGTACCGAGGTTCTGTGTCCACCCGAGTGGTCCGTTTGGAAAGGCTGTCTCCCTTCGAGCTGGACGCCTATCTGGCCACGGGTTGGTTCCGCATCGGCCAGACGCTGATGACGTGTCGCGTCGTCCTGTTTGATGGCGCACTGCGGACCGCCCTGTGGACCCGGCTGCCCCTCGCGGATCACACATTCCGGAAATCAGCTCGCAAACAACTGTCTCGGCTTCGCCGGAACTTCACGGTCAAGGTTCGTCAAGGCCCGGTGATCGACCAAGAACACGAGACGCTCTACCAGCGGTACCGCGAGATCGCGCGCGGCGATCGAAGTCCGACCCTCGACGACTTTCTCTACGGAGACAGCGAGCCGCTTGAGCTGTTCGACACCTACGAAACCCAGGTCTACGACGACGGCAAACTCATCGCATTTAGCTGGTTTGACCTTGGGAGTGAGAGCGCGCAAAGCCTGATGGGGGTCTATGACCCCGACTACCGCAAGTTCGGCCTGGGCTATGCGACCATGCTGCTCGAGATCGAGCACGCCGTTTCCCTCGGCAAGCAGTGGTTCTACCCCGGCTATGTTTTGCCGGGCGAACCCGCGATGGACTACAAACTGCGCATCGGCGACGTCGAGTTCTACGATGCCGACACCGGCCAATGGCGCCCATGGTCTGAGGTCGAAAGCCATGAGTTGGCGGAGGCCCAGTTGCGGCGAGCGCTGCGGGGCGCGGCGAATCACCTTGCCGCGAACGGGGTTCGCGTGGTCATGCGGATGTACCCGATGTTCGAAGCCCCCGCGTGGCATGACCAACTCGTCCAGTGTTTGGAAGCCCCCCTGGTTCTGGTTTGTGATCCTCGCCCGCTCGCTCGCCGCCAGGTGCTGGTCACCTATGACCTCGACCACAAGCAGTTCGAAATGCTTCGCTGCGCCCGCGCGTCCGCGATGGCCCTGACGCACGACGGCGATGTGGGGCGGCCCATCGAACTGTGGCTGGTGGAGGAGCGAATCGGCCGTTTTGACGATGTGGAAGGCATTGCCGAAGCCGCGGCCCAGCTCCGACGGTAGCGTGAGGTTGCTCGTCAGCATGGGCGTGCGGCCCCAGGGCCGGGTCGGAGAGCCTCTGCGACCCTTGCTGTGCGAGGTCGATGCGGACCGCGGCTGCGTGTTGCGCCGCCAGCCGATCGAGGTGGTGCAGCATGGCCACGACGGCATCGATCAAGAGCTGACGTCTGCGTGTCGAGGTCCCGACGGTCAGCTGTGGCAGGCCGCCCACACCGAGGTGTTGCGGATCGATCCCCAGACGCTCGACGTGACCGCGCGCTGGTCGCATCCGTCATTCCACAACGTCCATTCGGTCATCGCCGCGCCTGACCAAGACCTTGTCGTGACCGCGACATCCACCGATCGGGTGCTGAAGCTCGATGCTACAGGTCGCCTGATTCACACTTGGTCGCTTGCCCCTCGGGAGCTGCCTCGAGGCGACCTACGAGGTCTCGACCACAACGCCTTTAAGCCTCACCGCTGCCACCCCAATCACGCCGAGTTCGTGGGGGACACGCTTTGGGTCACGCGCTTTGCGACCCGCGACTGCCGCTCCCTCCCCGGCGACCGCATCATCGCGTTGCCCGAAGCCATGCCCCACGACGGGCGCCTCCGAGGCGGGTGGCTGTGGTTCACTCAGGTGACCGGACGCGTGGTCGCGGTGGATCCGCACACCTTGGCGCGAAAGGTCGACCTCGATCTGCAAGCGCTCACCGGTGAATCTCGGATGCTCGGATGGTGCCGAGGAATCGACGTCGTGGGCGATCGAGTGTTTGTGGGCTTTTCCATGCTGCGCCGCCCACGCCATCGTGAGGTCTTGCGACTCCTCTGGCGGGGACTCCGCGGGCACAAGCTGCCTACACGGGTGCTGGAACTCGACTGGCGAGCCCAACGGGTGGTTCGCGAAACGGTCCTTGGCAATGCCGCGGGAGGCACGATCTACGCCGTCACGGCGTACCCGGACAACGCCTGACGGACGGCCGCGATGTAGGCGACTTCTGGCTCCTCATCAAGAGGCACCATTCCCGCAAGCGCCAGGGTCACGTGGCCGTGGCACATCGCGAACAGTTCAAACGCGATCGACGAGGGCACTCCTACAAGATGGCCCTGTTCCACGGCGCGCGCCACCGCCCCTACCAGCACGTCGAAGGTTTGCCGAGACCGCTGACGGGCGACTTCGGACGGCTCGTAGTCCTTCGGCGAAGGTCCAAAGATCAACCCGTAGTGCCCTGGAAAGCGCAGTGCCGTCTGCCGAAAGGCCACGCACATGCCCTCGATCACCGCGAGCCCGCCAAGATCGGCCGACACCGAGCGTTGGGCCTCAGCGATTCGGTCTACGCCTTCATTGAAGAGGGCCTCGAGTACGCCGCCTTTCGACCCGTACCGGCTGTAGATGGCCATGGTCGTACAGCCGGCCTCAAGGGCGATGCGCCGGTTCGTGAGCGCGGTGGGGCCTTCTTCGGTCAGCAGCTTGGATGCAGCGCGAAGAATGCGTTGTGCCGGGTCGGCATCGACCAACGGTCCTCCCGAACCCCTGATTCATATCAACGATATGGTTGACCGTCAGGGCACCTTCGTCGGTTCGGGAGTCGCTTCCGCGGTGGCCTCGGGCTCCGCGCCGGGCTCCACGGGCGGCTTGGCAATCGCCGCGCCCGGTAAATGTCCTTCGGCCAATCGTCCCATCTTCTTTTCGGGCAGGGTGGGGTCGCAGAACACGATCATCCAGCCTCGGGTGACCTTGTCTTCTTCGTTGATCATCTCGGAGAAGTCGGGCATTGCCTCACCCTTCTCGAGCTTCATGACCACCGGTGCGGCCTGTCCACTTCGCACACACTGGGCGAATCGATCGCGACGAACCGGCGTTGACAATGCCGCCAATGAGGACTCTCGGCACTTCCCAAGCTTCTTGAGCGAACCACGATCGCAGATCTCGAGTTGCGATCCCTTCAGAAAGTCCTGCCAACGGTTGAAAAGCGCATCTTCGCGGGCCACGTCGCGCTGCACCCGGGTCTGTTGAAGCTGGTCTTCGGTGAGCCGTAACTCCTTGAGCAGACCTTCCTTTTCGCGAACCGCCTTCTTCAGCTCACTCTTCGCGTTCGCAAGTTCGGTCTTGATGGTCTTGAGGCGCGCGACGAGTTCGGTGCCTTTCTCACGTCGACGCGTCATTTCCGCTTGAAGCTCGGTGACTTCCCGCTGTTTTTCTGCGACTTCGCGCTCGAGGCCTGCCACCCGCTGCTGGGCCAGCGACAGGTCGTCCTCGACTTCCTTTTCGCCCGTGTCCTCGACGACCGCGACCGCGTCTTCTGGTTCGGGTTCGGGAGCCGGTTCCGGCGTCATCTGCGATCCGCTTACGAACCCAATGAGGATTCCCGCAATGGCTCCGATGGCCAAGGCAACGGCGCCTACGAGTACCGTGGGGGTGCCGCCCCCTTCGCTGTCGACAGGCTCATCGTTGTCGGTCTCGCTCATGTGCGTCCTCCGGCTGGCGCTCTGCTATTCGGGAGATGCCCCGAAGGCTACGGGCCACCGATCATCATGGTGCAACCGGCTCGTCACTGACGGTCCGCGTCATGGCCGCCCGACGTCGTCGGGGCGAACGTTCAGCAAGATGCCGGTCCAACGCCTCGTACAGGTCATCACCCAGCAGATCTCGCAATGAGGTGGCACTCTCATCGCGCACCCATTGCACTTCTTCGCGGGCTTGTTCGGCCGATACGGCGCCCGCCGCGAGGTCCTGAAAGACCGCTCTGACCGCATCGTTGCGGGCTTCCAATTCACCAAGGACGCGGCCCACGGTCGCGTCATCCATCCCTCGGTCCATCCCGAACGCCTCAATGGTGGCGGTGACCTCCTCGCGAATCTGCCGCTGGCGTTCCGCGGGGCTCTTTCGCTCCTTGGGCCCCGCCTCGGCACCCTTTCGTCGGGCCATCTTGCCCTCCGCCCGTCGACGAACCCGCTGGGTTGTCCGCCCCCCTGGTCGCTCCGTCGTCACTCGACGGGTGGACGGCTCGGTCGAGGCCACACGCGAGACCTGAACCAAGCGGGCCTCGAGCTGCTCGAGGCGATGATGCGTCCGCTGCCCACTCACCAAGCCCGTGATGGCCACGACGAGCGCCAGCCCCCCAAGTACCGGCCCCGACCAGGCCCGAAGCCAGCCGGGGCCGCGGGAGGGGCGCGTTGAATCGGAAGCAGCGGTCTCGTCAGACTTCACAGGGACTCCGGGGTCGCGTCTTTTCCTTCCTTGTCCGGGTCGTCAACGACGCGCCAACATCGCGGGTGCGAAGCCCAGCTCGTGATCTGCCAAGCGACGCACCAAAGCACTGTCCTCTGGCGACAGCGCATAAGCCTCCATCACTCGGGCATCGATTTCTTCAGCCTTCGCTTCGTCGGGATGGGTTTGAAGACCGGCGACCACTTCGGCAAGGTCCGTCCACCGTTCGGGGGCCGGAACGGGCATCCGGCGCAGGTAGACGGGAAGGAAATGGAGGTAGCCACCCGAAATCTGAATCCCTCGAAACCACGTGGCGTACAGCACCGACATCAACCGGGAGTTCAGAATCGCGGTGAGTCCACAAACGGCTTCGGGGGAGTCGTCATGGGGCAGCACGATGGGAAAGACGTCTTTGGTCACGAACCGCCCTTCCACATCGCCATAGGCGATGAGCGTGCGCGCATGCTGGCAAAAGATCACCTTTGGCCGCATGAAACACTCGAGAGGAGGGAGCGGATTGCGCAGCGTTCGAAGCGCCTCGGCGTCAAAGTCGATCCGATGCCCCGTCCAATCCACCTGGTACGGACGGATCTCGTTGCGTCGCGACCAACTGCGTCCTCCCAGGTACGGAATGCCACGAGGCAAGGCCTCTCCATCCTTGACAAACCGTTCGCGGAGGCCTTTGCGGTGAAAACTGCAGGTAGACCGCACGGTGGCCACCGCTTCGAGGCGTGGGCAACGCTCGAGAAGGTCGTCGGCCAGTGCGGCGATGGCGGAGTTGGGCAGCGTAAACCAGGTCGGCGGCTGCATCACGGCCAAGGGCAGTTCGTGGGGCACGTCGACGCCCACCAGTGCAGCACGACCCATCGCGTCGAGTGAAGCCACACGATGACAGGCCTTGTAGCTTCCCAACGCTCGCTCTGGTCCGAGGATGACCACGATGGGGTAGACCCCTATGCGAGCGAAGACCGCGAGTTCGGACAGATCCAAGAGTGCATGCAACCGCCCGCTCGCCGTGAGCGTCGCCCGCAGGGAGGCCGCATACCGAGCCACTTGCACCTTGTTGGGCAACACGAGCGCCACAACACCGGTTGGTCCCACCCAACGCAAGGCCAGATGACAGAACGCCATGTAGAGGTCGAACGCCCCTGTCAGCTCCGGGAGCTGGGTGCGAAGCCTGGCCCGGTCTGGGTTTGGCATACGCTTGGCCTCGAGGTACGGCGGATTGCCCAGAACGTGCGTGGGCGCGAACGCCTCGATCAAGACTTCGGTCTCTGGATTCAAGGCATCGGCCAACCACACCTGCGGTAGCGGCAGGGTGCCGGGATCCTCGTCTCCCAAGGCATCAACGAGGCTCGAACCCAGCAGCAGCCGCGCCAATGCGGCGGCTCCGGGATCGATGTCCACCCCCGCGATTCGCTCCCACAGGGCCCATGCGCGTGCCAAACCAGGAGTTTCCGACAGCGACGCAGCAAGCCAGGCCGCGGCTTCGATGAGAAAGATGCCTCCGCCACACGCCGGATCGAGAATGCGAACCGAGGGGCCGGGGCCCAAAGGCAGTTCGAGCAGCACTTGCCGAGCCACCGGCCGCGGCGTGAACACCTGGCCGAGGGCCAATCGGTCGGCTTTGGTCCGCGCTCGCCACGTGCGGTCCAAAATGGCGTCAACGACATCGGCGCGCGGGTCCTCTTCGGGGTCGAGCGGCGGCAGCGACGCATCGGCCGGCAAGCCCGCGCACTGCATCAGATAAGCGCGTTGGGCTTCCGATCGGCCTCGGCAGACGACGGCGGCCGCAAGGGGCACCATCGACGCTGGGGGGTCAGGAAGCGCAGTCACCAGCGCCCATCGGATTCGTCGTCCCGTAGGTCACACCAGTCGGCATGTTCGAGCCACAACGCCTCTTCGTCCTGCGCGTCAAGCGAACGGTCCACTTGGGCGGGAGCAGGACTAAAGGGCCCCGGAGCACCTGCCGCATGGCGTAAGTCGAGGCGATCGGCACACTCAAACCACTCGGTTGCCGAAGGATCCAGCCGAGGTTCGACGATTACGGCGTCGAGGCTGGGTGCCCCCGCTCGCAATGTTTCTCTCGTCTCTTCCGGATCGCCCTGCAAGGAAGGCCCCGCAAAGCGGAGTTGACGAAGACGACGATGCGGACCCGAGGCACGCAGCGCTGCCACCAGCTGATCGTACAGACCGATCTCGAACAGGGGGAGGCAGGCCGCCGTGAACGTGACGGACTCCACGAGCCACATCGCGGGATGTGACAGCGCGTGCTCGATCTGAGTCCGGCTGACCCCCGGCAATCGCACGACGAGGCCTCGGACGAACCCTCTTCGCCACGTCACGATCGCGTGCTGACCGGGCCATCCGGCAAAGAGGGCTCGATGCACGGCCCGCTGCACGCGCTCGAACCGTTCAGGGTCAGGCGGCTCTTGCAGGCAAGACATGAGCCATTCGCCCTGGGGATCCCCTTGCTCGGACAACCAATCGGCGAGCACGAACCGGGCGGCGGCGTCGTCATCGCTGTCGACAACGGCTTCGACGAGGGGGAAGGGCAGGGTGCGCATGGGTCAAAGCTACCGCCCCAATGGGCCCCACGCTGTCCGCAGGGCGCAGGCGGCCGTCCTACGCCGCGGTTCGGGCGAGGGCCTCGGCGCCGAAGACGCGATTTCGTCCCGCTTGCTTCGCCGCGTACATCGCTTGATCGGCGCGCTTGAGCCAGTCCGCGAGGGTCTCGTCCTTCTTCATCGCCGCCACCCCGAACGACGCGGTGACGCTGAGGCCCTGCCCAAGGTAGGGCTCCCATTCGTGCCGTTCCACCGCGTAGCGCAGCCGACGGGCTACCCGCATCGCGTCGGCCTCCGTGCACCCGGTGAGGATCACGACGAACTCCTCCCCTCCGTACCTCGCCACCTTGTCACCATCGCGCAGCTCGTGGTTCAACACCCGAGCCACGATGCGCAGTACATCGTCACCCGTCGCGTGGCCGTAGGTGTCGTTGATCGACTTGAAGTGGTCCACGTCCACAAAGATGGCCGCAAGGGGCTCCTGGGCACGACGATGCCTCGTCGCAAGGTGACCAAGCTCCTCCTCGATCCAACCGCGTCCCAGCAACCCCGTGAGCGGATCTCGGGTCACCCGCGACAGCCGTTGGGCCAGTCGTTCGAGGTGATGAATCTCATCCACCGAAAGCTCGTCAACGCGCAGCGCGACACTACCCAGATAGAACATGGTGCCAAGCGGCAGCAGGGTCGGGGCCTTCAGGCGCCGCGTGCCGATCAACGTGCCATTCGTGGACCCCAAATCCTCGAGCAGCAACCCTTTGCCATCGCTCGTAATGCAAGCGTGCCGACGGGAAATCGATGAGTCCGAGAGCACGAGATCGCAGCGTGCATCCCGACCGATGACCACCCGCTCCGTCGGATAGACCGCGTAGCTCACCATGAGTTCCGCACCGGCCACGACGCGGATCGTGGGAATCTGAAGCGTGTCATCGCCTCGTTGAAGGCGTACGGTGCCGGTGCGTTCGGCAAAGTGGTCGACCGGCGTGGTGTGTTGCGGCATGCGAGTCTCCCCTCAGGCTTTGTCGGATCGAGCCCGGCGCGTTTGAAACTCGGACGTCACTCCAGCGCGTCGGACTCCACCACCGTGCGCTCATGCGCCTCGAGCCAGGTAGGCGACTCCCAACGATCCACCATGCGCTCGATGACCTTCGCCGGCACGACGGCTTCGCGCGACCGGTTGCGACTGTGGAGCACGGCGGGTGGCGTCTCGCAGACCACGATGTGCACACGAGCGCCGTAGTCGACGGCCATTTGGATGAGCGGCGTACGACGATCCGCGTTGAGGTTGGTGGCATCCCAGGCGAAGGACTGCTTCGCCCGAAGGTGCACGCGAGCGGCCTCCTTGGCCGCTTGCACCACCCGTCCTTGCGGCCCTCGGGGATCGATCTTCATCGAATGTCGCAGCCGGTCGAGACTCACCACGGGCCACCCTGGCCGATGGGTCGACAACCAGGTCGACTTCCCAGACGCAGGGAGCCCCGACATGAGGACCACGTCGAAGGTGGGGAACGGCTCCCCGGGGGCCAGGGGGTCTCGCTGGACATCCAAACCACACCGGACCCGAGCCGCATCGGACGCAAACGGCCAAGGTGCCTCCAAGCATCCCAATTCCGCGCAGAACGCTTCGAAGAGTTCGGTCTGGTCGACAATCCACTGTTGGTCGTCGCAGGTGCGCCCTATCGCATCCGCGCGGGCGACCAGCCCAAGCCAATCGCACCGCACCGATTGCGACATCCGCACCGCGCGACCCCGAGCATCATCCTGATCAATGAGCCAAAATGGAACTTGATGGTAGCGAATGATGGCGCACGCCGCCTCGCGGATAGCAAACGGAACTCCGGCTTCCCACAACAGCCGCCGCGCCAGACGGGCCCCCACTCGACTGTGATGCGGCTGGCGGATCTCGCCGTCGATCCGAGTGGTCGTCCGAGGCTTGGCGACATCGTGAAGCACCGCGGCGAGCCAGACCACCTGGCGAGCGGACTCGTCGAGGCTGCGGTATCGGGGATCGGCCACGAGCGCCTCGCAGACCATTTCGGTATGCGTCCCGACATCGCCTTCGGCATGCCACTTCGGGTTCTGTGGGCAGGCGTAGAGCGCCTCTCCCCAACTCCCGTCATGTCGCAAGGCAGATAGATCCACACGAAAGTCCGGTGGCCCGGGCGGCTCGAACAGGCTCACCATAGCGACGCTCCCATCGCCAACCGATTGACGAGAATGGGCCGAGACAGCCAGTGGGAGCCTGACAAGGTCATGGCCAGCACGAAGCTTGGACGCACCCACTTCGCGCGTTCGAGCACGCGCTCCTCGTCCTCCAGGGCCACCACGAAGCCCTCTGCTTCATCGCTCGGATCGGTCTGCGCGATGGCCCGTTCGGGGTCGCCCCATTCGGCGACCTCACCTTCTTGGGTGGCCGCGCGCAGCCCCGCTTGCCAATCAGGAGACTTGCACGCGGAACGACCCGGCAGGTCGTCGAGGTCGGCCGGAGACTCGAGCACACCGGCAAAGCGAATCGGCGGTGTCGCCAGCGGAAGACCCGACAACCGGTCGGAGCGCGGGCCGGAAGCCAAGAAGGTGTCGGTCGAACGATCGTAGACGTCGAAGGCCACAAAGTAGTGCGGAAGGGCATCGTAAAACACGGTGTGTCGCGCATACAACCACTCGCCGTACACCACAAAGCGCTCACCCAAGGCCTCGTAGAGCGCGGCCTCTTGTGCCGCGGCCCAGGCCTTGAAGAGCGCAAAATGCCGTTCGCGGGCCCCTCCCGTGAGCACATGGCCCCGGGATTGAAGCTGCAAGGCGCCAGACACGAAGGACACCCCTGCGTTGGCCCCATCGAGCTTTTCCGTCACGACGACCCGATGCCCCACAAAGGCCTGCATCGAGGCCCAGGGCACTTGGTCGTCGTCGCCATGTCGTGCGGAACCCGGAAGATGCGGGATTCGCGGGTATTTGCGAAAGTCAGTCATCGGTTTGTGGGCCGCAACCCACCTGGACATCAGCGGAATGGAGCGGTGGAGAAATCCTCTTGGAGCCACTGCCCCGGATCCACCGCATCGTCTCCGACCACCATGCTCCAGTGGAGGTGCGGACCTGTACTTTGCCCCGTCGAGCCCAAGGTGGCAATGGTCTGACCTCGCTTCACAACGTCCCCCACGTCGACTCCGATCGACGCAAGGTGGTTGTAGGACGTGGTCACCCCGTGTCCATGGTCAAGAATGACGACATTGCCAAAGATCGCCTGGGGTTTCGCGAGGAGGACCCGACCCTCGGCCGGCGCGAGAATCGGGGCACCTTGCTCTTTCGACAGGTCGAGTCCCGTATGGTGGTCCTTTCGACCATCGCTGTAGGTGCGGAACTTGCCGAAGGGGGAGGTGAACTCGCCGTCTTTGACGGGCAACAAGAACGGTTCGCGCCAGCGTTGTTCCAACGTGCGCACGGCATAGGCTTCGTCCCGCTCCCGACGCATTTCGCGGAGGGCTGCCTTGTCCTTTCGTTTCCGCTTTTGTTTTGCCGTCAGCTTGATGAACCCGCCCTCTTCGAAGGCGGTTTCCACCACGGTCAGAGCCCCTTCAATGCGGGAGGCGTTCCCCGCCTGATCTTCGGCCGTAATCACAAACGGAAGCGGTCCGACCTCGGCTCGAATCGGCACGCCTCGCAAGGAACGAAAGGCGCCGTTCACCTCAAACATGGGCTCTCGATCATCGCCAAATCGAATCACGGCCTTTTCGAGAGGCTCGCCCTTGGCGCGAACCCAGACCACCCCCGTCCGACCTTGACCCACCTGGAGCGAGGGGCGGTGTAGTTCGAGGTCCGGAGGGATTCGGTCGACGTCGATCGAGATCTCGGCTTCCGCCGTGTTGGCCACCAATGCGTCGTCAAAGGCCGTGAACCGGACCATGTGTGGGCCCTGCGAAAGGGAAGCCAGCCCCAACACCCATCCCAGTTCATGGGGCGAAGCCCCCTTGGGAAGGGTGATGATCTCGGATCGATCGTCGTCGACGGTGACCATCAGTCGTCGGACCGCGGTTTGGGCATCGTGGACCTTGATGGTGAATTCCGCCATCACCTTCACGGGCCCCACAGGACCTCGCACTTCGAGGAACGGCGCGGTGTTGTCGAACCCACGGCACCCGATCCACGCCAACCACACGAATGCCCAGCCCATCGCGACGCGCCTCCGGTGCCGTTGTCACACCGTAAAAGGCGTCAGGCCAGAACCTCGGTCATCCGCTCTTCGACCTGACCCCGCGTCTGGCCACACGCCGCCGCAATCTCGGAGACCAACAACTCTCGTACCCGCTCGAAGATCTTCCGTTCTCCAAACGACAGTTCCTTGGTCGACCGTACGGCGGCGAGTTCGCCCAACAGCTCCGCCAACTCCATGGGCTGGTTCGCCATGAGCTTTTCGTTGTACCGCCGCTGGCGTCGATTCCAGTTTTGTCGAGCCTCCGGCGCTTCCATCGCGGTGATGATGGACCAGGCCTCCTCGGCCGAGTCGGGCGACATGACCTTGCGCACGCCTTGAACGTCCACAAGATTCGTAGGGACCCACATCCGGCCACTACTTTCACCGAGATCGATCCGATACAGCTCGACCCGTTCACCGTCGACGTCCATCGTCTCGACGGCTTCGACCCGACCCACCCCACAGCCTGGTACGACCACGAGTTCATCGACGCCGTACGTCTTCATGCGCACCCCCGTGGGGACCTGTGCCCCGCCACCGACTCCATCGACCGCAGAGCGTGGACCTGGACTCATGAAGGTGCCACGAGATGTCACGATCCCTCGCCAGCCTCGATGCGCTGCGGGACCGGGGAACACTCGCCATGATTGACGCCCACAATCATCTCGACTTCGAAGCATTTGCGGCGGACCGTGCGGCGGTGATCGCAGAGGCCCGTGCGAGCGGCATCGTCGCTTCGGTCTTGGCCGGCACCCATCCCGAGACGTGGGAGCGGACCCGCGCGGTGGCCAAAGAAGGCGGAGATGTAGCCGTATTGGGGGTCCATCCCGCCTGGGCGGATCGCGTGGCGGATTGGGACGACATCGTCGCTGCCTTGGAGAAAGCGTCTCCCGTTGGGATCGGCGAAATCGGGTTGGATCGGCGGGTCACCAAAGACCTTGCGTGGCAACAAGCCGGTTTGCGTGCCCAACTCGCAATGGCGCGAGCCACCGATCGGCCGGTCATCTTTCACTGCGTGCGGGCTTACCCGGAATTGCTGGCCACCATCCGGCGTGATGGCCTGCCCCAGGCGGGCGGCATGATCCATGGGTGGACCGGCCCCCCCGATCGGGTCGCGGAAGCGGTGGCACTCGGCTTGTCCCTCTCGTTTGGCCTTGCCATCACCCACGCTCACGCCCCGCGGCAAGCCGCGAGCGCGCGCGCGACGCCTGCCGACCGATTGTTGGTCGAAACGGACTGCCCCGACACGCGCCCTTCGAAGGCACGTGGCGCACCGACCGATCTGATGCGGGTGATCGAGGCCGTGGCCCGGGCTCGGGGCGAGTCCGCCGACGCCGTCGCCCAAACCACCCACGACAACGCAGCGCGAATGTTCGGAATGGGGAGGCTGTAGATGATCCCGTTGCTGGTGTTTGGCCTCGGCACGGGTCTCGCGACCGAGCCGGTTCCGAGCCTCGACACTCGACTGCGAGAACTCACGGCCGAGCCCGTGACCCAGCTGCTGACCGACACCTCGACGAAGCGCGGGTTTCGCATCATCGCGCTGTCCAATGCGGCTGAGGCCTGCGCACGAAGGGCCGAAACCGGTCAATGGTCGCTCGATGAGGCTCGAGAGGCGCTCGCCCGACTCGCCAGTGCCGCGATCCATCCAAAGCTGAGCCCCTTTGCCTCCCCGGATGGTCCCTTTGGTGACCACAACCTTTACGTGACGCACTGGCTCATCGTGCTCACCGCCCTCGCACGCGTCGATCCTCTCCATACGGAGGTTCAACGTGGCCCCGCGCTCGCCCACCACCTGGCCGAGCGCTCGCTTGCCCACAAAAGCGGGGTGGCGCAGTCGTTCCCGGTCGGCAAAGCCCGCTGGCCGGCCGACCAAGCGGCGACGCTGTACGCGCTTCATCAAGCCGACCGGCTCTTTGGGCTCTCCCTTACCGACCAGCCCCGGAAGCGGTACCTCGCCGCGGTTGGGGCCCGGTCGAGCACCGTACCCGGCTTGCCCGTTTCCGAGTGGACAGGCGTCCGTGCGTTTCACGACGAGCCGCGCGGAACCGCCGTGGCCTGGTCGGTCCGGTACCTCGCCCCCGTCGATGCTTCGCTTGCCCGATCGTGGTGGACCAAGGGCAAAGCCACCTTCCAGTCCGAAGGGTTGGGCATGATCGGGTTTCGAGAGTGGCACATCGACCGGGAACATCCCCCCGACGATGACTCGGGGCCCATCGTGATGGGTCTGTCGGTCGCCGCAACCGCCTTCGCGCTCGGCGCCAGCCGGGCCATGGACGACTGCTCGACCCACCGCGCCCTCGCACACACACGTGGTGTCGTCGAGAGCCTGGCGCAGGACCCCGAGGCCGCCAAGGCCTTCCAAGGCACCGCGATGCTCCTCAAGGTCCAGCAGAGCACGTTGGCCATCGCCATCGCTGCGAACCAAACCACGGTTCCCACGTCGTGCCCTGCCCCCGTCCCTCCGACTCCGGGCGGCTGACCCCCAGGCGCCGTGCTACCCATCCAGACCGACCCGCGGAGAGGATGTGGCACGAAAGGGACGAATGGCGACTGGCGCAATGATGGGCACGGGCCCGGTGCGCCGAGGGGGACGCCGGAAAGTCGAGCACCGGCTCGGCGACGTCGCGCGACAGCGTATTCAAGAGGCGCACGCGCACCTTGCAGCGGGCGAGGCCGAGCCGGCGGCCACGAAGTTCCAGCGCATGGCCAACGTCGCACAGGAGCGCGAAATGCCTCGGGTTGCGGCGCACTTGGGCGCCCATGCGGCGCTTGCGCATGCCATGGCCGGCGATCGGGAAGCCTTCACGGCATCGCTCGATGCGGCGGTTGCCGAAGCCCAGAAGGATGGTGACAAGGATCGCACCTCACGCCTGTTCGGACGCTTCCTCGATCGCCTGGCCGACACGCCGTTCGCCGACGACGCAGCCACCCTCAAGCCGACGTTGCGCAATCAGCTCGGCGTGACCCCCAAGGCCCCTGCCGCCGATCCGAGCGTGAATCGAAGCATGCGCCGGCACCTTCCCAAGCGGTGCGCGAACTGCGGCGCAGACGTCGACGAAGCGACCATCGCGTTCAATGACGACGGTTCGGTGGATTGCGACCGCTGCGGGTCCCTGCTGACCGGGTGACGCCCTAGAGGCGGATGACCCACTTGCCCGTGGTCGCGTTCGTCGCCATGGCCTGATGTGCGGCATCGGCCTCGTCACGAGGAACCACCCGCGTGACCCCCACGTCGAGGTCTCCCGAAGCGATCCGCGGCCATACCTCGCGTTGCAGCTGTTGGACGATCTCGGCCTTTTCATGGACCGGCCGAGCCCGCAACACGGTTCCAATGATGGACTGGCGCTTGACCAGGAGGCGGCCAAAGTCGAGCGTCGCCTCGCGACCCCCAAGCAATCCGATCACCACGACGCGACCTCCGACGGCGAGGATCTGCTGGTGATCGGCCAGTGCCGATGCCCCAACCGGGTCCACGACCACGTCGACACCTTCGGGAGCCCAGGCCTGAACGGCCGGCCGCCACGGGCCCTCATGACGATTGGCGGTGCCGGACGCACCAAGTTCGCGGCACCGCGCGAGCTTGGCTTCGTCACCTGCAATTGCGAAGCTTCGCCCCTGACGAATCCGAATCCACTGCACCAGTGTGAGGCCCACCCCGCCCCCCGCGCCGTGCACGAGCACCGAGGACCCCGGCGTAAAACGAGCTTGCTGCTCCAACACCATCCACGTTGTGGCCCAGACCTCGGGCAAACCTGCCGCATCGGCCAACGACACCCCATCGGGAACCGGCAGGACCTGTCCGATCGGGCAGACCACGAACTCGGCGTAGCCTCCGCCCGCAAGCAGCGCGCACACCGGATCACCCAGCGCAACCCCGTCCACTCCCGGACCAAGGGCCTCGATGGTGCCACTGCACTCAAGGCCCAAATACGGCGAAGCGCCTGGCGGGGGCGGGTAAAAGCCCTTCCGCTGAAGAAGATCCGCACGGTTGAGACCCGCTGCGGTCACTCGGATCCGAACTTCGCCAGGACCGGGCTCCGGCGTGGGAACGTCCTTCCAGACGAGGGCGCCCCCGTCCTCCACCACGAACGCGTGCATGGTTTTACTCGTAGAGCTGGGCGCGGGCGGCGGTCACACGCCCCGCCGGTCCAATGGCAATGGCCGCCAGCAGCGTTGCAAGCGCACTGATCGCGACCCCGAACATCAACAACAGCGACAACGCACCGCCGTAGATCAAGGCGTAGGCCACCCAACCACCGGTCAGCAACGTCGCTACGGCACCGATCATCGTGACGATGACGGTCGCCCCATGACGGCTTTTCATCACGGCGGGACCCAGTCCCAACAACACCAATCCGCCAGTGAACAGGAGCGCCACCGTCCCCATCTCACCGGTGCGCAACAGGAACATCGTGGCCAGTTGCACCGCACCGAGCGCCAACGTTGCGCCGCCCATCATCGTGACCACCCCCGCCGCCTGCCCGATGACGGTTGGGCGGATCGCGGTGGGGTCGTCGAGCAGGTCCTCCGCTGCCCCTTCAGCCCGCTGGGGACTCTGGTAGGGGTTCACGCTCCGCCCGCGAGCAGCTCACGCACGATCTTGTTGGCCAACGCCCCGTCCAACTCGCCTTTGTGAGCTCCCATGAGGGCCCCCATGACCTTGCCCATGTCGGCCGGAGACGCAGCTCCCGTCTTGGCAATGGCCTCCTCGACCCAGGTGCGGGTGGTGGCCTCGTCTGCAAGACTGGGCAAAAACGCCTCGATCACGGCCAACTCGGTCTTCTCTTGATCGACCAGATCGTCGCGACCACCGGCTTCATACGCCGTGATGCTTTCGCGTCGCTGCTTCGCCAGGCGCCGCAGGATCCCGACAGCAACGTCGTCCGGCAGCGTGTCACCGGCCCCCTCTTCTTTCAGGGCTTCAATAAACGCGGCCCGGATCCCTTTGAGACCTGCCAGCCGTGCTTTGTCCTTCGCCCGCATCGCGTCTTTCATTTGGTCGTTGACCTGCTCGACGATGCCCATGTTCACCTCGGCATTCGACGTAGCCGGCGGTCTTCGGGTGAACAAGTGCGCGAATCGCTTCACTTCATCGGGGTCTCGGGGGCCCAGGACCAACCTCCCCGGACCCTCGCGAGCTTGCACGTGAGGGCGTACCTTGCCAAGATGCACGGCCAACTCGCGCGCTCTCAGGGTTCTCGCCTGAGGGCCCTGGTGGTCAGCGGAGCCAGCCACATGATGTCGATTTCCCTACTCTTTACGATGCTCACCACATCGACCACGAGCCACGCCGCCGACAGCACGTTCGGCTTCGGGATCTCGAGCGGCGCTCTGGTCGTCCAACGCGGCGAAGTCATCGGTGACGCGGTCGTGCTCAACCCGCGCATCAGCTTCTGGCCTGACGAAAACGTGGGCATCGAGCTGGATGTTTCATTGACGCCGTTCGGCCAGACTCAGGTGGGAACGCCCGATACCTTTGATTATTTTGGCGTATTGCCCGCGGCGAATTTCGTCGGCCGAGTCCTCGTCGATCAGCCGATCAACTTGATCTTCAATGTCGGTGCGGGCCCCTTCATCAAGTCGATCGACGACAACGGGGCCCTGGGCCTGCCATTCGATGGCACCGACATCGATTTTGCCGCCATCGCGGGCCCGGGACTGCTCGTTCCCCTCGGCCCGCTGGCCTTGCGTGGAGAAGTCCGGTGGCTCGTGACCATCGGCAGCGACAACTTCGAGAACGAGGGCACCGCGTTCCAGCACGCCCAGTTCAACCTTGGCTTGATGTGGCTCCCCATCGGCCCCAAAGACGAAGACAAAGACGGCGTCGCTGATGACGTCGACCGGTGCTTGGGCCAGCCTGAAGACATCGACACGTTCCAGGACGAAGACGGCTGCCCTGACGAGGACAACGACGAAGACGGCCGCCCCGACGTGTCCGATACGTGTCCCCTCGAAGCCGAAGACATCGACGAGTTCGAAGACGAAGACGGCTGCCCCGACGACGACAACGATGACGACGGGCTTCTCGATAAGGAAGACCGCTGCCCGAACGACGCGGGTACCAACGTGACCGAAGGGTGCCCCGACTCCGACGAAGACCTCGTGGCCGATCTCGATGACGAGTGCGACTTCGAAGCGGGCCAGGTTGAGTCGTACGGCTGCATCGACACCGATGGCGACCTTGTGCCCGACTACCGCGACGAGTGCCCCGAGAAGCGGGCCCCGAAGGGCATCGATACCCGCCGGGCGGACGGTTGCGTGAAGCGCGCCTACATCGGCCTCAACTCGATCATCACGGTGCCAGGGGTGAGCTTCGACAGCCGCCAGCGCATCAAGAAGGCCTCCCTGCTCACGCTCGATGACACCGCCAAGATTCTGAATCGCCTGGACGGCATCAAGCGCCTCGAAGTTCAGACCCACACCGATAGCACCGGCGATGATGAGGAGAACCTCAAGGAGTCGCAGAAGAACGCGGACACCATCATCGAGTACCTGGTGGGCCAGGGGGTCGATCCCGCGCGCATCGAGGGGGTCGGCTACGGCGAGACCAAGCCGATCGCCGACAACGAGACCGAGTCGGGTCGCCGCCAGAACAACCGCATCATCTTCGCGATCCTCGAGCAGGTCGATCCGAAGTTCGAGCAGCCCAAGCCCGGCGAAGAGCCGGAAGGCGAAGAAGCGACGCCCGAAGACGAGAGCGCGCCCGAATAGCGCCTCTGGTTAACGGGACCCAGACCGGTGGGTCCCGTGACCAGGAGGCAGCCAACGTGGATGCGTTGATTCCCCGAGCCGATCTCTTCGGGGATCCGGACCATACGAGCGTCTCCATCAGCCCTGATGGCCAATGGCTTGCATTCTTGGCACCCATCAACGGCGCTTTGGAACTCTTCCTGCAGTCGGTCGATGCGCTGGAGGTTCCTGCCAAAGCGCTCACCCAGCAACATGGGGTCCGCGACTATCACTGGATGCCGGATTCGCTCACGCTCGTGTTCGTGTCGGACGCGGAGGGCGACGAGAACTGGCAAGTCCGGGCCATCACGGTCGACGGCGCGCAGACGACGCTCGTAGCCCTTCCGGAGGTCCAAGCCCGGCTGCTTCAGCCATCGCCCCGCCACCCCCGCACGGTGCTCCTTGGTCTCAACGATCGCGATCCACGATTTCACGATTTGGTGACCATTGACCTCGACTCCGGAAAGCGAAGCCTCATCCTACAAAATGACCAATTCACGTCCATCGGAGTGGATTGGGAGTTTAAACCACGGTTTGCCCGCCGTACGAACGATGCAGGGGGCACCGAGATTTTCGCCAGGAAGGGTGACGAATGGCAGCTCGATAGCGCGCTGGACTTGGCCGACAGCCTGACCACGGCGCCGGTTTGCTGCACCGCGGACGGGAGGCGCTGGTACTGGATCGACAGCCGGGGTCGAAACACGGCGGCGCTCGTGGCCATCGACGCGGACGGCACGCGAACAGTCTTGGCCGAGGACGAGGATGCCGACGTCACCCAATGGTGGGCGCATCCCGCGACCGGAGTGGTCCAGCTAGCGGTCAGCACCCGGATCGGCCCCAACCCGCACGTGCTGGATGATCTGCTCCAGACGGCATTGGACCGCCTGCCTGAGCGCGAAGGGATGTTTCGGCTTGTCGACCGCAGTCATGACGACCAACGCTGGGTTGTGCTGTGGGAACGTTCCGACGGGCCCTCGACCTACGCGCTCTTCGAACCTGCATCGGGGACCCTCACCGACCTTTTCGTGCAGCGAAAAGGACTGGTTGGCTTGCCCTTAGTGCGCCAAGAAGGGGTTTCGATTGAAAGCCGGGACGGATGGTCCATGGTCGGCTACCTCCATCGCCCGAACGCACAGGGTCCACGACCGATGGTTCTCAAGGTTCACGGTGGACCTTGGGCCCGCGACTCCCCCAAGTACGATGCCTATGCCCAGCTGCTCGCCAATCGCGGCTACGCCGTGCTCGCGGTCAACTTCCGAGGTTCAACCGGATTTGGTAAGGCCTTCCTCAACGCCGGCGATCGCGAATGGTCCGGCAAGATGCATGACGATCTCATCGACGCCGTGAACTGGGCCATCGACGAAGGCATCACCACGCGCGGTCAGGTGGCCATCATGGGCGGGAGCTACGGCGGTTACGCGACCCTGGTGGGGCTGACGTTTACGCCCGAGATCTTTGCATGCGGCATCGACATTGTGGGACCAAGCAATCTTCTCACCCTGCTTGGGAGCATTCCTCCGTACTGGGCTCCGCTGAAGAGTCTCCTGCTTGCCCGCGTGGGTGACGATCAAACGGAAGAAGGCCGAGCCGAGCTCTGGGCACGGTCCCCGTTGTCAAGGGTGGACAAGCTATCCAAGCCACTTCTCATCGCCCAGGGGGCCAACGACCCTCGGGTCAAGGTGGCCGAGTCCGAGCAGATTGTCTCAGCACTTCGAGAGCGCAATATCCCTGTTCGCTATGCACTTTTCCCTGATGAGGGCCACGGCTTCGTACGCGAGACCAACCGTCTCGCCTTCGTGGCATTGGCCGAAGCGTTTCTCGCTGAACACTTGGGAGGCCGTGCGGAGCCCATCGGCACCGCCGTCGACGCCTCGACCGCCATCCTGACCTGACCCGTCCCAGGAGACCGCACGTGATTGTGACCGCCTCGCTGGCGCTGCTTCTTAGCTGCGCGCGAACCGGCAACAAGGCCCCTGCGCCGGATCCGGGACCCGCTCCCGAGCCCGAGCCCGAACCCATCGACCTGGTCGACGTTCAGGCGCCCCGGGAGTTTCGGGGGGTGTGGATTGCCACCGTCTTCAACCTGGACTTTCCCTCCCGGGCGAACTTGCCGGCGGAAACCGGAAAAGCGGAGTTGCAGAACCTCGTGGGAGCGCTCGCCGACCGTGGGCTCAACACGTTGGTGTTCCAAGTCCGGTCCGAGGGCGATGCGATGTACGCCTCCGACCTCGAGCCCTGGTCGCGATTCCTCTCGGGTCGGCAAGGCCGAGACCCTGGTTACGACCCACTTTCTGTGATGATCGAGGCCGCTCACGACCGCGGGCTTGAGGTCCATGCGTGGTTCAATCCGTACCGCGCGGCGGCCAAGCGAGGCGCAGCCACCGATCCATCCCACATTTCGGTTTGGGCCAAGAAACACCTCATCTCTTGGGGCGGGGTGGCATGGCTCGATCCAGGCGCCAAGCCGGTACAGGATCGGGCCGTCGAGGTCATTGGCGACGTGCTCGACCGGTATCCGATCGATGGGGTTCACCTGGACGACTACTTCTACCCCTACCCGCGCGGACGCAAGGCCTTCCCGGATTCGGGGACATACCAGGCCTATCGCAATCAGGGCGGGCAACTCGGGCGCGCCGATTGGCGTCGCCAGAACGTCGATACCTTGGTTGAACGCATTTGGACCTTGGTGCGCGACAAATGCGACCACTGCCGCCTGGGCATCTCCCCGTTTGGCATCTACCGGCCGGGCCGTCCCCCTGGGATCACCGGTATGGACCAGGTCACAGCCCTCTATGCGGATCCGTTGGTTTGGCATCGCAAAGGGTGGATGGACTACCTGGCGCCCCAATTGTACTGGCCGACCACCAAACGCCGACAGGCCTACGATCGGTTGCTCGCCTATTGGAACGACCAGGTGAACCCGGAGAGTCCCTTGGTGGTGGGCCTGGACGCGACCCGGGCCGGCAAGTCGGGATGGCCCATGTCCGAGTACCGAACTCAGGTTCGGCTCTCTCGCGAAGCCTCCAACACCCTGGGCCAGATCTGGTTTAGGGCGTCACCCATCGTGAAGAACCAAGCAGGAATCGGCAATCTGCTTAGCGAACTCTACGCGGCGCCCGCCCTGCCGCTGGCGAGCCGGCACACCGAGCCTGCCGCCCCGCCCACCGTTGAACTCGTCGAGGGGGGGGTCACGTTGTCGCATCCAACCCCCGAAGCGGTGCGAAGCTACGTGATCTACCGTGCCGAGCCTGCCCCGAGTCCCACGACGACCTTCGACCGGATCGTCCAGACGCCGAACGTGACACTCGAGCCTGGAACATGGGCCGTGAGCGTGGTGTTGAAGGGAGCAGTCGAGAGTCAGGGCGTTCGAGTGACCGTGAACTAGGGCTCGGTCGTCGTTACGGGCGCACGAAGGAGGACCGATGCTCGCATTCTTGGGATTTGCAGTCGCACAAGCCGCTCTGCCCGGCGATAACGCCGGTTGGGAGACGGTCCGCGACGACCTCGTCCATGTTGAATGCGCCGAAGTCGCTGGCGACTTCTGGTGCCGTGCCGATGGCGTGCTCGATGCTCCGGTCGACACCGTGGTCGACACGCTGTGGAACATGCCGAAGCACCAGGACAAATTCGAACTCGTCCGCTCCATCGTGGAACTCGGCGACAACACCCTTCACATCACGATCGACTACCCGGGGATGTTCTCGGACCGCGACTATGTGGCCAAGTACACCCGCAGCACCGAAGGCGATGCCCACCGCGTTTCCTGGGTCCCCGTGACCCATCCCAAGGCCCCCGAAGCCAAGGGAGCGGTTCGCCTTTCCAAGTTCGAAGGCGAGTGGCGGCTCACGCCCAAGGGAACCCAAACCGCCGTGCGCTACGTCTGGCACGCTGACCCGGGCGGTTCGTTTCCGGGTTGGGCCAAGCCGCT
Organism: Myxococcota bacterium; assembly: GCA_039208735.1. GTDB lineage: Bacteria > Myxococcota_A > UBA796 > UBA796 > DRPG01. The sequence goes on along the minus strand of JBCCQY010000026.1, from coordinate 14,625 downwards.
GGCGCGTAAGCGGGCCGGCCACGAAGCCCTCAAGGACCTCGCCGCCGCCCAAGGCGTCAAGCTCGTAGAGCGCTAGGCGCTACGGAACGTCGTCAGAGTCGAGGGCGACCAGCTCGAGTTCGAAGGACGCCTCTTCGCCGCGAAGCAGCGTCACGTCCTGACGAGCTTCGAAGTCGGCCTGGTCGTCGGCGTTCAGACCGAGCATCGACACGACGTAGCTGCCCGCGGGAATTCCGGGGAAGACCTCTTCGCCATCCGAACACTCGGTCTTGATGGGGAAGGGGGCGACGATCTGTTCATTGTTGAACAGCGCGATGTCGATGCTATCGACGCCGTTGGCTCCGCATAGCGAGCCGTTTTCGAACTTCCAGAACAACGTCAGGGTCGCCGGCAGCGCGGAAAGGCGAAGCGTCGGAACGACCGTGGTCTCGCCTTCGAAGACGCTGACTAGCTCTTCGCGCGCTTCGAAACGCGCGACCCCGCTTGCATCGAGCCCCGTGGCGAGCAGCGCGTAATCCCCCGCGAGCAGCTGCAGGCTCGTTTCGCCGGTCGTGCAGGGAATGGTCCGCTCGAGATCACCGATTTGGATTTGCACATCGGTTACTTCGGCCAACTCGCAGCCCGAAGACCCGACCCGCCAACTCACTTCAATGGTCCCCTCACCGAAGGCCTCAGGGGTGTCGTCGGTGTCAATGTTGGGGGCGTCAATCACACAGCCGGCCAACAACGCCGCCGACAGCCAAGAAATCCTCATGTGACCTCCTCCTCCATCCGGACACCGGTTGCGCGCAAATGTGCCACCGGGTCGGGCCGCGTTTCGCTTCAACTCAGCCTTCTTCCATGGCGTAACAAGCCAAATCGGCAAGGAAGCTTACTGGGTGCACCGGGTAATGCCGGATGGCGGTCGGCAAGTCGACAGCGCGCCGTCTCGAAGTTCGATGAGCGTAGACCCCAATTCGCCACCGACGTCGATGGTCCGCGCAAGCTTCACCCCATCGGGCGTCACGAACTGAAAGGAACGCGTGCCCACAGGCAGCGTGATGGTCGTCGAACGTGGGGAATCCAACACGACTTCCCGACCGTCGACGGTCACATCCACGCCCGCGGGCTGGAACATCAGTCGCACCCCAACTTGGTCGGCAGAGGCCCCTTCGCTTGCCGGCGACGGCTCAACGGGGTCGGGAGTGGCATCAGGTTGGGGCGCCGCCGAAGCCGATTTCGCCGCCCGAGGTGCCTTCGCGGTCGGGGCGGGCACCGGCTGGGCGGTGGGTTCTTCTGGGTCCACCACCTCTGGATCGGCCGACAGTCCGCCGGGGATCATCCATACCGGAATCTCGAGGAGCGCAGGATCGACCCCCGCCGCATCAAGCCACTCTGGGCGATTCTCCGCCACCCACAGTGCCCCCACAGCGAGGACCGCAAGCAAGCCTACCGCCGTGAGCACCCCGGCGAACCCCGCGGCCAGAAAGCGTGAGGGGCGCGCCGGACGTTCGGAGGTCGTGAATCGCGACCCCGTATTGCCAATTTCGATTCGCGCATCGGTCCGTGGCTGCGTCCGATTCCGCCGAATGGTGCCCGTGTCGTACCGCGGATTTGTGCGCTCACGGCCAGGATTCGTCCACTCACGCCGGGGGTTCGTGCGTTCACGGCCTGGGTTTGTGCGGTCCCGACCGGGATTCGTGCGCTCACGGCCAGAGTTCGTCAGCTCGGGGCCAGGGTTTGTGCGATCGACCCTCGGCACGACCGAAGGTGGACCATGCTGGCGCGCTCCCGCAGAAACGGGCGTGCGATGAATCGCCCCGGACGGAATCGGCGTACGTCGACGGGCACCGGTGGGAACTGGCGTTCGCGAACGGGGCGGCAACGAAGGGTTGGGCTTGCGCGTGCGGCTCGGCGGCGGCGGGACCGAACGATGGGCGGGGGGAATGCTGCCCGGCGTCCGCGACGGCGTGGCCTGGCGAACCGCCGAGGGTGGACGGGTGGGGTCGCGGGTGACCCCGGACCGGGGCTGGTTCGCGCGAGGCGGGGCAGGAGGACGGGACCCCCGAGCCACATCGCCTGTGGGCACACGTACTTTGGTCGTCTTGACGCGAAGACGTGGAGAATCCCCCTCCGCCGAAGGCATTGGCGTGGCGGGAGGCGGAGCCTCGACCCGGGCCGGTCGTCCCGGAGGAGTGACCGGCGCTGCCGTCATGATCGGCTTCTTGCTTGGCTCTTCGGTGAGGATGGTCCCCACCAGGCCCAGCTTGTCGCCCTCTTCCGACATCGACAAATGACGTTGAGCGGCCTCTTGGGCGTCGGGCACCACACGCTCCGCCCATTCCGAAAGCGACGGGCCGGGCATGCGCTCAACAAGAGAGCGACACTGCCGGTAGATCTCTTGAGCTGTCGGGCGTTTTTCGGCGTTGAGTTCGCACATCGACACCGCGACCTCGAGCGCCGAACGCATCGCCGCCTCGGGGTGATCCACCCGTCGGTCGATGTGGGTAGGTCGAACCCGCGTGAGCATCACGTACAGTGTGACCCCAAGCGAGTAGATGTCGCCCTCGGGACCCTCCAGCCCTTCAAACCGCTCCGGCGCGATGTAGCCAACCGTCCCGTCGGGGCCTGCATTCTGAAGGGTCGAACTCTCCCGTGCGGAGAAGTTGGCCCGAGCGATTCCAAAGTCGAGGATTTTGACGTCGCCTTCGCGCGTAATCGCGACATTCGCAGCTTTGATGTCGCGGTGGATGAGCTGGATGGCTTGTCCGTCATCGCCGGCCAGGTGGTAGACCTTGTGCAGGGCTCGCGCGATTTCGCCGACGATCGACAAAGCGACTCGCGGCGGAGTGGGCCCGATGAACTTCAGCACCTGCGAGGCGGTAGCGCCGTCGATGCATTCCATGATGATGGACCAGCGATCCATCAGCTTGGTCGGCACATCCACACTGACGATCGCGCGATCCCGAAGCAGTCCCAACACCTTGGCTTCGTCGCGGAAACGTCTCAAGACATACGGCGGAACATCCTCATCGTGGAGGATCTTTAGCGCCACCGTCTTGCGAAACCCATCGGGACGTTCGAGCAATGCCTCATATACACTGCCGAATCCGCCAACCCCTAAGAGCTTGACGATGCGAAAGTGACGACGCGGAGCCCCGTGCGCTCCAACGCCCGGGTCCCACTCTTCGTCCATTCTGTCCATCGAAGCTCCCTGGGGCCGTCCTCATTTTGCACGACCACTCACCCCGTGTCGCCTTCGTAGCTCATCACATGGAAGACGGGCAGGGGGGAGCGATGTCGTGCATAGGGTCGTCCGCGTTCGTCAGGGTTCGTCAGCCCTGTGCGGCGGCCTTCGCAGCGTAGGCCTCGATGAGGATCTCAGCGGTATCAGGGCGCATGATCTTCGCGGGCGGGACTTCGCCGGCCACGAGCATGGCGCGCACCTTCTTGCCCGAGATGAAGTAGGCGTCTTCACCTTGGTGCTTCGACATCAGGTCGACCCGACCGATCGACTCGTAGTACGCCGCAAACCCGACCTTCATGGGTTCGATCGCGAGCGTACCCTTCAGATCATCAAAGATCGCGTGGGCATCGAAGTCGCCCCAGATGGCCGTGCCATCGTCGTACGGCGCATCCGCGTGCTTCCGGCCGATCACGATGTGCGTAAAGCCGTGGTTCTGCCGGTAGATGGCGTGCATCACGGCCTCCGACGGGCCTCCGTAGAACATCTTGATGTCGAGGCCCTGCAGCTCGAACACGTCGTTGATGTCGTAGCCGACGTTCGACCACAACTCGGGATCCACATCGCCCTGACCGAGCAGACGGCGCTGCTTCAGCCGGTTGTAGGTGCGCATGCGGGTCACCGCATCGACGTCGTCGCTCTTCAGCTGGCCGACGAGCGGGTTGAGGATGGCGCCTGCGTAGTTTCCAGCCCGGGTGATTTCCTCCAGACCGTAGACCAGCGCGTACTCATGGGCACGGTGTAGCGGGTTGCGCGTCTGGAAGGCAAGCGCCTTGTCCCACTGACGGTCCGCAATGAGCGCCCGGGTCATGCGTGGCGACACCACCTGGTGGCCGTACTCGGGGTGGGGGGCCGGAGGGAAGGCCAGGATCTCGCCGCCCACAAGCTTGGAGCGCGGATCGTCCATGAGAATCCGGCCGCCCGGGTGATCGGTGCGGTCGGTCCGGTACACCGCCTTGAGGTAGCGGGGCTTGTCCCAGTCAAACACGCTCGTCACGTCGATGACGCCCACAAGCGATCCATCTGGGCCATGGATCGCCGCGCGGGTGCCCGCCGACAACGTCGCCGCTTCGGCATCGGTCACGGGCAGGGTGACCGGGATGGTCCAGGCGTAGCGCTGGCCGTTCGACTCGATGACCTGCTCATTGAGCACCAGGTTGTGCTGGGCTTCGGTCATGGGACCGGTGAGCGGCGACAGGGTGCCATCGGCGAGACGATGCACGGTCGCCAAGTCCGCTTCGGTCACCACGATCTTAGGCAACGACGCCGCTTCGGCGGTAATCGCCGCGCGCTGGGAGTGCTTGAGCATGCGATTGACAGGTTCGCTCAACCCACCGTGAACGGGAACGAGGGACACAGTTCCTCCGAATCGAGGGAGATCCCGGCTTCAGCCGCCCAGCGACACGTCGAGCAGCAGCACGGGAAGAGGGGTACCCGGTAACCCCCCGATCGTCAGTCGCGGCGCGGCCCTCGACGGCGAGGGCGAGCGTTCCGACGGCTCCGCCCTTTGGCGTGTCGGGGCTCTGGAGGCACCAAGGCGTTCGGCCCACGCCCGATGAGGTCCTCACGCCCGGCCTGCCGCAGGGCCTCACGCGCCAACGGCCAGTGATCGCGGTTCCAATAAAGCAACAACGCCTTTTGCAGTTTCTTCTCGCGCAGGCCCCGCGCTACTTCGACAGGCTCCATGGTGAGCGGATCGAGGCCCGTCCAGTACATGGCGGATGCGATCGACATGGGGGTGGGGATGAAGTCTTGCACCTGGCGCGGCCGATACCCGTGGGTCTTCAACCACTGGGCCAATTCGACCATGTCGGACAGCCCACAACCAGGATGGCCCGAGATGAAGTACGGAATGTCGTACTGCTCTTTGCCCGCCTGTTCGCTTGCACACTGAAAGAGATGCCGAAACCGCTCAAAGGGGGCAATGCCCGGTTTCTTCATCTTATCCAACACCCGATCGCTCACATGCTCAGGGGCAACCGAAAGATGGCCTCCGACGTGGTGAGCGGCGAGTTCTTCGATGTACTCCGGAGAGCGGATCGCCAGATCGGTACGAATCCCCGACGCAATGAAGGTGTGCTTGATGCCTGGCTCTTCTCGCACCGCCTTCATGACCTCAACCACCGGTCCATGATCGGTCACGAGGTTTTCACAGACCGTCGGGTGCACACACGAAAGCTTGCGGCACTTGGACTCAATCGCCTTGTCCTTGCACCGCATCTTGTACATGTTGGCGGTTGGACCGCCAAGATCTGTGATGGTCCCTCGAAAGTCATCCATCCGACGGATCTGGCGAAGCTCGCGAAGCACGCTTTCTTGGCTCCGACTCTGAATGATCCGGCCCTCGTGCTCGGTGATGGAGCAGAACGTGCAGCCGCCAAAGCACCCCCGCATGAGCACAACGGAGTGTTTTACGGTCTCGTAGGCGGGGATCCGCTCGGTGTATTGGGGGTGTGGCAACCGAGTGAACGGCAAGTCGTACAGCTCATCCATCCCGATCGAGTGCTCAGTGCCATCTCCGGCGTCGTCCGAGAGCGGTTCCGAGGGCCGATTGAAGACCACCACCCGGTCTCCGTGTGGCTGAGCCATGCGACGGGCATTTCCCGGGTTCGTCTCGAGCTGGAAACGCCGGGCCATGTTCGCATAAGCGACCTTGTCGTGTTGCACCTCTTCAAAGGAGGGCAAGACGACCACCTTGTCGTCGGTGGTGTAGCGCGCAGGGTCGGTGAGGTACTTCTCGGCATCTGCCTTACCCGCGATGAAGGCGGTCCCGCGCACGTTGCGAACCTGATCGATCGCCTGCCCGTCGCGCAGCCGGCGCGCCACTTCCCAAACCGGACGCTCCCCCATCCCGAAGATCAGCAGGTCGGCCTTGCTATCAACCAGGATCGACCTTCGGACTTTGTCAGACCAATAGTCGTAATGGGCGAGCCGCCGCAACGAGGCTTCAATGCCCCCAATGACGACGGGCACCCCGGGGTAAGCCTGGCGACACTTGTTGGTGTAGACGATGGTCGCCCGGTCGGGCCGCAATCCCGTGCGCCCGCCAGGCGAATATTGGTCTTCGCTTCGATTTTTCTTCTGTGCGGTCAGGCGGTTGAGCATCGAGTCGAGGTTGCCCGCCGCGACACCAAAGAACAGACGCGGTCTGCCCAACACCTGAAACGCAGCGGGATCCTTCCAATCGGGCTGGGCGATGATGCCCACCCGAAAGCCCCGTCCCTCGAGGAAACGCGCGATGAGCGGCGGTCCAAACGCCGGATGATCCACATAGGCATCCCCGCTCACAAGGATGATGTCGAGTTCATCCCAACCGCGTGCCTCGAGGTCACCTCGGCACACAGGAAGAAACGCCGTACCAAACGGTCCTGATCGAAGTTCCGGCCATCCTGGATCCTGGTGTGGTCCCTTGGATGCCTTGGCGAACGCAGATCCTTCGGTGTCACCCATACCCATGGGGCGGGTATACGGTCGCCAGCTCAACGCGTCGACCCTCGGTTACTCGGATCCGTCGTCCCGCCAGCGGGCTTCGAGCTCCTCGAGCAGCGATTCGAAGTCTGAACCAGGCGCCCCGACAAACGAAAGCCCCAAGTGGGAACCTTCGACATGAACCACGGTCGCGGGTCGTACGGCGAGGCCTTCAACCGTGACCCGAACCGTGTCACCAAGCTCAGGCGCCCGTTCGACATCCGTGAGGGTGAGGCCCATGCCGAGCCGCGACAGATCGGTAAGCCAGCCGGGCTGGGTCCCCGAGGGGCCCGCCACCTGCACGGTGCGCTCCGACGATTGCACAGGGACCCGAAACGCCCGCCGCGACTCCGAGGACACCGGCCGATCCGGCCGCTCGACGATCAGCCGATACGGATCTTCGCCCGAGCCCGTTGCACGGACCGAGGTGATCAACGAAACCGATGTTCCTCGCGCTAACGTGCGAATCCAAACCTTCGCCGACCGTGCCCCTTCGAGCCGACGATAGAGCAGCAGCACGATGTGGTCGGCCTCCAGGGCCTCGAACCGAGCCGGCAACGCCTCCGGCGCGTCGGCAAACAAGACCATCGCCGGATGTTGGACCAAGACCAAGGTCTCAAGACCACTGGCACCGTCAGCGTGGCGATGCTCTGCCGGCCCCTCGCCCCGCCGTCCTTCGCGAGACTGGAGCCAGGCCTGCTCGGCCTCGAGTACGAGTGAACGAAGGCTCGCATCGGGTAGTCCATCGGGGCCCGGTGAGAACGCAACCGCACAGCCCACGGCGGTGAGCCGCACCACACGGCACTTCACCACCACCGTGACGTTGTGCCCGCACAACTCGAGGCACGCGGGCTGACCCACGGTCACGACCACAGGGGTCGCCTCAAAGTGAATTGCGCCTCCAAACGGCGACAGGTCCACGGCCCAGCCGCGAACCAGATTCCCACCCACGACGAGCGACATCGGAATCTGCCTCTCGGACAAGGGAATGCGAAACGCACGTCGCTGTTCGAGGGCCGCGAGTTGAACCGGTCGCTCAACCACGAGTCGACTCCCGTCCTGGTCGGTGACCCGGGTCAGGAACGCCACCTCACCCTCCGCACCGAGGTGGTGCACACAAGCCGTGATGTGGACGAGAAGTGGTTCCGTGGGCCGCTGAAACAGCTCGAGGATGACCTCATGAGGCGTTGCTTCAACCAAGCGCGCTGGCAGGGCAAGGGGTTCGCCCTGCACCACGACCGCCACATGGGCCCGTTTGGCGACGAGATCGTCGAGGCTCTCGGAGCGACGTGGGAGCGACTGGGGCTCGGGAGGCGAGAAGGGCCAGGACATACGCCTTGGCCCATCGGTCGAATCACTGATCAGCTTCAGTGACCGATTCCGATGCAGCTCGTTTGCGAATGTCGTTCATCACGCGAAGGAATCCTCTCGTTCGGACAAGGCGCACGATCCACTCTGGGACCCTCCCTCCAGCATCTACGCCGATTTCATGAACCACCCGAGTGCCGCCTTCCGCCCCTGGCTCAATCTTCCAAAATCCCTCGTTTCGTGGCGTTCGAATCGCCCCGCGCCGCAGCGCCAACGGACGGTCGCTCGCCGTCGTCCACGACACGATCGTCTGGGGCGGCAGGCGGTCGATCTTCGCCCAAAGCAGCACTTCTCGGTCCGAAAGGCCAAAGATCGATTGCCGTTGGTAGACGAGCACGCGGTCCGCATCCCGCTCGGTGATTTCGGATTCGACCAGGGCAAAAATCAGATCTTCGTACTGTTCCAGATCGGCCATGAGCGCCCCGAGAACCTGTGGATCAACCTCCGGCCAATCACAGGTCGCCCGCATCGCGCTTCCGCCGGGCGCGTCACGGTTCCGCGATTCGATGCGGCAATCATCGGTAGTTCGCACCACCGCAAACCCGTCCTCTGCGGGCGGACTAGCTCCTGCGACGAGCGCCCAGTACCACACAAATCCTCCATCCCTGGGTACGTGCTTACGCGTAGTTTCTTGAGGTGAGCCAATGATCCGCGACCTCGCTTCCGCGACTGTCGCCCGTATGGTGGCGTTACGCCGCGATCTGCATCAACATCCCGAACTCTCCTGGGATGAAAACCGAACGATGGGGCGCATCGCCGCACATCTTACGGAGCTTGGGGTGAGCCATCGTACCGGCGTGGCTGGCACAGGGATCGTTGCCGATCTGCCAGGCCGCGCCGATGGTCCCATCGTGGCCTTACGAGCCGATACCGACGCGCTGCCCGTGCAAGAAGAAACGGGATTGCCCTTTGCCTCCCAGAACCCGGGAGTGATGCATGCGTGTGGCCACGATGGCCATTCGAGCATGTTGGTCGGTGCGGCAGAACTCCTGCTGGCCACGCCGCCGCCCTTGCCCGTGCGTTTGCTGTGGCAACCCGCCGAAGAGGTGGGACGGGGAGCCCTGGCCATGATTGAAGCGGGGGCCCTGGAAGGGGTCGGCCTCATCTTCGGAGGGCATGTCGATCGGGGCTACCCTCCTGGCGTTCTCGTCGTCACCGATGGTGTGGTCAACGCAAGCACCGACACCTTCACGATTCGCATCCAGGGTCGCCAAGGCCATGGAGCCCGGCCTCACGAAGCGCTCGACGCCATCGTCGTGGGGGGGCAACTCGTGACGGCCCTGCAGACCATCGTGAGTCGGGAGGTGGATCCTTCGAGCCCTTCGGTGATCACGGTAGGCCAGTTCGAAGCAGGCACAGCGCCAAACGTCATCGCCGGCTCGGCAACCCTGTCGGGCACGATTCGATCCCACGACCGAGCAATCCGCAACCATTTGTGTAGCGCGCTGCAGCGCATGGCCAGCGCGATGGGACAGCTGCACGGCGCGGTGATCGAAACGGAGATCATCGAGGGCACGCCCCCCTTGCGCAACGCCCCCGAGCCGACGGAACTCGCACGCCGCGCCGCCGTCGCCGTGGTGGGTGAAGATCAGGTCGAACCCCTTCGGGCCTCAAACATGGGGGGCGAAGACTTCGCGTGGTACCTCGATCACGTGCCCGGCGCCTACATTCGCTATGGCACGCAGGTGCCCGGCCGTGAGCACTTTCCCGCGCATTCGGGTGGCTTCGACATCCACGAGGACGCGCTTGCAGTTGGCGCCCAGTGGCTCGACCAAGTGGCGAGGGTGGCCGGCGAACACCTGGCGTCGGACTAAGCCTGCGCGTCGATGCGATCGATGCGGGCCACGGCGCGCAGGGGCGAACCACAGGGACATGGACCGGGCAAGTCGGTGAGCACATCGGCGAGACGAACGCGGATCCGGGGCAGTGTGGTGCGAAAGAGATCGGTAACGATGGGGTGGTAGGTGCCCTGCTTCCGATCGATCCAGGCCCGCTCGACGATGACCAAATCCTCGTTGAGGTGGAGCCGGCCGTACGCGCACGTTTGTCCATACAAGCCTTCGTCAGCTCGATAGAGTCGATCGACGTGGGGAATGCCAAATCCCGCTTCGAGCACCGACGCGTGATCAACGGAAAGCGTTTCGGCGAGTGAGACGACACGCTGGACGGGTCGTCTGGGCCCCTCGTGGCCCCACCGCTCGGCGACCGGCAACAACCGGCGGGACCCACCTACGATGAGGGTAGGAGCCAGCTCTCGGAGGCGGGCCAGCTGGACCGATAGGGGGTCGCGTTGGGGCACGCCCAAGCACCGCAGTCGCTGTGGCGTGACCCATTCCACAAATCGAGGCAATGCGATGGGAGGCCGTGAGAGCAGCGCCACGCGGTCTTGGCCCGAGCCCAAAAGCGACGAAGGCAGCAAGCGGGCCATGAGGGCCCCAAGCTGCAGCGCACGTTCCCGCACATCGATGACGAGCAAGCCACCGGGATTGGGACGAACCGCGTAGGCCCCAAGGGGCACATCGCCGCGTCGCAGCGGGCCCACACCCCGAATCACAGCTTCAACGTCGCGACGCCGCAACCCCACCGTATTGAGGTCGTCGAACGCCTTCGCCTCATCGGCCGCGTCGAGGATGGGCAGCTCGGCCAAGGCGGGCGCACGCGTGGCCAAGACCGAACGCCAAAACGGCGAACGTGGCTTGACGTACGCAAGCAGCCGCTGAAGCCGTACGTGCTGGCGGTATACGACTTCGGACCGGCGAACCACGGACGTCCGAAGCCTCAGGTAGGCCGCGAGAACGGCCCAAGAAGGAAGCGGTGGCAGCATGAAGAAAGAGGGGAGGAAGGGGGGACCTCTCTTTAGGTCTCCCGATCCTCCCTTCGCAAGCCCCCGGTCAGCCCCTGACCGTTACCGCGAGGCTATTCGACGTCTTCGGTGTCACGGGACGATGGATCCGCCGAGCTGTCGTCATCTTCCGGCTCCGGTTCAGGCGCCGGCGTGATGTTGAGGACCACCTCGCCCTTGACGTAATCGACCTCGGCGTGACCACCGTTTCGAAGCTGGCCAAAGAGAATCTCGTCGGCAAGGTTCTTCTTGACGTGCTGCTGGATGACTCGGCCCATCTCTCGGGCCCCAAACTCGGGCTTGTAGCCTTCGCGAAGGAAGAACTGACGAGCCGAATCGGTCGCCGAAAGGGTGACGTTCCGCTCCGTAAGCTGCTGCTCGAGTTCGACCAGGAACTTGTCGACAATGAGAAGGATGACCTCTTCGGGCAGGTTGTCGAAGACGACCAGAGCATCAAGCCGGTTGCGGAACTCAGGCGGGAAGATCTTCTTGAGCACGGTGTCGGCGCGCGATGCGCCCATCTGCTTCGTGAAGCCCACGTTCGACAGCGCCTGCTCCCGCGCGCCGGCGTTCGTCGTGAGGATGATGATGGCGTTGCGGAAGTCGGTCTTGCGGCCATTGTTGTCGGTCAGCGAGGCCGAATCCATCACCTGAAGGAGGATGTTGAAGATGTCGGGGTGGGCCTTCTCAATCTCGTCGAGCACCACCACACAGTGCGGTGACTTGTGTACGGCGTCCGTGAGCAGGCCGCCCTGTTCGAAGCCGACGTAGCCCGGAGGCGCCCCGATGAGGCGACTTACGCTGTGCTTCTCCATGTACTCGGACATGTCGAATTTGTGGAACTCCACGCCAAGGTGCAACGCCAGCTGACGCGCAAGCTCCGTCTTTCCGACGCCTGTGGGGCCCGCAAAGAGGAAGGAGCCAACGGGCTTGCGAGGGCTGCCGATACCCGCTCGCGACAGTTTGATGGCCGCAACCACCGCTTCGATGGCGTTGTCCTGGCCAAAGATCACCTGGCGAAGGTCGGACCCCAGGTTCTTCAGCTTGTCGCGGTCTTCGGTCGTCACCTGCTTCGGAGGAATCCGCGCAATGCGCGCGATCGTCTCTTCGACGTCGTGCAACACCACCTCGTCGCGACCCGCAAGGTGGACCGCGGCGCCGACTTCGTCGAGCACGTCGATCGCCTTGTCGGGCAGCTGACGGTCGTTGATGTGACGTGCGGCAAGCTTCGCCGAGGCTTCGACACTATCTTCGTCGTAGGTGAGCTGGTGGTGCTCCTCGTAGCGAGGATGCAGACCCTTGAGAATCTCGATCGCATCTTCGACCGACGGTTCGACCACCTCGATGGTCTGGAAGCGACGGGCCAAGGCCTTGTCCTTGCCAAAGGACTGGCGGTAATCCTCATGGGTCGTCGACCCGATGCAGCGCAGCGTGCCTGCGGCAAGGGCCGGTTTGAGGAGGTTGCTCGCATCCATCGACCCACCGGCGGTGGCCCCAGCGCCCACGATGACATGGATCTCGTCGATGAAGAGGATGGCCTTGTCATTGTCTTCGAGCGCCTGGACCACACCCTTCAACCGATCTTCAAAGTCGCCGCGGTAGCGGGTGCCGGCCATCAACGCACCCATGTCGAGCGCATAGATGCGCACGCCCTTGAGCAACTCGGGCACGTCACCTTCGTAGATGGCTTTGGCCAGGCCCTCGACGATGGCCGTCTTGCCGACACCCGAGTCGCCGATGAACAACGGGTTGTTCTTACGGCGACGTGCCAGCACATGAACCGCCCGCAGGACCTCGCTCTCCCGGCCGATGAGAGGGTCGATCTTGCCCTGCTCGGCACGCTCGTAGAGATCGACACAGAACTCGGCGAGCGCCTCGTTGGGCGAACGCTTGCTGTCTTCCGGATCGGCGGCTCCGGCGGGCGCGCCCACGTCCTTGCGCGACCCCTTCTTACGGATGCCGTGGCTGATGAAGGAGACCACGTCGAGGCGCTCGACGCCCTGCTTCTTAAGCAGGTGGACCGCCTGGGACTCGGGCTCTGCATACAACGCCACCAGCACGTTGCCGCCATCCACCTCGCCGCCCTTCTGGGACTGGACGTGCATCAACGCTCGGCTGATCACTCGGCGAAAGCCCAGTGTCTGAATGGGTTCGTAGTCCCCATCGATATCAATGCCCTCAACGCCATCCAGATACTCTTTGAGCTGTTGCTCGAGCCGCGACAAATCGGCCCCGCAGGCTTCCAAGATCTCGGAGGCCCGCGGCTCGTGGAGCAGCCCATAGAGCAGGTGTTCCAGCGTTAGGAACTCGTGGCGACGTTCCTTGGCGTCCTCGATCGCCATCCCCATCGCCATGCGAAGATTGTCAGTGAACATCTACTCGGGCTCCATGTTGCATTGGAGGGGGTGACCCGCTTCGCGAGCCGCCTGTTGGACTTGGGCTACGCGGGTCTCTGCGACCTCGCGACTGTAGATGCCGGCCACGCCTACACCATTGTTGTGAATGTGCAGCATGATGCGGGTGGCCGACGCCTGGGAGTGATGAAAGATCGTCACCAACACCCAGACGACGAACTCCATCGTCGTGTAGTCATCATTGAGCAGGAGGACCTTGTACTTCTTCGGTTCCTCGACCCGTTCCCGGGTCAGGACGTCTTCCTTCTCTTCATTCTTGCGACGGGTACGGTCCGACATCTCGCCCCCGGGGTCACGTGGTCACGAACCCCTGGTCCGTCCACCCCTCAGTGACCGTACCGATAATTTCGTGACACATCCAACGCCCGCGATGACGTTGGCGCAGCCGGCATCTACGTTCTTTCGTATGGTCACGTGAGCCGCACCGGGCACTCCCCCGTCGGCGGCGGAGGCCTCCCCATTCGGGGAGGGGTGCCCGTTTTCGAACGCACGGGACCTACGAACGCTCGTCCAACAGGTCCGACAAAATCTCCATCGCCTCGTCGAGCATGAAGTCGTCGGCCCGGTCCGGGGAGTGTCCCAGCTCGTCGCCTTCTTCCTTGTTGGGCTCGTCGTCATCCTTGAGCTTGGCCTCGCGAGCCTTATGCTCTTTTTCGCGCGTCGTGAGGTGCAGGCTCAAGGTGGTCTGGGCGTTGAGTTCTTCCCGAACCTCGAGGGCCTCGTTGAGCTTCTGGAAGTCCTCGGACTGCTCGACCCGCTTCGCACTGGCCTTGGCGAGCTTCGGAATGAGCTCGCCATCGTCGCCCACGCGAACGTAGGGGGCCGGAGGAATGCGGTCCCAGGGCAGCGCGGTGGGCAGGTCGGACTCGAAGATGTCGAGACCATCCCACGGCGAAGGCAGCACAATGTCGCTCACCACACCCCGGTTTTGCGTAGAACTGCCACTCACCCGGTAGAACTTCTGGATCGTGAGCTTGAGGGCGCCGCCTACCGCATCAGCGTGGCGACCCGACAGGCGATTGGTCAGCTGGAGCACCTGCTGAACCGTGCCCTTCCCGTGCGTCCGGTCTGCACCGACCACGATCGCTCGGCCGTAATCCTGCAAGGCGCCGGCCACGATCTCGGACGCGGAAGCACTGGTCCCGTCGGTGAGCACCACCATGTCCTTGACCCACGACACCTGGGCGCGCCGGTCGTGGAGCGCCTCGATGCGACCCGAACGCATGCGTACCTGCACCACCGGCCCCGTGGTGATGAACAGCCCGGTGACGTCGATGGCCTCCATGAGAGAACCGCCACCGTTCCCGCGC
>JBCCQY010000025.1:0-75828 GCA_039208735.1 Myxococcota bacterium | reverse complement strand
TTCAGGGCGAAGGACCGCGACGACCTGATGCAAGACGAGACGAAACGCGTCCTTGCCCTTTGGCAGACGGATAATGGCACCATCGAAGGGCCCCTCGGGCGGCGCGAAGGTCGCCTTCGCTCCCCGAAGCGCGAGCCGGTTCCAGACCTCCCGTTCATCAGGCAAGGCATCGGCAATCCGCCCCGTGCGCTCGTCGACCACGAGCCACGAACCCTCGGGTTGAAGCTCTTCGAGGACGTATTCAATGGCCTCTGCGACCCGTTGGTCACGGCTCTTTGGGGGGGCGATGGGGGTCTCCGGGGCGCGTTATGGAAATTCATGCGCTGGCCAAGCTGGATCGATGAACTGAAAGACCGGTACCTGGCCGACGAAGCGAATGTGTTCGTACTCCACGGCGCCGTCGACGGCACCCTCTTCGACCTCGGTGACGAGACGCTCGATTGTGTAGGCGTCCTCAAGCGGTTCCTTTCGCGCACCCGACCCATCGTGGGGGTGTTGCGGCCGTGGCCCCATCCTTCACGCATCGAGTTTGCGGGCATCATGGACCGCACCCATTTCGAGAACCTGGTGAAGGCGCACGAGTTCGTTGAGGGTCGCACCGACGCCTTACAAGAGACCGAACCCGCCGAAGCGCTCGCTCGCATTTGGCGAGCCCTAGACACAAAAGGCACCGACCAGGCCTACCTGATCACGGAATCCGAGCGCGTCGCGCCCAGCCACCGCCGCACCCTGGATGCCGTCCCAGGCGCTCCCGACCTGCTGGATTGGCCACAGCACGCAGGCCTTCGTGCGTCGAACAACCTCATCGTGCTCCTCGTCCGTCGCCTTGACCAACTGCGGAGCGAGCTGCTCGAGCGCGCGGGGACGATTCATGTCGCGGCCATGCCACCCGCGACGACCCCCGACCTGCCAACGACCCCCGACCTGTCGACGACGCCCCATCCTTTGCCTGACTTCGACGACCTCCCCGACGATCCTGAGCCCACCATCGTGCCGGTGCTTCCACCGAATCTCGACGATTCGCTCGGCGAAATGCCCGAACCCACCATCGTGCCCCCAACCGAGCCGGTGGTCGTCGATCCCGAGTCGCTCCACCCCGAGTTGAAGCGGGCCTTGTCGCAGACGTTCCTCGCCTACGACGCCCAAGGCCGAGCCGCCTTGCTACCCGTGATGGATGCGACGGCGCAAGCGCTCGCTACCCACCAGCCGGACCGCTGGGGCACGCTGTCGTTCGCCGTGGATGAAGACGGCCAACCGGTGATCACCGGCACCGGCGCCGACGCGTTCCTGTCCCTGTGGCGCAGTGACATCACCCTCGATGCCGCCGCGTCCATGCTGACCCGTGAGCTGCCCGAATCCCTCGCCGGTGGCGTTCCGCTTGACCCGACGGGCTTGCGGGTGCTCGCCAAGCGCATCGCGAAGCTGTTGTAGGCGCGACCTACCGGACCAGCCAATCGTCGAAGGACAACGCTCGACGCGCGAGCCGCGCCTCGACGATCTCTCCCTCGCGCTCGAGTTCGAGGAGGGCTTCCTCCCCGGTCTCGCCGCCCGTCGCAAGGTGAAACCCCTCGGCCTCGCCGGGCACCTCTTCGCCATCGACCCGCACGATGCGAGCCCCCATGAGCGACTCGGTGGTGCCTTCATCACCACCATCGTCCCACACCGCCACGATGCGGCCTTCCGCGACCCGTAAGGGCAACACGGCCACGAAGGCGGGGACTTCGAGCGTGACCTCAGCCTCTTCTCCCTTCGTTGGGGTGACGGTGAGGCTGTCGCGGAACTCCCACACCCCGTAGTGCCGCTTTACGGTAATGACGCATGCCTCCTCTGGCGTGGCGGCCACGAAGAACCCGCCATCGCCGTCGAGGGTCACCGGCTGGCCGCAAACCTCGACGATGAGGTTTGATCCATGTGGTGCAAAGGCTTGGACTTCGCCAATGACCGAGGCCTCGGGCGGAGACAGTACAACCGGGTCCGGGTCACAGCCCCCGCGCCCGCCTCGTGCATCAAACCAGCGAATCGCACGGGGGGCGAACCCTTCGACGAACAAGGTGCCCTCGCCCTCTTCGGGGATGTCACTCACCAACAGCACATCGCCCCGCGCGGCCGCCACCGCGAGCCAGTTTCGATCGTTGTCTCCCGCCAGGGCGAGCCGGGCCGTGCCCACGTCGATCGTGGGTTGAATGCCACACACCACGCCGTTGTCCCCGATCAGCTCCTGCGCGGCTTCCCGCAGGGGGACTTGCGGTTGGGTGGTGAGCCGATCCAAATCGGTCTGCATGGAGGTAGGCCCGCCGAACTTCGAGGCCGGGGCCGATGGAGGGGGCGCTTCTGAGGGCGTAGGCTGCTGACCCAGTACGAAGACCACGAAAAGTAGGCCCGAGAACACAGAGATGCTCACGAGCCCAATGCCTACGAGGATGCCGGTTCGCCGATTGTCCATGCGGCCCTGCTAACCGCAAAGGTCAGGGGTTCACCGTCAACGTCCCTGGCCGATGGCCGTCCCGTAGGGAGGACCATTGGAGCACGTGCAGCCCATTATCGATGCCTTTCGATCCCGACGATTTGACGAGGCACGCGAACACTTCGAGCGGCTCGATGAAGCGCAACGGCACCATCCGCTGGTTCTCGAGATCGCCGCCAACCTCTATGCACAGCTTGGGCGACCTGATGACGAACTCGCCCAATGGCACGCGCTTCACCGTATCCGACGTCACGATCCACGCATCTGTCGGTCGCTGGCCAGCGCGTTGCTCGACCAACACCGCTTCGACGATGCGGCGCGGATCCTCGAACGCTTCCTCACCATGGGGCATGCCGACATCGAAGTGGGCGCCCTCCTCGTCCAGACCCAACTCCGTCAGCGCAGGTACGAAGCGGCCATTGCCCAGGCACAGGGCCTTCGCGAAAACGCCTCTCCTGGGGCCCAGGCCGCGCTGACCGCCCTCGAGGCCCGCGCTCGGTTCTTCCTGGACCAGGGGGTCGAGGCTCGGGCGTTGCTAACCTCCCTCGACGCGGCCCCGCCAAGCGACGCAGGGGCCTGCCGAGAGATCGCTGAGAGCTGGCGGACGATGCGCGATCTACCCATGGCCATCGCCTGGTTTGAACGCACGACCCGACTCGCCCCAGACCATCTCGAGACCTGGGAAGCGCTGGCCTCGTGCCATGAGCAGGCCCGCAACAAAGATACCGCCCGCAAAATCGCCCAGACGGTCCTCACGAAGCTGGGCCCTTCGCAGGGCATGGAACGGCTCCTTGTGCGGCTCGATCACCAGGAGGGCCACATCCTCCAAGCCCGCACCCGGGCTGAAGCGTTGCTGCAGCGGCCGATGCCGCTTGAGGACCGCCGTTCGCTGAACCTCGAACTCGCCAAACTCGCCCAACGACAAGGCGACTGGTCGACGGCCTACGACAAGGCCATTCAGGGCAATCGGCTTGCCCAAACCGAGTTCGCCCGGCAGGGCTACCATCGCGGGGCGCTCACCGCGACGGTGGCCCACCTTCGTGCCTGTGCGACGGCCCCAGGACCCGAGGTGCCGACGCGCGACTCTGGCCATCGGCCGCCGACCTTCGTGGTGGGGGTACCGCGGTCGGGCACCACCCTGGTCCAACAAATGCTGCAAGCTCATCCGGCGATCGAGACCCTCGACGAGACCGATCCGGCCTCTCGGGTGCTTCGGCGCTACTGGGCGGGACGGCCGGACACTCCGGTGGCGCCGTTTCCCGAGCAACTCCATCAGATTGAGACCGACGAATGGCCCGCCTTGCGACAGGCCTATTGGGATGCCGTGGCCGAGGACGGGGTCACCCTCACGAACACGACGCACCTTGTGGACAAGCTGCCGCTGTCCTTGGTCCGGTTGCCTTGGCTGCGCGCGTTGTTTCCCGATGCGCTGGTCGTGCTGTGCCTGCGGGACCCCCGCGACATCGTGTGGTCGAACTTCCTTCAGGACTACGCGCCCAATTCGTTTTCGGCCGAAACCACGTCGCTGACGTCAACGGCCTCGTTCGTGGCTGAAACGCTCCGGTTGTGGCTGGCGTGGCGAGACGAACCGCCGCTGCGAACGTTGGTGCTGCGTTACGAGTCGACGGTCGCGGACCCCGAAGCGGCGATGCGCCGCGTGCTGGATGCCATGGACTTGCCCTTCAACCCCGCGGTGACCCGGCCTCACGAACTCGTTCCACGGCCCATTCGCACGCCAAGCTACCTCGACGTGAACCAGCCCATTCATCAGGGCGCGAGTGAGCGATGGCGCCAACTGTTGCCATTCCTCAACCCGGTTCGCACGGTGCTCGAACCCGTAGTGACCGCACTTGGCTACCCGCCGACACCGGACCCCGCACCGATGCGGTGATACGCCGAGCCCCATGATCGATGCACGGGCCCGCATTCGAGGCCTCTATGGGATTGCCAATGCCGGGTCCGGCGACCTCGACCCGGTGGCGCAAGGTGTGGCCCTCCTCAAGGGAGGTTGTCGGCTCATCCAGCTGCGGTGCAAAGGATGGTCCACCGATGACATCGAGGTTGCCGCGCGAGACCTGGGAGCCCGCTGCCGGGCTCAAGGGGCCACGTTTATCCTCAACGACCATCCCGAACTTGCCGCGGCGGTCGATGCAGACGGCGTGCACATCGGGCAGACCGATGGCGATGCGATAACGGCGCGACGCGCCCTTGGGCCCCATCGCCTCTTAGGCCGCAGCACGAACCACCCCCGCGAGGTTCCCGCTGCCCTGGACCATGCCGACTACCTCGCGTTCGGACCTATGTTTGAAACGATCAACCTCTCCCGACCAAAGGCCATTCAAGGGCCCGCCCTGCTTCGGGAAGTCCGCGCGCTCGTGCCGCCCTCGGTGCCCCTCGTGGCCATTGGCGGATTGACGCGGGACCGGCTTGTCGAAGTCCGAACTGCAGGAGCCGACGCCTGGGCCGTCATTTCGGCCATCGCGCGGGCCGCCGATCCCGTGGCCGAGACACGAGCCTGGGTGGCCGCATGATCACCGTGTGTTCAGGGCCCTCGCCCGAGGCCGTTGTGACGCATCTGGGTCCGCAACCCGGAACGGTTTGGCTAGACGGCGGTTCGAGCGCAAAGGGGTGGTCGATCGTGGCGATCGACCCGGTGGACATCATCACCGAGGGCCCGGATTGGTGTGCCGCAGGTCGATCCGCCCTGCGGGAAACATCCGGCCCGTTCGAGGTGCCGTTCATCGGAGGGGTGATGGGCTACATCGGCTACGGGGCCGGACACCGGGTGGCCCCGGTGCCCGAAAACAAGCCCACCGTCGAGCCTGAGGCCTGGCTCGCCCGCTTCGACGGCGCGATGTGCTATCGCCATGCCGACGCCACCTGGCATCTGACAGGTCCCTCCCCCCTGCGCGCCCGCTTCGAAGCCCTGCTGGCGAACACGCCTCGCGAACTTGCCCCCCTCGGAGCCGCGCCTCCGAGCCCCCTGCCTCCGCAGTCGGTCGACCCAAAGACCTATCAACAAGCGGTAAGGCGCATCCTCGAGTGGATTCGGGCCGGGGACTGCTACCAGGTGAACCTGTCGCGCCCCGTGCGCGTCAGCCTGACCACCGATGATATCGGCTTTAGCGTCTATCGCCGTCTACGAACGTTTGACGCTGCCTACGGTGCATTTATCAAGCTGTCCGAGGGTCTTGACATCGTGTGCAATTCCCCCGAACTGCTCCTCGCCAAGACCGGACGAACCGTAGCTTCGGAACCGATCAAGGGCACCCGGCCCCGTGGCGCGACGCCAGAGGCGGACACCACCCACCGCCAGGCCCTCCGCGAATCCTCAAAGGACCAGGCCGAACTCACGATGATCGTCGATCTCGTGCGCAACGATCTGGGACGGGTGGCGGAATCGGGCACGGTGCGCACGGGTGAGCGACGCATCATGGAACTGCCCACGGTCTTTCACACCTTTCGCCGTGTGGAAGCCACCTTGCGGCGTGGCGTGGATGCCTTTGGCGCCTTGGCCGCCATGTTCCCCCCTGGATCCGTGACCGGGGCTCCCAAAATCCGCGCCTGCCACCGCATCGCCGAACTCGAAGACGCACCCCGTGGCGTGTACTGCGGGTCGATAGGCTTCGCCTCAGACCACGAACGTGCCAGCTTCAACGTCGCCATTCGTACGGGCGTGGTGCATCGAGGCATCGCGCGGTACCACGTGGGTGGAGGGGTCGTCGTGTCGAGCGACCCCGCTGCCGAATGGGCCGAGACCGAGGCCAAGGGCGCCGCGTGGGCACGGGCCCTCGGCACTCACTCCTCTTCTTCGAATTCCTCGTAGTCGAGTTCCTCGAGTTCCTCCTCGAGTGCCTCTTCGTCCTCTTCTTCAAAGTCGAGTTCATCGGCTTCTTCTTGGTCAACGTTCCCCGCGCGGGCCCGCAGGCGTTCCCGGATTTCCTCCCGGCGACGCTCGCGGTCCGGGTCGTTGACCTTGGGCCGCTCAGCCCGGCTGACCGAACTGGGGCGGGACCGCACGGGCGTACGCTTGTTTGCACTGCTGCGGCCCGTGCTCGGACGGCGCCGGCTGCCCGCCGACCGACAGGTGCGGCTGTTCAAACGCGCGATCATGCCTCGGCACGTGAACTTGTACTTGCCGTTGTCGGCCGAGGCGCCAAGCCCACTTCGCAACATCGTCTCGACCAACGAAAGGTCCTTGCTGATGTCGGAAAGCTCAACTTCGAAGTTGATCGTCGAGTTGGTCAGCGGATCTCGCAGCCCGAAGTCACCCGAGATTTTAAGCTTGAAAAGATCCGAATCGATGATTCCTTCTTTCAGATCTCCCTTGCCCTCCTCCACTTCGGCGACGATTTCGAGCTTTCGAATCGGGACATCGATGCCCAACGGCCCGGTGGTTTCACTCGACAGCTCGCTAAGCATGAGGTCGCGGCCCTGCAGCTCGAATTGGCCAACTCCATCGGCCATGCCACGTTCCCCGGCCTGCAAATCGATGTTGAGGTCGACCGCACCATCGCCCACCATCGAAAAGCCGCCCAACGCTGAGGCCATCAGCGGGCTGCCCACAACATCGGCCAACGGCAGCTGGTCCGCCACCGCTTCGAGCGTGGCGATCTCGAGCTGACGCTCGCCGGATTTCGTGGTCACATCGAAGTCGACACGTCCGTCTCCCAACGTCACCGCACCGATCACCGACGGGGCCTGGGTCAACAACGAGAACAACGAGGTGCGAACCCGTGCTTTGGGCGCAAATGCGACCAGCGAGCTTTCGGCCTCGGGGTCGCGTCGCCAATTCCGCGCGCGCTGGGAGACGGCCACGTCCGTCATCGACAAACCCACCCACCACGGCGCGGCGGAGGCAAGATCGACCTCGTAGTCAGGCCCCAGGACGTTCGGCGCTTCCTCCTTGATGCGCGCCACGAGCGCATCGGACGGAAACGTCAGGTAGAACGTGACCGCAAAGACCAGGATGGACCAGACGACGACGCCGGCCCCGAATACGAGGTTTTGACGGTTCATCCCGCCTCCTGGAGTTTCAGGACCTCGAGATCGAGAGTCAGGTCCATGAACTTCTCCTTGTTGCGGAAGATCACTTTGAACTTGGCTTCTGCGACCGACGCAGGAAACGGACTCGTCTCGAGGTCGTAGAGGAACCGATATAGCTCTTCCTGCGGAGCCCGCCGGACTTCGACCTTGTAATGGGTCCGCGACATCTCGTCGGAGAGGCTTTCGCTCTGCATCTCATCGACCTTACGAAGCTGCTCTGACAGCGAATGGCGATTGGCCAATTCCTCGATCCAGGCCGAGACTGGCCGATTGCTGTTGTTTCGGATGCGATCTTCCTGGGCGGCAAACCTCGTTTGATGGTCATCGAGTTCGGTCTTGAGCCCCTGCACCACCACGAGCGTGTCGTTGGCGTTGCGAACGTCGGCGGCACGGCCTTCCAGCATCCCGTACAGCAGGTACCAGTAGCCCCCGACGAGCAAGGCCGTCACAAAGAGCACTAGTCCCACGAGGAGAATGCGGTCCCGAGGACTAAGCAGCTCGAGCTGACGCTCCACCGCGGCAAGGGGGCCCGTCTGGACTTCGATCGTCGCCATGGTCTAGCCCTCGTCCTCGGGCGCTTCAGCCGCGCCGAGCGGAATGGTGATGGGGAATCGATTCTTCGAACCCTGCTTGTTCTCTTGACCCTTGGTCGCGTTGGCGAACTTCGTGGTGGCTCGAAGGGCCTCTTCGATGGACGCACTCGCGGCAAAGTTTGTGGTCTCGGCCGTGAATTGGACCGTCGTACGGTTGATGGTCAGGTCGGTGACCTCAACGGTGACGTCGGGATGCGGGGGGAAGCTCTGGGTGAGCTGGTAGAGCGTGTCAATGGTGGGCGGCACCCCCTTGCCGTCCCCCACGACGGTGGCGAGCTGCGAAGCATCTTCGGTGACGCCTGCCATGTAGGCTCGAGCGTCGTCCATGCCGATGTCACCTAGGCTTGCCCCCTCGGGACCGGCCGCTTCGACCACGATGACGCGCACTGCGTCTTCGGCGGTGCCCAAGTCGTTCGAGAGGCTGATGTACTCCCAGGCGAACATCACCGTGGCCGCAACCGAGAAGAAAAACGCACCGGCGAGGCCGTAGGTCAGCGCCGCCCGCACCAGATTTGTGCCCCCGCGGAACTTGAGGTCGCCCACGCGCAGGTCAATGGCCTTGTTGGCGCCAGGAATGCTTGTCGAGGCCAACGCAGCCGACAGGCTGAACGGGCCAAACGCGTTTTCACCCGTCGGGTCCTCGGCCAGTCGCACCTCGACGCCCAGATCTTCGGCGAGGAGTTCGCGCAATTCGGCGATGCGGGCCGAGCCCCCGGTCAGCCGGATCTCTTCGATTCCCCCGCCCAGCTGGTCTTCGACCTGGATCAAGGTCGATCGCAACTCTCCGAGAAGCTGCTGGAAGCGATGGTTTAGCTGTTCCCGCGCCGCCTTCGGAAGGTTCGCCACCCCGGACCGCGCGGGCGGCGGGAGCGACGATGCCCCCAGCCCAAACGACAGGCCGGACTCGTCGGTCTTGATGGGAGGGCCAAGATCATCGGTCGGATCGGGGACCGTGGGCATGTCGGTGACCGTGGCTTCCGCTTCAATGCCTTCGGGGGACGGATGCATCTCGGTGACGCTGTCTTCCCAATCGGTGTCTTCGTCGTGGGGCGAATCATCGCTGACCGATGCGGCGGGACCTGGAATGTCGGGCACCACGTTGGCGGTCGACACAGGAACGGGCCCGCCGTGCTTGAGCGTTTCGGCCTCTTCCCAGGAACATCCAAGGGCCTGGGCAATCGCCTGCGTGAATACCCAGCCCCCAATGCCGATGGACCGGCACGTGCGAACGACTCCTCCCTTGATGACGCTGATCGTCGTGTGGAGGTGCCCCAGGTCGAGGACCGCAACGAGCGGCGACGAGGGGGATTCGGCATCGACGTCGATGGGCGCAGCGTGGCGCAGGCGACCCCAAGGTCCGTAGAGATCGGCATCCACATGGACCGAGGCAGGATCGAGCCCCCTCTCCTGCATGGCGTCGATCCACTCTCGGACGTCGTCGCGTTTCGCCAGGACGGTGACAATGTCGCTGCCTAGGCCCTGCTCGGCGATCCGCCATCCAAGGATCATCTCGTCGAGGTCGAAGGGAACCTCGGACTCGACCTCAAAGGCCAGCGTGTTCTCGATCTGGGCCGTGTCGGTGAACGGCAAGTTGAGCGAACGGAACGTCGCAAGTGACGACGGAAAGGCCAGCAGCACCAAGTCGCCGCTGTCGGGCTTCAGGGCTGGAACGTCGTCGAGCAAGGCATCGAGCGCGGCAAGGCGTTGCTCGAACATGGGTGCGGCACCGCCCTGCGGAACGAGCTGGTGGTACCGCTCGTCCAACAGGACTTCACGGCCGTTGATGCGGTAGCTCGCCACCTTGACGGCGTGAGAACCGATGTCGACGGCGATCAGACGTGGCATTCAGTTGCTCCTCGGCGCATCAGCGGATGTTCCAGTAAATGATTCGGCCCGCTCCACCGTTGGTGAAATCGACGACCATTTCGGCCTCCGCCCTTGCATCACCCACCTCTCCGACGGACCGGATGCGGAAGACCTTCGATTGGTTGGTGATGGCATCGTTGACCTCAGGGCGCAGCGTGATGCCCTGGGTCTGGAAGAACTGGGTAAAGACCTGGGGACTGTTGATGAACAGCCCTCCCTCTGCCATGGGCGTGCCCCGAAGCATGAGGAACTCATCGAGGGCTTCAAAGATCGTGTCGTCACTCGGCGCGCCCTCGGCAAAGGCCCGCACAATGCCAAACAGCCCGAGGCGGGTGGCGGTGTTCACATTGACCTTGCCACTGCCGTAAACCGTGAGCTGACGGCCGACGCGTTCCCACACGCCGTCGAGGTGCCAACCTTCGACCAATCGAATCTCTTCGCGGGTATCGAACGGCGCGTTCTTCGAACGGTAGCGGGTCTCCTCATCACCGCGGTCGTACAACGCATCTTCAGAGCCTCCCTGGAAGATGCGGGTGTCGTCGGGGTCGGTCCAGTCCGCGAGGTTCGCAATCAGCTCCTCACGCACCAGGTTGTTGGCATTGAGCCAATCCTGGTACTGCTCCTGCAGGAACAGGGCGTTGAGCTGGGCCCCTGCGGGGGTCTGCAACAGCTCGCCGAGCGTGGTGGCTTGGATCTGACGCACGTTGATGAGCCGCTCAACATCGCGGACCGTCGAATTGAAGTCCCCATCGAAGTCGAGGAACGACCGTCGGGTGAGCGAACTGCCTTCCTCGCGGGACTCCTGGATTTGCTCGTCGGTGAGCCCCCCAGCCGCCGCGGCGGCGGCGACATCGGACTCGCTGGGCGTCGAATCGATGATCACCATGCGCAAAAAACGCGTGTCGATGAACGGAATCGCCTGCCACAGCTCGTTGGCGTTGCTGCCCAACATCTGCGCGTATTGCTGGACCATCGGATTGGCCCCGATGGTCTGCGAGGCGATCAAAATCATGTGGTGGAACTGCAGGCCGCTGCGGGCCAGCATCTCGGCCGCCACTTCGTCGCGGTACTGGGCTGCGACCTGGGCCCGTGTGATGGCGCTGTAGGCGATTTCGGTGACGAGGATCGACATCAGCATGACCGAGGTGATCGTCATGAGCAGCGCCACGCCCGCCCGAGACCGTCGCCCGCCTCGGTAGAAGCGGTGACGAACCGGACCCCGGGGTCGCACCAGTTCATGCCAAAGACCCTGCAGGCGACCCTGCAATCGGACCTTGCGGAGCGCCATCATCGACCTCCTACAGTGCCACCGAGGGGCTGGCCCTGCGGCATTTGCACCGGTGGGCGACCTCCTGGGCCAAAACCTGCCGGTGGCTGGCGCGGCTGGTTCCGTGCGTTGCCGCCGCGTCCGCCCCGTTGGGTCTGGGCGCCCGCAAACGGACCTTGACCCGCTTGAATGGCGAGGCCTTGACGGCCCGAGCCGGCGTAGCCTCCCTTGCCGAACTGCACCGAATTGAAGATGTTGGTGCCCCCGTTATTCTGCGCCGCCGCCTGCCCCAATCGGGAGGCAAGCCCATTGCCCCCCGCCCCAAGTCCGCCGGGGTTTTCAGCGGGAAGACGCGGCGCCCATTCCAGCATCACCTGGGTCACGAAGGGCACATCGATGGTGTCGTCTTCGTCTTCGGGGTCGGGCGCAATGAGCACCAACGCAATCTCGACCGCTCGAGGGAGCCGGTAGGGCGTATCGGAGGCCCGCGTGTCCCACTCGTCCTTCCATTCGGCGTCTTGCTGGTCGAGGTAGCGCACCGAGAAGGACCGCACGTTGTAGGCCAAGGGCCAAATCGTGCCTTGTTCATCGGGTTCTTCGTCGATCCGAGGGCCTTCACGGTGGAACAACGTGTAGCCATCGCCTTCATTCGAAGGCTCGCACCAGACCGTGATTTCCGTCTGATCGGATTCGCGGGTGTCGAGGTACATCCGTTGGTGGTTCAGTGAGGCGAAGAACAGCTTGTCAGGCTCGTCGTTGAAGCCCACGAACACGGTTCGGTACCGGTCGAGATTCGCCCCGTTGTCCTGCGGCGTGAGGTAGGCGAGCTGTAGATCCCGCTTGAGCTTGCTCATCACCACCCGGGCCGTCCGAATCGTCTGATCCCGGGTGGAAAGTTCCTGGTCGAAGATCACGGAATTGCGGAGTGACTCCGCAATGATCATCGCCATCACGAGGAGCACCACGGTGGCGACCATGACCTCGGCCAGCGTCATGCCACGGCGAGCGCGGCGGCGGTTGGAAAACCGGCTCATTGTGGCGCCTGCCCCGGCGTTTCAGCCGTCGCTGCCCCCGAGGGGTCGAAGATGTGGGTGGTGAGAATGACTTCGTTGCCGATCTCTTCGGCTTCTTCGATGCTGCCTCCCCACCACACCCGGACGCGCACCTCACGTACGAACGGGCCCAACAATTCCGCGATGCTGCTCGAACCGAGTCCAAACGCCCCTAGGGCCTCGGTGAGCTGGCCTCCCACGCCGGCCAACGGGTTGCCAACGTCTTCCCCGCCGCCGCCGATCAACCCAGACAGCGCGCCCAGTGGTCCTCCGCCTTCATCACCGTCCTCCGCGAGGTCGCCCGCGCTTTCCGCGGCCTCGCCCACGATGGTGATGTCGACTTCGCGGATTGAGTATTCCCACTCGAACGCCTCGAGTTCGTCGCCCACGTCCACGTTCAGACCGTCCGAACCGTAGTCTGCAAAGTCCCCGCGCTCGTAGACGTCCCGCACTTGGAAGCCTTCCGACTCAATCTCGAGCAATGCCTCCGTCATTTTCTGCTGCGCAAGGTCGGTGGCCGTCATGCGCATCTCCGCTTCCTGCGTGAGCACCATGGCCATCGATTGTGTCTGGATCAGGATGACGAGGCTCACGGTGAGGATCGACAGTGCGATCATCACCTCGAGTAGGGAAAAGCCCCGTCGCGAGGTGGAGCGAATGGTCGTCATAACGGGAGATCCGGTCCTTCAAGTGGAAGATCCTCACGAATGTCACGAATCTCGACGAGTTCGTTATGCAAAATCACCACCCCCGAAAGGGGTTCGACCTCGATGGTGTAGCCCTCATCGGGGTTGCTGATCTGCACGATCTGTACGAGCGTGTGTTCCGTGAAGCCAGAATTCATCACATACGAAAACACCTGGAGAGGTTCATCTTCATCCCCATCTCCGACCTTGTCGCCAGGTCGAATGTACTCGCCGTACTGGGGAGTGTAGACGCCGCCAATGGCGACCCCCGAGGGCAGCTTTACGTCGAGCGAGCCGTTCGCACCCTTGCGGGATTCAAACGGCTGTTTTCGGGTTCGGTACCACTCGGCCTGTTCTTCTTCGCTCATGTTCCGCAGTTTGTTGCGGACCTCTTCCTCGTAGGCTTCCCTTCGTTCAGGGGATGCAGAGATCAAGGCTCCGGGTTCCCCGGGCTCGACGACGTAGCGCCCCTCGTTCGGGTAGTACACAATCCGGAACGTCAGGTTCCGCATGACCGCCTCATCGCGAAGGCGGCCGTAGGTGTGGGCCAGCTTGCTCGCGGCCGACTGCACATCGAGGCCCAGAAAGCCTGAGAGCGACGGAGCCAACGCCGCGAACAGCAGCAACATGGCGGCAATCGCGACCATGACCTCGAGCAGCGACATGCCGCGGCGCGGGAGGTGACGGGAGCGTCGGCTGGCCCGAAGACGGCTCACTGCTTCTGCTCGCTCCACTTGAGGTCCGTCGCATCGCCGGTACCGCCGGGCGCACCATCGGAACCGAGCGAGGTAATCTCGTAGTTCCGGCCGTTGGCCTCGTAGATGAAGTCGTTGCCCCAAGCGTCCTTCGGCACCTCATCCGAACCAAAGGCCTCGGACAGCGACGAGGGCGCCGACTTCTTGCGGAGCACGTACAGCGAAATGCGCTGGTCGACCTTGCCCATGGTCAGCACCGTGGTCTGGGCCTGCGCTTCGCCGAAGATGCCGAAGATGCCGATCGCGAGCACGCTCGTGAGCGTGAGGATGATCGCAATGACCACCATCACTTCGATGAGCGACATCCCGCGCCGGTTCCGACGACGCGAACGCTTGTTGCCGGTGAGCATCGCACGCGCGATCTCACGCCACCGATCGAGTCTGTGTTGCATCTGTTCTCCTCGTCCTCTTTCGATTGCGTCAGCGCATCGCCGACATCATGTTCTGCAGGGGCAGCAGGAGCCCCAGCGCGACCAAAAAGACCACCCCGCCGACGGCAAAGATCATCAACGGCGCCAGCAGCGAGGTCAGCGCGGTGATCGTTGCATCGACTTGATCGTCGTAGGAATCGGCGACCACAGTGAGCATGCGTTCGAGTTCGCCGGTCCGCTCACCGATGCCGATCATGTGCGTCACAAGAGGCGGAAACTCACCCGACTGGCGCAGAGGCACCGCGATCGACTGACCTTCCTGAATGCTCTCGGTCGCCCGTACGACCGCTTCGCCAATGACCACGTTGCCCACGACTGCTTCGGTGATCTTGAGCGCACTAACGATGGGCACGCCCGACACGAGCAACGTCGACATGGTGCGACAGAAGCGACTTACCGAAACCAAACGCGCCATCTTGCCGAGCAACGGCCACTTCAAACGCCAACGGTCCCAGGTGGCGCGACCATTTTCGGTACGCACCCACTGTCGCCATACGAGGAACGTCGCGACCAAAAACACAGGCACAAGCAAGCCCGTCCAGCTGGTCAGCGCATCCCCAAAGAAGAACACCGCCTTAGAGATGAACGGCAGGTTCTCTTCGCCGCCAGGCATGCTGTCGAACATGGTCCGCACGCGCGGAATGACGAACAGAAAGATGCCCGCCAGCATGCCCGTACCCATCAGACCGAGCAAAATGGGGTAGGCCACGGCCGAGATGATCTTGCCCTGAAGCTTCACCTGGCCATCGGCGTACGTCGCGAGGCGGTGGAGCACCTCCGACAACGCCCCCGACTTCTCGCCCGCCCGAATCATCTGCACGAACAGGTCGTCGAACACCCGCGGATGCTGGGCCATCGCGTCGGCAAGCGTCGACCCTTCGTTGACCCGTTCCTTGATCTTCGAAAGCACGACCTTGAGCTTCTGCTTTTCGGTCTGGTCGACCAAGGCCGACAGCGCCTCGGCCATGGGCACGTGGGCTCCCACCAGCGTCGAGAGCTGCTGGGTCATGGTCGAAATGTCGCGAGCCGTGATGAACTGGAAGTACTTCTCGACATCGATCTGCATGTCGAGGATGGATTCACCCTGACGGGTACTCTTGCCGGCCTGTTCGCGGATCTCGGTAGGAAAAAGGCCTTGTTTGCGCAACCGGGTGCGCGCCACCTTGGCCGTATCCGCATCGATGACACTCGAGACAGACTTTCCAGCGGCGTCCAGCGCCTTGTACTCATAGACCGGCATGCGTCACCCCAGCTCGGAAGAGGTCACGCGCTTCACTTCCTCGAACGTGGTTACCCCCTGGAAGACCTTGCGCACACCATCTTCGAACAGCGAAAACATGCCCGCCTCGCGCGCGGCCCGGCTGATCTGGCCCGACGGTGCGTTTTGGATGACCAAACGCTGCACTTCATCGCTGTTTTCGAGGAACTCGTAGATGCCGGTTCGACCGGAGTAGCCCACGTCGTTGCATTCCGGGCAGCCTACAGCCCGGTAGATGGTCGCGTTGGGCACTTGCTTGATTTGTTCTTCGGTGCACCCGATTTCGCGCAGCTCCAGCTCGTCAGGTACGTACTGCTCGCGGCAATGCTTGCACACCGCCCGCACGAGGCGCTGGGCCAAGACCCCGAGCATCGTGTCGGCGACCAAAAACGATTCCACATCCATGTCGCACAGACGGGCAAACGCCGTCGCGGAGTCATTGGTGTGGAGGGTCGAGAACACGAGGTGGCCCGTTAGCGAGGCTTGGACTGCGTTAGCCGCCGTCTCGGAGTCTCGAATCTCGCCCACCAGAATGACGTCGGGGTCCTGTCGAAGAAACGCGCGGAGCGCGGATGCGAAGGTGAGGTTGATCTTGTGATTCACCTGCACCTGGCCAACGCCTGGCGCTTCGTACTCGACCGGGTCCTCGATGGTGAGGATGTTCTTGTCGGGGCTGTTGATCTCGGTGATCGCCGAGTACAGCGTGGTCGACTTCCCAGACCCTGTCGGTCCCGTGACGAGCAAGATGCCGTGGGGCCGACGAATCAGCTCTCGGAAGCGGCCGAGCGTATCGCCCGCCATCCCGATTTTGTCGAGCGAGAACACCTTGCCCTTCTCGAGGATCCGCATGACCACGCGTTCGCCGTGGCGTACGGGCACCGTCGAGACGCGCAGGTCGATCTCACGACCGCCGAATTTACGTCGGATGCGGCCATCCTGCGGCAGGCGCTTCTCGGCGATGTTCAGACCGGCCATGATTTTGATGCGGGCCACGATCGTGTTCTTGAACTTGGCTTTCGGCCGAATGGCTTCCTTGAGGACACCGTCGACGCGGTAGCGCACGACGAGGTCCTTTTCGTAAGGCTCGATATGGATATCGCTCGCTCGCTCCTTGATGGCCTGCGAGAGCACTGCGTTCACGAAGCGAATGATGGGGGCTTGGTTGGGATCGTCCCCAATCTCGGCGTCGATATCGAGCGCATCGACATCTCCAACATCCTCGGCCTCTTCATCGGCCTTCTCGATGATCGCTTCGGCCGACTGCGCCGCTCGATCGTAGGCTTCCTGCATGGCGTCGGCGAGCACGTCCGCCGGCACGATGACCGGACGAATGGGATGGCCATAGAGCACCCGCAGGTCATCGAGAATCGCGATGGCATCGAGATCTGCAATCCCAACGTGCAGCTGGCCTTGCTCGTCGACATGCAGCGGCAACACCGCATTGTCGCGAGCGATCGTCGACGGCATCATCCGGATGTACTCGGGGTCCGTCTGTTCGGCGTCGATCGTCTCGACAAGGGGGTAGTTCGACAACCGGGCGTAGGCCTGCGCCATGGCCTTCGTATCGAACTCCTTGACCTCCATGGCGGCTCGCCGAAACGAAATTTCCTTGCGATTCGCGACGGTCTTTGCCTTGTTCAGGGCCTCTTCTTCAACCCCAAGTTCACGCATCGACTCGTCGATGCCGACCCGACGGATGGGCATCGGTCCTACTCCTTGCCGCTCGGCGGCGTGGCCTGGTCGTCGATGATGAGGGTGTCGCTCTCTGGCAGTTCGCCCGCGGCCGCCCCCGGCTCCTGTTCCCCTGCACTCAGCACCGCCGACTGCACGGCGGCCCGCGTGTCATCCGAAAGCTCGACGCTCTGTGCCATGTCGAGCGGCCCTCGGTACATCGTGGGCTGGTCCACAAAGTTCATGGAGTAGCGCAGCAGGTTCTGCAGCTCCTTGTAGAAATCGTCCTTGCTGCGGCCGTAGAAGCGACGCAGGAACTCCTGGCGCTGGGCTTCCTTGACCCGCTGGATCTCTTCCATGTCTTCGGGCTCATCGATGATGTGCGGCGTGAGGAAGATCATGAGGTTGGTCTTGCGGTCCTGGCGTGACCGGGACCGGAACAACCCGCCGATGAGCGGCAAATCGCCAAGGATCGGCACCTTGGTCTCGCTCGTACTCTCGGTGGAACCCACCAGGCCGCCGATCACCATCGTCTGATTGTCCCGCACGAGCGCGACGGTCTGTAGCCGACGCTCGGAGGTGATGAAACCACCGCCCGCCGCCGTGACAGCAGAACTCTGGGCACTCTCTTCGACTTCCTGGACCTCAACTTCGAGTTCGAGCGTCACAAAGTTTGCGCTGTTGATGCGCGGCGTGACCTTCATCGTGATGGCGACGTCTTCACGCTGGAAGCTGATGACGGGCGAACCCAAGCTGTTGAGACCGCTCGAGGTGGGGAAGGGAATCTTCCGACCGACGGTGATTTCGGCCTCTTCGTTATCGAGCGTGGTGAGGTTCGGGTTCGAGATGATGTTGGTGGAACCAAACGTCTTGATCGCATTGAGCGCGATCCCGAATGCCGGAACGGCCAACGTGCTGGCGCTGCCGTCGGGCAACGTGATGGGCACATCGATCGCTTCGCCAAACACGCCGAAGGCCAAGCCTGAAAGCGCATCCTGCGAAAGGCCGAGCGAACTTGCTCCAAGCTGGGCGCCCACGAAGCTCGTGGTGCCCGTCCCGTCGGGATTGCCCGATGTCGGCGCGTGGTAGGCAACCCCCAGCGACGCTGCATCTTCACTGGACAGCTCGAGCACTACCGCGTCGACGAAGACCTGACGGCGCTCGACGTCCAGCGAGTCGATGACATCGCGGATGACCTTGTAGTCATCTTGGCTCGCAATGATGATGAGCGAGTTTGTGTTCTCGTCCGCTGCGATGCGCATGCCCGAGTCGAAGGCCGCAATGACTCCCCGCTTGCCCTCGGCATTCTGCTCGGGCGCGTTGGGGTTGGTGCGGTTCCGATTGCGCTGGGCCTGCCGTCGCTGCGCCACGTTCTGCGACTGGTTGTCGGAGCCCCCACCTTCCGAGAGTTCCTGAAGCACCGAAGCCACATCCTCGGCCTTCGCATTCTCGAGGTAGTAGACGTGGAACTGCGATCCCGAGGTGGGATCGGTGTCGACGTCGAGCTTCAGCATCAGCTCGGCGACGGCCTTGTGGCCATCTTGGTTCGCGAGCACGATGAGCGAGTTGGTACGGTCGTCTTCGAGAACCTTCGAAATGTACTTGGCCTCGGACCCTGCCGACACGCCCTCGGTCGACTCCTTGGCGGGCGTCCGCGAACGACGAGACCGTGCCCGGCTGCTTCGACGAACCCGGCTCTGCGGCTCGGGCTCCTTCGATTCCTCACCGCCGTACAGCTCTTCGATGATCGTCTTCACCTCGGCCGCATCAGCGTGAACGAGCTGGTAGATCTTCAGCGTCGACTTCGGTGCGGCCACGTCAAGTTCGTTCATCACCTCGTACAGCTTGCGAATGTTCGACGCCGTGTCCGTGATGATGAGCGTATTCGTCGGCGGGTAGGCCACGATCTTGGCCTCGCTCGGGGCCATCGTTTGGATGACCTTGAGCATGTCATCGACACGGGTGTTGTTGAGCTGGATGAGGTGCGTGACGTAGTCGTCGCTCGATCGGATGGGGTCGCCCACCTTGCCGATGCGAATGGGCTTCTTCCCCGCTTCGGCTGACTTCACGACCTTCGCAGTGTCGCCCACAATCGACAGGCTGTATCCGCTGACCTCGAGCGCCGAGAGAAACGCCTCCCACGCTGCACTGCCGGCGACTTCCTGGTTCGAGATGATCGTGACCTTCTGGTTCTGAAGCTCCTTGATGTCGCTGATCACAAAGTTGATCCGCTTGATCGGAGCAAAGAACAGAATGAGGTCGTAGATCGACGTCTCGGGCCCGAAGGTGAGCGACACTTTCGACGCACGGCTGGGGTCCGGGGCCACCTGGTCGCCAATCTTGACCGGGTTGGGCGGCGAAACCACCGTCGTGCCGTCCGAGCGCTTCTCGACGATGGGTTCCTGTCCGAACGCGACCGAGGACCAGCCCGCAACGAGGAGCACGACGGCCAGGCGCTGTCCGAGGCGGAAGACGGTGCGGCTCGCGGAGGCTGCCGCCGAGGTCTGCACCGAGCGATTGTCTTGGTTGAACTTCACGTCTTACTCGGGATTCGGGTTAACGGACGTCGTAGCAGAGCTCGACGGGCTTGCGCCGCCGGGTAATCTCAAAACAGAAATTGGACTCGCTCTGCATCGTGTTGTAGGCGTTCATCGCAGCCTGTAGCGAAGTCAGAGGCTCGCCATTCACCGAGTGGATGATGTCGCCATTCTTGATGCCGAGCTGATCCGCCAAGGTATTGCGCCGGATCGCCGCGAGGCGGTACCCGTCGAAGGAGCCATCCGGACCGCGGTGCAATAGCGCGCGGCCGAGCTTGGTGATCGACTCCATGTCATTGATGTACTTGTCGAAAAGGTCGCGAGAGACGCTGAAGCGGTTGTCGCTCGTCTGCTGAACCCCCGAATCGTCGTCGCCTTCGGGTTCACGCTGAGTCGACGCGGTCACCCGCTTGCCTTCCTCATCGTCGATGGACAGCCATTCGAACGCACCATCGGAACGTTCGAGCTTCACCTTGCCCTTGATGATCTCGACGATCGTACGATCGGCCAGCGCGTCTCCGATGGAGTAGCCCTTCGAGTAGGGTTCATCCTCGCTTGCGATAAGCGCGGACGAAAAACGAGGATCATTCGCCACAACCGTTCCCAACAACCGAACTCGCAACGGCGTCTCCTGGGCCCCCCCTGCCGATTCCTCGGGTTGGGGATCCCAGGATTCAATCACCGATACGTCGAAGATGTTTCGTCGCATGATGCCGTCGAGGTACTCCTCGGCCGTGGGGACGCGACGACCGCGACCTCGGCGGGCCACACGGGGCGCGGCGGCGGGCGCTTCGGGGGGGGCCGCCTCTTCGGCAACCACCTCCGGCGCGAGCTGAGTCGCAATCACCTGGTTCACCCCGTAGGCCGTACCCGCTGAAATCAGCGTGGCTGCCGCCAGAATGCCACCCATCAGGTTCGGATTCACCGATTCCTCCGTCGCCCCAACCCACGCCATCCAAGGAGGCGCAGCACTACGGGCAGCCTGTTTAGCAAGTCTCGTGCCAGCCGCCCAGCCCCACAATCTGCTTCGTGGGCCCTTCAAAGGAGCCGTTCAGAAGACAACCTGTCAGACACCAGCGAGCCGAAGGCCACCGGGTGACAGGTTGTCATTCGAGGCGCAGCGTTAAAGAGAGGCGGATGAACGCTCCCAGTCTACCCGAGGCCCTGTTGCTGTTCGCCTTGCACGACGAACGAGGCACGGTGCATCCTTCGGCGTTCATTGCGATTGACCATGGTTTGCGGGCTGCCATACTCGCCGAGCTACGGCTCCAGGGTTTCGTGCAAACCAAACGGGACGGGCAAGCGCGACGACATCCCGATGCGCCTGAAGCGCCCGATGATCCGTTGCTCGCCGAGGCCTGGATGCTGCTCGTCAACCGCACCGAGCCAGGCCCCGCTGTCGATTGGTTGAAGGCACTGACCGCGCTGCCGAGCCTTCGCATGCGCATCGCGCGCGCGCTCGCCGATCGAGGGGTGCTTCGGGCCGAGGGTCGTCACCGAACCATGCTTCCCGATCAACTGACCTTTCCTCTTGAGGATCCCAGCGTCGAAACCGATCTGATTGCCCAACTGCAAAGCGCGCTCGCGCAGGGCGATCGGGTCATGCCAAGGGACGGCACGCTACTCGGGCTTACCGTCGTGTGCCACCTCGAACCCTGGGTTTTCGGTGACGACGCCGAAGATGCACGAGCACGGGCCCGCTGGGTGGCCGATCGTGACGCCATCGTCCGGGCGCTCAGCACCGTTGTGAAGCAAGCCGAGACCTGGGGAGGCTGACGTGGATCTGGCCAACAACTTCCTGATTCCCATCGCCCTGGTCTTGGGCAGTGGCATTGTGGTGCTTCTAGGCATCTACAATGTGATTGCAGGCATCCTGTTCCTCCGCGAACGAATCGACGGTCGAGCCGGTTTCCTCGCCAAGGCAGCGTGGGCCTTGTCAGGAATCTCACTTGGCATGTGGTGCATGCCCTGCCTCGGAACCGTGGCGGCCTTGACGGCCGTCGTCTTCGCCCGGATCGAACGAGGCCGAATCTATGCTTCGAAGGCGCCACTCGCTTCGGCGACGCCCGTCCGTATGGCGCGGATCAATGCACGATGGTCGTTGGTCTTGCAAGCGGTGGTCTACAGCGTCATCGTCATCGGTGAAGTCATGAAGCTCGTCGTCGTCTCCGAAGTTTGAGCAATCGCCCCATCGCAGACCACGGCCTGCCGTTGAGCGCCGCCAACAATGCGTCGAGTTGCTCCCATCCCAGGGCCTGAACGGTGGTGACGAGGCCTCGCAACGGCAACTCTGCCACCGCCGCTTCCGCCATCCGACGCAGCGCGAGGTTGGTCTCGCCGCCCAGGGTTCGAACCGCCTGTTGGACGGCAATCCGATACAACCCACGGCCCAGCCAGGTTTGCTGCAATTCACCCAACGTGGTGTTGCGGTGGAACGGGCGACCAGGAGGGGGCGCCGGCCAAGGTTGGCCGTAAAGCTTGGCAAATGCCCGATCGTCGGGAGGGTGCTCCGATGTGGGGGTTCGATAGACCTCCGGCACCTCGTCCGCGGTCACCCCATCGTCCCACGGCACGATCACAGCCGCCATCTGCCTCATGTCCCGAGAGGAAGCCCCCACCCGCACGCGCCACTCGCCCCCTTCCACGACCCAATCGCCTTCCGCTACCGACCAGTGCGCGAACGACCGACGGTCAAGCCGAAACCTGACATTGGCCGTCTCCCCTTGCTGCAGATGGACCTTCTCGAAGCCTTGGAGTGTTTGGGCGGGTCGGAACACAACGCTGTTCGGGCGGCTGACATAGAGCTGCACTACCTCCGCCCCAGCTCGAGAGCCGGTGTTCGACACCTCGAGGGACACGTCGATGTCGTCCTCGTCGACCGTGATTTGAAGCGATCCGTATGCGAAGGTCGTGTAGGAAAGCCCGTGCCCAAATGGAAACCGAACGTCGACTTCGGCAGTGTCGAACCAGCGGTACCCCACGTAGAGGGCCTCGCGATAACGGACCTGGCGACCGTTGCGTGGCCATGCGGAGTGGGCGAGGTGGGCCGCTTCGTGGTCGACGAACGTCTCGGGAAGCCGTCCTGACGGATTTACGGCTCCCGTAAGCACGTCGACAATGCCAGCGCCTCCCGCTTGCCCGCCCAGGTACGCCTCGACAATGGCCGACACACGGTCCGCCCAGGGCATCGCGACCGGCGACCCGTTGCAGAGCACCACCACAACACGTTCGCAGCGCTGGGCCACCGCTTCGATAAGGTCGACCTGGTTGTCGGGAAGCGCAAGGGAGGTCCGATCGAAGCCTTCGGACTCGTGATGCGCGGGAAGGCCCGCGACCAGGATGACGGTCGACGCCTGAGCGGCCACCTCCAGGGCCTGGGAACGCCAGGCGGGCGCGGGCCCTTCATCCAGGGTGTAGCCAGGCGCATAAGCAATCTCGCGGTGCGAAGCCCGGAGCGCGTCCAAGACGGACACCACGCGCGTAGGCACGACCCCTGAACTGCCCGCTCCTTGGTAGCGAGCCTCCTCGGCCAGCTGTCCAATGACCACCAGCTCGTCATTCACAGCCAGCGGCAGCACGTCTTTCCGATTCTGGAGCAACACACAACAGGCCGCCGCCGCCTCGCGCGCCAACCCGTCTCTTGGGTTTACGTCCGCGATCGCCTCCGGCTCGCCGAAGCGTCGTCCCGCCGCCACCAAGCGCTCCACCGCCATGTCGACATGAACGTCGGACAACGTCCCTTCGCGCAACGCACCTTCCAGCAAGGCACGGTGGATCCGGCCCGTGCCGGGCATCTCGAGATCCAAACCCGCCCGCAAGGCGGCGACACGGTCCGATACCGCCCCCCAGTCACTGACGACGAAGCCATCGAAGCCCCATTCCCCTCGCAGCACGTTCGAAAGCAGAGGATGTTCTGTCGCGTAGACTCCATTCACAAGGTTGTATGAAGCCATCACGGCAGCGGGCTTGCTCAGGCGGATCGCGATTTCGAACCCTCGCAGATAGAGTTCCCGCAGGGTTCGCTCGTCGATCCGAACGTCGAGCACCATCCGGTGGCGCTCTTGGTTGTTCGCGACAAAGTGCTTGAGGCACGCGCCCACCCCGACACTTTGACAACCCTTCACCCAGGCGCCCGCAAGGGTTCCGCCGAGCAAGGGATCTTCCGAGAAGTACTCGAAGTTCCGCCCCCCAAAGGGATGACGCTTGAGATTGAGGCCTGGGCCCAATACGACGTGGACCCCTTGGGCCCGAGCCTCGAGCCCAATCGCCCGCCCGATTTCCTCTACAAGTTGTCGATCCCACGACGCGGCCAAGGCTGCGGCAGTTGGAAAGCAAGTGGCGGGCTCAGGATCCGCCAAGCCCATTTGAGCTGGATTTCGACTCTTCCGCAGCCCGTGAGGACCGTCCGAGAGCCACAGCGAAGGCGCACCAAAACTGGGCCAGGAATGAGTTCGCCAAAAGTCCTGTCCGGTGAGCCCATCGATCCGCGTTTCGCCTGATGCACCCATCCGCCCCTCCCCGCGACGCCCGTATCCTGCACCATAGTGGCCACCTGGAGAAGCTTTGGACGAACGACTGGACGCCGGCCGGCGGCACTTACACAGCGGCCGACGCACGCTTGTGGGCCCTCGCCCCCGGGAGTCACGGTCGCACTTCGAGGCGGCACTGCGCCAATACCGAGGGCCGGAGCTGCTCGTCGGCGAAG
Source organism: Myxococcota bacterium (assembly GCA_039208735.1). Taxonomy (GTDB): domain Bacteria; phylum Myxococcota_A; class UBA796; order UBA796; genus DRPG01. The sequence continues at coordinate 51,497 of JBCCQY010000025.1, read as the reverse complement.
GCGACGCACTGCGCGGGCTCGCTGAGGTGGATCTGATCGAGGGTGCGGTGCCGGAGGCTGAGGCGCGAATCACCTCCGCAATCGCCCGCTACGACGAAGCGATCGAAGCAGCTGGCGACGATTGGGCGATTCACCAAGCCGCGATCGTCGGACGCACCCACGCGCGCGTCGTCGAGGCTCAACTCTGGCTCCGGACGGGCCGCCGTAACGATGCCGAAACCGCGTTGGAGGAGGCCGACCGCACCCTGGCCCGCATCGGCGACGTTCGAGGGCAGGTCGACGCGCAATTGGCCCTGGCTCGATGCGCCTTAGCCGGAGCATCCCCATCGGATGCCGAGGTCGCGATTCGCAAGGCCCTGGCGGGCCTCGAACGGCTTGATGACAAAGTCGGGCTCATCCAGGCTTGGCTCTTCCTGGGCGAGGTATCGCGGGCGGAACGCCGTTTAGACGCGGCCAACGAGGCGACCGAGCGTGCGATGAGCCTCGCCACGGAGCTGTCCGATCCGGATTTGTTGGGCCGCGCCCTGACCGCACGCGGGACGGTGCGCGCCCTGCAAGGCAGAGACGAAGAGGCCGCCCAGGCCTTCGACGAGGCGCTGGCCCACCTTAGCGCCGCCAACGCCCCCGAGGATGCATTGGGCTTTGCCCGACTGGCGCGGGGGGAACTCTGGGCCCAACAGGGGCAGGCGAACGCGACCTCCGAACTTGTCGCCGCGGTCACCGCGCTCATCCAGGCCTCCCACCGTCAAGGAACCGCGGTAGCGCTGCTCAAACTTGCGGATCGGGCCCATGCCACCGGGCTGTTTGTCTATGCCCTGGCCGTGGGTGAAGCGGCTCGTCAATGGTGGCGTCCGCTCGACCCGGTGCGAGGAGTCGGACTCGCACTTCGCTTGCAAGTGAAAGCCCTCGCGGACCTCAAGCAGTGGCCGGCCGTGGTGACGCTGGCTTGGGTCCGCGCCGAACGATCGGGCCACGCACAACCGGGTGCCCACCAGGTCGATGACCACTATCGATCGCGAGCGCCCAAAGCGTTGGTCGACGAGTTGAGTGCGCTTTCGCCATCGGCAAGGGTGACCCGCGCCAATCAACACGTCAGCACCATCCTTGAGCCCCTGTTGAGCTCATTGGGCGTAGGCTTCGATCGTCTGGGCACTGCATCCGCGACGCTCGCATTGGTCAATGCGATGTCGACGGCAACCCCCAACACGCCCCCAGAGCGGTTGAAACGGCCCGGGGCGGACGGCGACAGCCCGAGTGATCCGAGCTATTCGCCCCCATACTTCTTCTCGAGAAGGTGACGAATGACGACCCCGTGCCCCCTGGCGATGGCCCCTGACGGTGACGGGGTCGCCTGTGGAGACGGTCCCGAGCTGCTCGTCTATCGGGGCAACGGCGCCCCCACGTGGCGCGCCCTCATCAACGGCGTGCTCGTCGGAATCGGGTTCGTGGGCGACGAGGTGTTGACCCTCGACGCATCGGGCCGGGTTCAGTGGTGGTCGCGCCAAGATGGGGCTCCGCTCGAAGAGGTGGTGACCCGCGACGGAGCGCGTCGCCTCGCGATCGCAACCGACGGTTCCGCCGCCATCCTCACGCCAGGAGGAATTGCCGTCATCCCCGCGGGCGGGCAGCCCTTCTGGTTGGACCACCCTGGTGCGAGCGCGCTGAGCTTCGGTCCCGACGGCCAGAGCTTGGGGGTGGGCACCGACAGCGGAGAATTCTCGGCCATCGACCTTCGAAGTGGTGGAACCTGGGGTCGTTCTCGGCTTTCGGGCTCCATCGGCGGAGTCGGTTGGTCCCAGGCCCTGGGTCAGTGGGTGGTCACGGCTGGGCGCTCCCTAAACCTGATTTCGGGCGATGGCCGAGCCCTCGTCAACCAGCTCCAGGTGCAGGGCTTAGTGGGTCGCCTGGCGGTCACAGACGACGGAACGGTTGCTGCGGTCGTCGCTGGCAAAACCGTGTATGCGTTCGACCTGACCTCGGGTCAGTTTGCCGGCGATGTCACACTCAACCGCGCGGTTCACGACGTAAAGTTCGGCCAAGGCCTCTGGCTCGGCATTGGCCTCGACGATGCCGAGGCCACGATCATCGACCTGATGTCGGGGCAACAGGGGCGCACCGAGCCCCATCCCAGTCGGGCCCGCACCAATTGGAATGTCCACAACCAGGTCGACCCGGCCGTCCTTCGTGGGGCCGCAGCGGCGTTCCAGGCCGACGGTGAGCCCGTGGCCGCATTCACGGGCAATGAAGGGAAAAGCCAGTCCGGAGGCTGTCGCCGAGGCTGCCTCTGGGTCGCCATCCTGACCGCCATCCTGGCCGTCGGCTGTGGAGGACTCGGCCTGGGCTACATGGGCATGCAGATGATCGATCCATCGCTGATGCCCGAGCTGCCGTTCCCGTAGGTTCAGCGCGCTTGACGCGCTTGGACGGTACAACGCTCATCAAGAACGGCCACTGTCGCGGCTCCGACCCCCGGCAAAACGGCCAGTTCCTTACAGCTCTTGAAGGGCCCGTGGGCCTTGCGATGGGCCACGATGTCCTGCGCCCGCGCCAATGAGATGCCCGGCAAAGTCGCGAGTCGATAGGGTCCCGCCGCATTGATGTCGATGCGGTTGCTGTGCAGGGCGAGTCCTTCAGGGACCGCACGGCGTGACGTCGTCGCGCTTTGAGGCTTGACCTGCCCGGCTCCACAGGCGATGCGACGACGCAGCGCGGCCAACGTGGCGGGTCCCCATCCGGGCACCGCTTCCAGATCAGACAGGGCCTTGCATGGGCCTTGATCCTGACGCCACAACACGAGTGCCCGAGCTTTCGCAGGCCCAATGCCGGGCAACGCATCGAGCTGGTCGAGGGTTGCCGCGTTGACGTCGAGAGGCGTCTGGGCTTGCGCCGCCACGAGCCAGAGGGCCAGCATTACAGCGCCCTCACGTAGGGTACGCCGTTGGTGTAGCTGTAGGACACGGCCCAGAACCTCCCGCCGGCGCGGACCACCTCGTTGTGGAAGCCGACGGCGTTGTCATCGGCCCCAATGCGGTCCAAGGCCCAGGTCCCATTCTGTCGGCTCGCCAGCCGCGCATCGTTTTCGAAGCCGTCGAAGTAGACGATGGCGACGTCGCCATCGCGAATGAACACCTCGGTGTCCGCTCCGCGGAGCTGCCCTTCGTCGACGACTTCGACCGACCAGGTGCCACCGGTCCGCGTGGCGAGCTTGAGATCTTCGTTCTCGCGGTCGTGGTAGGCGACCACGACATCGTCACCTGCACGCTCCAGGGAGGGCCACAGTCCAACGTCGGCGGAGCGGTCCACCTCACGGGCTTCGAACTCGTTGCCGCCGCCTTCGAGCACCACCAGTGACTGTCGGGCCGCGTTGTACAGGGCAATGGTCTCCGCCCCGTCCTGTGCGATAAGCCGGGTGTGGAGCAGGCCCGCGGGACGCACGATGGGATTGCCTTGCTCATCGAGCGCATCTTGAGGCCGGCCTTCGTAGACGACATCGGTGCGCCAGCCATCCTCAAGCAACCGGGTGATTTTGACGGCCGAAGCATCGCTGTCGATGTGGGCGATGATCGGGCGCCCCACGGGATTGAGCGCCATGCTCGCGAACTCACCGCCGGTCCCCTCGATGACCACGGGATCTTCCCACGTTCCCGGCCCCAAGCGATGGGCGACCTTTAGCTGCTGGTTGGTGTTGTCGTGGTAGGCCACCCACACCGTTCCGTCGGGCGCCGTTCGCTGGCTCGTATACCGACCCACGTCATCGGAGTTGTCCTGCAGTTCGCTCGTCGGGTAACCGTCGATGCGCTCGTGACGCCACTCGACCGTGGCCAGTCCATCCTCGTCGGCCGTGGCGATACCAATCGCGTAAGCCACCGCTGTATTGTCAGGGTCGAAGTAGCTCATCGTGAGCTGAACCCCATCCGGAGCCGTATCGACAGACGCCCACTGTCCAAACCGCTCGGGCGCATCGTCGCTCATCACCTCGACGTCGGGTTCAGGGAAGTCGAACGTGAGGCCGGTCTCGCTACCGCACTGGCAACCCGCACCAAAGGGCACGAGGAACAAAGCTGAAATCCAGAGCGAACGCTGCATGGAAAGCCCTCCGAAAGTGGGGCGACGCCTAAGCACGAGGGCGTCGGAAGTCCTGCTGTTCAAGACCATATTGCCGCATCTTCGTGTAGAGTGTCCGCCTCGTGATGCCGGCCGCGGTCGCGGTTTGACCGAGATGGCCCTGGCAACGCTGCAAGATCTCACGCAGATATGCCGTCTCGATCTCTCGAAGGACCGCCTGGGTGTTGTCCTTCAACGACTGTGTGGCATCGATGACAAAGGGACTCGTCGCCTTGGGCTCCGGGCGACGCGGGGTCCGGGGCCTTGGCAGCAAGGCCGCGTCGATGCGCTGGCCCGGGCAGGCGATCACCCATTGGGCGCACAAGGAACGCAACTGGCGCACGTTCCCCGGCCACGAAAACGCCACTGCGGCGCGGAGTACCTCGGCGTCGATGATCGGAGCATCCAGCCCGTAGCTACCGGCAATCTCCGCAATGAAGTGATGGATGAGCAGCGGGATGTCATCGGGTCGTTCACGAAGCGGCGGAATGCGAATCGGGAAGCCCTGCAGACGATAGTAGAGGTCCTGCCGAAACCGACCGGCGTCCACCTCCGCCGAAAGATCGGCATCGGAAGCCACAAGCACTCGAACGTCGCGCGCCATGGGTTCACGCCGACGCGGACGACAAAACGTTCCGTCTTCGAGGAAGCGCAGGAGCTGGGCTTGCACTTGGTGCGGCGCACAGTGCACCTCGTCGAGGTAAAGCGTGCCTCCCTCCGCCCCATCGAGGGCGCCCGGATGGCCCTGTGCGCTGCCAAACAGCATCTCGTCGAGCGAATCGGGGTAGGCCCCGCAATGCACCACCACAAAGGGATGGTCGCGACGGGGGCTCTTTTCGTGAATGGCCCGACAGATGAGCTGACGGCCCGACCCCACCTCGCCCTTGATGAAGGCCGCTTCGTGGGTGAGCGCGATGGCCTGCACCTGGTCGAAGACCCGAATCATCGACGGACTCTGCGAGAGCAGCTGCTGCACGCTCGTGGCCGTGGTGGTCGGCGTGATGGGGAGGGGGCCTTCGGGGGAGGCCGATGCAGCGTCGACATCGCCCAAAACCCGATCCACGACCCGTTGCACGCTCGCCGCTTCGTCGACCACGCTGATGACGTCAGTGGCGCCACGACGCATCGCATCGACCACCTCGGCCACTTTGGGGGCCCGTCCCGTGGCGACAACCCTGTCACAACAGGCCCCGAATGCCTCGAGCACGCCCCGTCCTTCGGGCAGCTCGAGGCTCACCAACGCAATGCGTGGAGCGTGGGTCTTGGCCAGCAACAGTCCATCGTCGCGTGATTCAGCAACGAAAACGAGCTGGTCGTCGCGACCTAAGGCCGACCTCAGGCGGTGCCGCGTGAGTTCATCGGGCTCGACCACGAGCACGACAGTCGGCGAGATCGGCTGACGGTCTTTCGACACCTCGTGCAAGCTCCCCCTCCGTTTTCCGCGAGACGTCCGGCCATCGTCGCACGTGGACTGGTTGCGGTCCAGTGCCGACGAGATTCTTGGGCCACTGCGTCGAAGCTCAGCGTGATTGCCTCGATCGGCCCGGCTCGGCAACGTGCCACGGCCAGAGTCGGTTGACAACCGATTGACGGGTGCCCGTGGGACCAGTGGCCTACAGTGTGCGGGTTGCAGTTGCCCGGAGGGGTACGATGGCTGAAGACCCACGGGAGCTGGCCCGGCGTTTGGCCGAAGAAGCGAAGGCTAAGCTGGAATCCCAGGGAGAGGATCCCCGAGACCTGGCCCGCCGGCTCGCCGAAGAGGCCAAGCAAAAGCTCCAAACCACTCCCGCACCGTCGCTAGACGACGCGCCCACCGGACCCAAACTCACGGCGAAGCAGGCCCTCGAACGGGAACGCGAGGCCCGCAAACAACGAAAGGTGGCTGAAGCCCAGGCGCAAACCGCGGCCACCTCTTTGCCTCCTCGCACGCCCACCATCGATGAGGTGCCCCGCACTCGTGTCGAGGCCACGCAGTCCAGCGAGACCACCTCACCCGGTGGGGCAGGGGCCGTTGCGCGCATTCTCTCGACCGCCATCCCCGGGGCCACCGTCGTCTTTTCGGCGCCCGTGCAAGCGGCGGTCGCGCGAGCCGTCTGGCAGTCGCATCGTGCCCGAGCTCAGGCCGAGCACGACGCACAACTCGCCACGACCGCTTCGGTGATCCTCGACGCGCTACGTGACGTCCCCGCCGGGCAACTGGTCGCGGTACGCGCCACCGTTGCCGGCAAGGACTGGGCTTTTTGGGTCGACGTGTCCACCGAGCGTCTCTTGGCTACGGCCTTCCCGGCCGAGGTCTACCTGGCCGGCGTCTAGCTCTGACGGAGACTCGCGATGAGCCCGTTCAAATCGGCTTCATCGAACCGGTAGGTGGTGTTGCAGAAGTCGCAGCTGACCTCGGCTTGGCCATCGGTTTGGGCCATGTCCGACAGCTCACCAATGCCGAGGCCAGCCAAGATGGCCTCCACCCGCTCTCTGGAGCAACGGCACCGCCACACCAACGGTCGACTGTCGAGCACCTTCAACGCCTGTTCCCCAAGGCTGCCAAACGCAAGCTGGGTCAGGAGCTTCGCGATGTCGGCTTCACGGACCCACGCGTAGCGCTGCTCGAACTCCTCTGCCGAAAGCGAGGGATGGTCAGGCTCTTCGGGGAGTCGTTCAATGAGCAGACCTCCAGCCTGCAGGATCTCTCCATCGGCGCTTTGTCGAACGCCGATGCGCAGCACGTCGTGAACCTGTGCAGACGTCTCGAGATGAGTGGCCAGCGCCTGCTCGATCGTCGAATCGGGCACCGCACTGATGCCACGGTACAGTTCTTGGCGCCCAAGCGACTTGATCACCAGGAGTTGGCCGGTCAGGCGGCCCCCCTCGAGCGTCAAATCGGGGGGGGTCACACGGACCCTCAATGCTCCATCGGCTACGATATCGGCGTAGAACGAAGCTTTGGGTGACTCCGCCTGTAGCTGCAGGGTCAGTTGCTCCTCGCCCTTGATGTGGGCCGCGTTTAGGGCCGCCGCGACCACCGCCTCGGCTCCAAGTCGAGCGGCATCGGCAGACAGCTTGTGGGCCGTTCGGGTATGGCGGGCGGGCGCCGTCGCTTCGACGAGGACGAGGCGTACCGCACCTTCATCGAGCAGGGCGCGGACGAGCACGCCGGTCGGTTCCTGACTCATGCCCGCGCCCTATCACCGCGGGAGAGGCCCGCCCAAGCCCATCTGACCGCGAGATCAGGACAGGGCGAACCCGCAGGCTTATGGAAGCTCGCGAGATGGGAGAGCGCGTGCTTCGAGCGGGCGATCAGGTTGGTAACTACAAAATTGACGCCATCCGGGGAACCGGAGGCATGGCCACGGTGTATCGGGCGACCCACACGAGCCTGGGTTCACGCCATGCCATCAAGGTCCTCAACCCCGAGTTTGCCGAGGACCCGTCCATTCGGGAGCGGTTCCTTCACGAGGGACGGGTCCTGGCTCAGCTGCACCATCCCGGCCTGGTCCGGGTCACCGAGGTGGTCAGTGGCGAAGGCATTGCGGGTCTGGTGATGGACCTGCTCGAGGGTGAGGACCTCGCCAATCGATTGCAGGCCGGTCCGCTCTCGAGCGAAGTGGCAGCTGGGCTGTTGTTGCAGGCGCTGTCGGCCCTGGGCCATGCCCACCAAGCCGGGGTGGTGCATCGGGACTTGAAGCCCGCCAACCTCTTCCTCGTGCACCGACCGGGAAAGCTGCCCCTCGTCAAGGTGATCGACTTTGGCATCGCCAAGTTGCGAGGGCTGGACCGCACCCAAGGGATTCGGGCGATGGGCACCGCCGCCTACATGAGTCCGGAGCAGATCGAATCGCCCGCCAACGTCGATGCACGGTCCGACCTCTTCTCACTTGGCGTGGTGCTGTACGAGATGGTCACCGGGGAGCCGCCGTATTCGGGCGATACCGACTTTGCCGTCATGCAGCGCATCGTGGACGGTCGCGCGTCGGCCGTACCCGAGCATGCCCAGGTGCTCGCTCCCATCATCGAACGTGCTCTGCAGACGCGCCCTGAAGACCGGTTCCCCGACGCAGCGTCGTTCGCCGAAGTGCTGCGTGGCCTCGCGCCCATCGACATTCGACTGCGGGTGGCGGAATGGGAAGGCGAGGGAGCCTCCGCCCCTGCCATCTCGAGCCCGGCCGCCGATCCCGCTCCGCCCCCGGCCAAGGCCAAGCTCCCGAGGGTTCCCCCACCTGCCTCGGTGGCTCCCCCAGCGCCGTTCGCCGAGGCAGCCTTGGTCGAGCCCGACGAGGTGGATGCGTCCTGGGTCGAGCTTCGCAGTGTGGCGCGGTGGGCCGGCATTCTGCAGCTGGCCTCCGGGATCGTCAACCTGTTCATGGGGACATTGCAGTTCCTCAACGTGTCCTGGTGCCCGATCTTTGGATTGCCGGCGGTGCTCGGCCTCATGCTCTGGATCGTCGGCGGGGTGGAAATCCTGGGAGGGCTCTCGGCGCTGGTCACCGGACGACCTGGCTCGCTACGACGCACGGCGTACCTCGAGGTGGCCTCCTTCGCGGGTGGGGGCGTGATCTCGGGATTTGTCGGACTGTACGTGCTGTCGCTGCGCCGCCGTTACCCGGGAGTCCTGCCCTGATGAAGGTCTACGTTGTCATCCCCGCGCTCAACGAGGCGCAGAGCCTCCCTGGAGTGCTCCAAGCCCTCCCTCCGGTCGACCGTTGCGTGGTGGTCGACAACGGATCGACCGACGGCACCGCGAGGGTCGCCCGAGAGTGCGGCGTCGAGGCAATCCGGGCCTCCCCACGGGGTTACGGCACGGCCGTCCAGGCTGGAATGGCCCACTTTCGACCCGATCCACCCGATGTGCTCGTCATCCTCGACGCCGACCATGCCGATCCACCCGAGACCCTGCCCAAACTCGTGCAGCCCATCATCGATGACGAAGCCGACCTTGTGCAGTCCGATCGCACCCAAACTGCCGAACGTGGCGCCATGACCTTCGTGCAGCGGTTTGGGAACCGACTCGCCACCGAACTCATCGCTTTGCAAACTGGGTTTCGTTTTTCCGACATGGGGCCCTTCCGGGCCATCCGATGGACGAGCCTCGAGTCCCTGCAGATGGAGGATCCGACCTGGGGCTGGAACGTCGAGATGCAGTTGAAGGCCATCAAGCATGGCCTACGCATCCGTGAGATCCCGTTGCCATACCACAAGCGGGTGCTCGGCGAGTCCAAGATCAGCGGCAACCTCAGGGGTGCGGCCAAGGCAGGCGTCCGGATCCTCTACGCCCTCGCGAAATACCGGTAGCTCCCAACTCCGGGCTCCGAACCGCCGAGTGTGTCACGGTGACCAAGAGACGGAGGAACTGTGCCGCATCAGATCGACGCCACCACCCCTATCCGCACCGTCCATGTGATGGGCGTGGCCGGCACCGCCATGGCCGCCCTGGCCGGAATGCTCAAGGACGCAGGCTACACCGTCACGGGATCTGATCAGGGCGAGGTCTACCCGCCGATGTCGACCTACCTCGAGTCCCTCGGGATCGACGTGATGAAAGGCTACGTCGCCTCGAACCTCGACCACAACCCCGATCTGGTCATCGTCGGCAACGTGATCCGGGCCGAGTACGAAGAAGCCGCCACGCTTCTTCAAAGCAATCTCAACTATGCGAGCTTTCCCGAGGTCTTCGGCGAACTCTTCCTCAAGGAGGCCCACAGTATCGTAGTCGCGGGCACGCACGGCAAGACCACTACCACCAGCCTGACGGCCTGGTTGCTCGAAGCGGCCGAGCGGAACCCTGGCTTCCTCGTCGGCGGCATTGCCAAGAACTTCGACCGCACCGCACGCGCGGGTAGTGGGCAGGTGTTTGTCGTCGAAGGCGACGAATACGACACCGCGTTTTTCGACAAAGGACCGAAATTCCTCCACTACCGTCCCAAGACCTGCATCCTTACCTCGGTCGAGTTCGACCATGCCGACATCTACCGCGACCTCGACCACGTCAAGGAGAGCTTCCGGAAGCTCATGCACATCCTGCCTCCGGACGGCACGTTGATCGTTCGGGGCGACGACCCAGGGGCTGCCGATGTGGCTCGGGAGTGCGCAGCCCGAGTCTGGACCTATGGCAAGGGGCAAGAGTGGGATGGTCGTGTCGATGGGATCGATACCGACAAGGGCACGATGACGTTCACAGTGCTTCGCTACGGACAACCCGTCGGAACCTTCGAAAGCTTCCTCGTCGGCGAACACAACCTCTACAATCAGGTGGCCGCCACCGCCGCAGCCACCGCGTATGGGGTCACACCAGGGGAACTCGTTCCTGGATTCGAAGGGTTCCAAGGGATTCGACGTCGGCAAGAGGTCATCGGGGAACCCGGCGAAGTGACCGTCATCGACGACTTTGCCCACCACCCTACGGCCGTTTCCCTGACCCTTGACGCGTTGCGTCAGCGATTTGGCGAGCGTCGCCTTTGGGCAGTATGGGAGCCGCGTAGCGCAACTTCGCGACGCGCGGTCTTTCAGCAGGAGTATGCCGAGGCCTTCGGTAATGCTGACAAGGTGATTGTGGCGCGGCCTCATGATCAGAGCCGAATTCCCGAGGATGAACGGTTTTCGGCCGACCGGCTCGTGCGTGAATTGAGCGACCGCGGAATCGATGCATCCACCCTTGAAGATGCCGATACAATTGCGCAAACCGTAGCCCTGCAGGCCAATCCCAAAGACGTCGTCGCCATCCTCTCAAACGGAGGGTTCGGGGGGCTCCACCAAAAGCTGCTTGCCCGCCTTGGCGAGCGCTTTGAAAACCGCTAGCTACCCAATCTTGAGGCGAACAAAAAACGTCGCCCCGAGGTTAGGCTGACTTTGCGCCCAGATCTGCCCCCCAAAGCTCTCGACCAAACGCCGAACGATGGCCAGACCAATCCCGGTCCCACCATCGTCATCGTTGGAGAGGCGGCGAAAGGGCTCGAAGATCAGTTCGGCGGCCCCTGGCTCAAACCCACGCCCCTGATCCGACACAATCACGGTGGCCGTGCCCTCTTGAGCGTCGGGAACCCACGAGAGGATGACGCGAGGCGGTCGCTCTCCCGCAAACCGTAGGGAGTTGCGAAACAGGTTGTCGAAGACCTGCTCGAGTCGAACCGGATCGCCGAGGACCGTGGGCAACGTGCCATGGATGCCCAAGCCGCCGCCTCGTTGATCAAACTCCTCCGCGACGGCGGCGATCGCTCGCCCCACCACCGCACCCAGATCCACGGGCTGCGCCTCGGAGCGCTTGCTCGCGCGTGTGTAGCGCGCCAAGTCGGTGACCAGGTGGTCCAGTCGCTCGGCCGCCCGTTTCACAAATCCCCAGAAGCGCTGACCTTCTTCATCGAGGCCGAGTTCGTGTTCCTCTTCGAGCGCTCCCATGAACGCACGGATGGTTCGCACAGGTTGCCTTAGGTCATGCGAAGCGACGTAGGCGAACTGTTCGAGTTCCTGGGTTCGCTTCACCCGCTCGTCATTTGTGATGTCCCTGAAGACACCATAAAACCCGACAATCGCCCCTGTCCAATCGAAGTGTGCCTGCCCCACGGAGTGGACCAATCGGACTTCCGCCGAGGGCCGCACGATGCGGGCTTCGAACTCAAAGGACTCACCGTGCTCGATGGTCCTTTGGACGGCAACGGACACGAGGTCACGGTCATCGGGATGGTAGGCGTCGATTCCCCGAGCTAGCGATGGCGTAAAGTGATCAGGGTCAAGCCCGTGAATGGCATAGACCTCGGGAGACCAAAACACGGTTTCGGCCACGAGGTCGACGTACCAATGCCCCGTATGGAAGATGCGTTCAGCCATCGTGACAAGTGCAGCTTGCTGGCGAAGTTTCTCTTCGACCGCCTGCCGATCCGTCACGTCGCGAGCGATGCAATACAGAAGGCCATCGTCCGCGGGAGAGGCGTTCCACTCGAGCCAGCGGTACCCGTTGCTCTTGGTTCGGTACCGGTTGATGAACCGAACCGTGGGCTCACCACGGCCCAGCGCCTTGGCCGCCTCCACGGTTGCCTCCACATCGTTGGGGTGCACAAAGGAGTTGTAAGGCAGCGTCACCAATTCGGCTTCGGACCAACCGAGCACCGTGGTCCAACGTGGGGACACCCAAACGAACCGATCCAGGGTCGCCACGGCAAGCAGGTCGTGGGCCAGGCGCGCAAAGTGGTCGAAGAGGACTGGACCCGGCTCGATGACCTCACTCATGAGTTGGCGTTCCAAATCGGTCCGCGAGGTCCGCTGCCTGGCTTGGTGAGAGCGGCTTGACCAAATACCCGCCCACCATCTCGAAGCTGCGCGACAGGAGTTTGTCGAAGTCATCGTCGGACGACGACAGCATGAAAATGTGGTGCGGAAGCGCAGGCGAATCCGCGCGGTGAGGACTTGCGCGCAAGGCCTTGAGCACGTCGTAGCCATTCATTCCCGGCATGTTGATGTCGAGCAGGACGAGCATTGGAGGACACCGGGCGGGCTCTTTCTGGCGACGGGCTTCGTATTCGCGGAACCGCGCGATCGCGTCAGAGCCGCTCTCCTCGACGAAGATCTCGCCATAGCGACCCGACCGTTCGAGGGTTCGCTTGGTCCAGACCGCGTCCGCTTCATTGTCATCAACGATCAACGTGGAAGGCACCACCGACGAATTTGAGCTTGTATTCAAGGGCGTCTCCTCGCCCTCGACCATCGGCACCACACACGTAGATTTTAGGCACGCGCAGCCCGACCCCGCGCGCGGCCAATGCCACGGTGGTCATCGGTTTGGATCCGCGAATAACGCTGGCGCCAGCAGGAAGACACACATCCTGTGAAACGGACGCGCTTGACGTCGCTCCACAGAACGCGGAAGGTCGAGAAGATGCCGACAACCCACCCACACCATCGTCCGAGCGCAGGGCCCATTGCCTGCTGCGCCGTCTGTTGGTGTTGCTGTATGTCGTAGCTGACCCTGCGCGTCTCGGCGCTGTGGTCAGCCGTAACTCCCTTCCATCCACCGAGACTCCAAGGCCCCGACCTGTCGTGGCGTCCTGTGGCGTGCGTGAGGTCGGGCACCGTCCACCGTTGCCAACGAACGAGGAGATTGCATGCCCTACCGTCCCGAAACCCTGGCCCTCCACCATGGCTACACCCCTGACCCCACCACGGGCTCACGGGCGGTGCCCATCTACCAAACGACCTCCTACGTCTTCGAGGATGCCGCCCACGCGGGTCGCTTGTTCGCGTTGCAGGAGTTCGGCAACATCTACACCCGCATCATGAATCCGACGGTCGACGTACTCGAGCAGCGGATCGCAGCCCTCGAAAAAGGGGTGGCCGCCCTTGGGGTGAGTTCGGGGCAAGCCGCAGAGACGCTTGGATTGCTGACCATTCTGCGTTCGGGCGACCACATCGTCAGTGGATCCGCGCTGTATGGCGGCACCTACAACCTCTTCAGCACGACCCTGCCCCGCCTCGGCATCACGACGCACTTTGCGGATGCGACCAAGCCCGAGTCCATCGAAGCTGCCATTACCCCACAGACGCGCGCGATCTACCTCGAGTCGCTCCCCAACCCGCTGCTCGTGGTGCCCGATTTTGAGGCCATCGCCGACATCGCGAAACGGCACCAGATTCCGCTCATCGTCGACAATACGGCGGCCACTCCCGCCCTCGTCAATCCGCTCGAGCACGGCGCCAACATCGTCTTCAACAGCCTCACGAAGTATATCGGAGGCCACGGTCAGGCGATCGGGGGCATCATCGTCGATGGCGGCAATTTCGACTGGACGCAAGGCAAATTTCCCGAATTCACCGAGCCGAACCCTGGTTACCACGGCCTCGTGTTGTCGCAGGCGTTCGGCAACCTCGCGTACATCCTCAAAGCACGGGTCGAACTCCTTCGCGACTTCGGCGCCTGCCTTGCGCCGTTCAATGCCCATCACTTCATCCAAGGGGCCGAGACGTTGGACCTTCGCGTGAAGCGTCACTGCGAAAACGCGCTTGCCCTCGCACGCCATCTGCAGGCTCACCCCAAGGTGAGCTGGGTTCGCTATCCTGGCCTCGAAGACGACCCGGGCCATGCGACGGCCAAGAAGTACCTGAAGGGAGGCTTCGGGGGTCTGTTGACCTTTGGGGTGCCCGGCGGGGCGGAAGGCGGCCAGACGTTCGTGAACAAGGTCGAACTCGCCAGCCTCCTGGCCAACATCGGTGACAGCCGCACGCTGGTCATCCACCCCGCTTCGACCACCCACAGCCAGCTCTCGGTCGAAGAGCAAGCGACCACGGGCGTTACGCCCGACCTGGTCCGCGTGAGTGTCGGACTCGAGCACATCGACGACATCATCGCCGACATCGACCAGGCACTTGACCAAGTGAGCTGATCGTGCAGTTCGACCTTCCGCTACCGCCACTGACACTGCAATGCGGACTCCGTTTGCCAGGGCTCCACGTGCGCGGTTGGGCGGCAGGTCCGGGCCTGGAAGGTTTGTCCCCCATCGACATCGACCCAGGCCCGATTCGAAGAGATGCGGCGGCGCTTGAAACGCTTTGGGCAAGCCCCCCGCCGCGGCTCGAGGCAGATGTGCCCACGGTCTTGTTCATGCACGCATTGACGGGCGATGCACAAGCCGGCGAGCCCGATGGATGGTGGTCGTTCCTCATCGGGCCAGATGGTCCCTACGACCCAACAAAAACGCGACTAATCGGCCTGAATCACCTCGGGTCCTGCTACGGGTCCTACGGACCGGCGGACGCAGCGTTTCCGCGCTGGTCTGACCTTCCCGAGCCGCCAGACCTCAACAACCTCCCACCGAACCCAAGCTGGCGCCCCGCTCCCCTCACGGCCTGGGACCAAGCCCGGGTCACCCTGTTGGCGCTCGATGGACTGGGCGTCAAACGCGTCGAACGCGTGGTAGGCGGCTCGATCGGCGGCAACCTCGCCCTTTGCATGCAAGTGCTGGCGCCCGATCGATTCGAAGCGGTCGACGCGGTGGCGTGTGGCCCTCGTAGTACACCTTGGATCCTGGGCTTCAATCACGTGGGTCGGCAAGCCGTACTCACGGACCCCGTGGCCGGGTTGCCTCTCGCTCGGGCCCTTGCCCACCTCTCGTACCGCAGTGAGCAAGGGCTCGAAGAGCGGCAAGGGCGAACGGTTCGCGGCACCCACCCCTTTGGTGCTTATGCCATGCAAACCTACCTGCAGCACCACGGCGCAAAGCTCGTTTCAAGGTTTGATCCTGCCTCCTACGTGTCGATGCTGGATGCGATGGACCACCACGATCTCGAAACACGCCCCACACGAGATGACCACGAATCCTGGTCGACCGACGGGGAGTGGGGACGCGCCCGGCTCCACGATGTCCGGGGCGTAGGCATCCACTCCGACGAGCTGTTTCACCCTCATTTGCTTCGTGCGTTGTGCGAATCCGTGCCTGGCGGCAGCTATCGAGAGCTGTCAAGCCCGCATGGCCACGACGCCTTCCTCATGCCGGGGACGCTTCTCGGCACCCTCCTGGAGATCGATTCGTGACCTGGACCGTCTTGAAGTTCGGAGGCACGTCGATCGGCTCTCCTGAAAACCTCACCCGCGTGTGCGCCCTGGTGATGGCCGAGGAGCAGCCTGCCGTGGTCGTCTCGGCCCTGGGAAGCACCACCGACCGACTCGCCGAAGCCTTAGACCGCGCCGAGCGCCGCGATCGACAAGGGGCGTTTGCCCAGCTCGACCAGGTCCTCGAAACCGCGATGCAATGCGCGCAGTCCGACGATCTGACGGGCTCGCTCACGGCCCGCGTCGACGAGATTCGGCAGCTCCTCGTCGGCGTGGCCCTGCTTGGTGAGGCTTCCGACGCCACGCGGGACTCGGTCCTCGCGTATGGAGAGATGTTGGCGGTCGAGGTGGTCACCGCACGCCTCATTGCGGCAGGCGGATCCGCCCAGCCCATCGATTCGAGGCGTTGGTGCCGCACCGATGCCCGCTTCGGCCAAGCCCATGTCGACGAAGTGGCGTCCTATGCGGCGCTTCGAGAGACGCTGATCCCACTGGGTAATGCGGTGCCCGTCATCATGGGGTTCGTGGGATCGACGAGCGACGGTCGTACCACTACCCTTGGTCGAGGCGGCTCGGATTACACGGCCGCCCTCGTGGCCAACGCCCTTTCCGCCAAGGAGCTTCAGATCTGGTCGGACGTGGCGGGGGTCATGACGGCCGACCCGGCCATCGTCTCTGACGCGCGAACCCTCGAGCGGATGACCTACGGAGAAGCCCTCGAGCTTGCGACCTTTGGCGCGCGCGTGCTGCATCCTCGCACCCTGGTCCCCCTGCTCGCGTCGCGCATTCCCATGGTAGTCCGCAACACGTTCGACCCCGCGGACCCTGGCACGACCGTGGACCAACACGGCAGCGACGACGAGACCCGCGCCACCTCGGTCACGTCGGTCACCGACTTGGCCCTGCTCGACCTTCGACTCCGAGACCGGCACCACTCGCCGGAGTTCGGGGAACGGGTCCACCGGGCATTGCAGACCGTCACCGAACAGGTGTGGCTGGTCACCCACTCCGCCCACGGCCAAGCGCTGTCGCTCGTCGTACCCCAAGCCCAAGCCCACGCGGTGAAAGACGAACTCGAGCGGGTGTTCGCCACCGAGCTTTCCCGCGAAGCGCTCGAATCGATTCGCGTGCGAACCCCAGTCGCGCTCTTGACGCTGGTCGCAGAAGCGATGGGCCGCACCCCAAATGTGGCCGGCCGCATGTTCGCGGCACTCGGCCAGATCGGCGTGAACGTCCACACGATCGGTCAATCCGCCACCGCTCGGTCGATCTCCTGCGTGGTCGATCATGCCGACCTGGTGACGGCGGTACGGACCGTTCACGCTGCGTTCCACCTGACCCACACCCCCCTGTCCATCGTGTTGCTCGGCACGGGGGTCGTCGGATCGCAGCTGCTCACCCAAATCAGTGACCAACGGCATGCCCTACGGACGTCTTTGCGCATCGACCCCCAGCTCGTGGGCGTAGCTACGAGCGCTAAGCTAGCCTTCGACGCCGAGGGACTTCACGCCGATACCTGGTCCCAACAGGCGGAGACGGCCTTTGGACCCCACGGTCCCGTGACCTCGGATGTGCTCGATCAATTGGCCCGGTTGCCGGTTCCCATCCTTGTCGACTGCACCGCCGCAGCGGGGATGGAAGCGCTGTACCGCGAAGCCTTCGCGCGGGGCATCCACGTGGTGGCCGCCAATAAGAAGCCGCTGACCATCGCAGGCGAGGAGGCCGCGGCACTCCGCGATGCCGCCAGACGCGCCCACCGATCGTACCAACACGAAACCACCGTGGGCGCGGCCCTCCCTGTGCTCTCCACCCTCGATACGCTGATCCAGACTGGCGATGTCGTCAATCGCATCGTCGGTTCGTTGTCGGGGACGCTCGGCTATCTATGCGACGAGCTTTCGAAGGGCGTCCCGGTCGATCAAGCGGTCGCAGATGCCCGGGAACGGGGATTTACCGAACCTCGCCCCCAAGAGGACCTCGGAGGCGTCGATGCTGCGCGCAAGGCGCTCATCCTGGCCCGACGTCTTGGGCTCGACCTCGAAATGGACCAAGTCGAAATCGAACCTCTCGTCGACGCCACCCTGCTCGACATCCCGGAAGTTGAGGCGTTTCTCGAGGCGCTCAAAGATGCCCGACAAGGGCTCGCAGACCGGGTCTCCGCCGCGCGGGGGCGCGGCGAAGTCCTCCGTTACCTCGCCGTCATCGATCCTGCGGCCACCCCCGTGCTGAAGGTTGGGGTGACGACCGTGGGGCAAGGTCATCCTGCCTTCGCCTTGTCATCGAGCCAGTCGATGGTCGCGTTCTACACCGAGCGGTATGCGACCCATCCATTGGTCGTCAGTGGAGCCGGAGCGGGGGGAGCGGTCACCGCAAGCGGCGTTCTGGCCGACATCATTCGCATCGGTGTGGGGTTGCGGGGCGGCTAACGAAGGATGGTCGTGAGTAAGACTACGGCTCGGCGTCGAGTTCGTCCGCCCCCTCACCCGGGTAGCTCCCCGAACTCGCCTCATCGTCCATCGCCGCTTGCCCCGGGCGCTCGCGGCGCGGTCCGGGCCTCGTCTGTGGCAGAACCTCAGCAAAGCGAGGCCCTTCCGTTGCGAGTCGAGGCTTCAGAATGCGCACGCGCTCGGTAACGGCCCCGGGCAAACGGGACAGATCCAGCGCACCCAACATGCCGTGTGCATCGACATGGTGGAGCCCGCCGAGCGCCTTGCGGTACCCCTGTCGGGTCACGTCTCCCGCCTCGATCGCCTCTCGCACGGCTTCGAGTTGCACCATGCCTTGCACGTACGCCATGAGCACGTAGCCGTCGGGGGTCTCGCCTGGTGCATGAGTGGCAAACGCCTTTTCAAATTCGGTCATTCCCGGGACTTCTTCGCCCCAAAACGGCAACGAAGAGGCCTGGGCGTACCGCGCGAGAAGCTCCTTGGCATCAGGGCGAGCCTCAAATGCATCACTCCACGCAGGGGTCGTCCCCACCCAAGCGATTTCGGACGAACGAGACACCGCTGCTTCGAGCAACCCGAGGGTCAGCGGCGGCAATGTGCCGAGCACCACGTGGGTAATCGAGGATTTGGAGAGCTGATCGCTCAAGGCCTCGGGATCGCCAGGCCCCGCAATGGGAAGGGCCAGCGTGACCGACAACGCGTAGTCCTGCGCACCGCGTGCGGCTCCCTTCGCCACGTCTCGGCCGTAGGCATCGTCTTGATGAATCACCGCGATTCGTACGGGACGTCCATCGGCATCGTCGATCAGGTAGTCGACAGCACGCCGCGCTTCCGCCTCGTAGGAAGCGCCCAATGGTGGGGTCAGGGCATGACCCTGAAGGGCGGTCGACAGCGAAGCCGGAAACGCCATGAGGTTCGCCGCACTCAACCCCTCTTGAAGGGCCAGGGTGTGGTCGGTGCCAAAACTCGTCGACACAAAGAGTACGTCGTCACGAAGGGTCTGAAGGGCACGCTGCGCCTCCTTGGGCACGTAGCCGTGATCGCGCTCGACGAGTTCGACGGTCCATCCATCGGGCAGCACCCCGGTGCCGCCCGCATTGACGGCCGCCACCAGCACCCGCTTGCCCACCGCAAACGGATGGCCGATGGCCTTGGCAGGGCCGGACTCATCGTTGAGGGCCCCGATGCGGATGCGCTTTTTGGCCACATCCACCCCGTGATCCACCGCAAGCGGCGGGGCCGGGGGAACCGTTTCTCCCAGCCCGAGGCAACCCCCAAGCGTCCACCAGAGCCCGACCACCACTGTCTACTCAACCCTGCCAAAGTTCGAAGTGAACCCCACGCCCACAAAGGGTTCGTCGGGGGTGAACGCGTAGCCGCCCGACGCATCGACCACCAACAGTTCGGTCAGGCGACCGCGAATCCCCGCCATCACCTGGGCATTGCCGTAGATGCAGCGGTCGTCACAGCCTGGGCTCCCGATGACGCCTGACACTTCGCCGATGAGCCCAAATCGACGAACGGGATGGTACGTCACCGCGGCATTCAGCGGCACCCCTCCGAAATTGATGCCGTCGCCCCCAACAAAGTCGATGCCCGATTCGACACGGAGGCCCACCGCGCTGCTCAGAACGGTGGTGAACAGCAGGTGCAGCTCGCCGCGCCAGGCTTCACCCTCCCCCACCGGCACCGCCGAAGCGGCCCACAACGCGAGGCTGTTTCGCTCTTGTCGCAGCAACTTGACCTTCATCCCGGCAAGGAGATCGGGCGCATTCTGACCCACGCCCGAAAGATTCGCTTCCACGCGCGCTTCGACCACACCGCCCTTTACCGTGTATTTGAGCGCCGCCGGCACCTGGCTCACGTTCAAGTAGCGGTACCCAAGCTCGAGTTCGAGGGTATTGGCCGCCACGAGCGCGCCGCTGCGGGTGACGTAGGGCCGGTCTGGGGTCGGATAGGCGGCCCACGCGGCCGTCGCGATCATCCACAGCATGCTGCCTCCAGCGGCGTCACGATACCGCGGACGTCCTCTCGGAGTCGTGGGTGGGCATCAGGATGGACAGAACGGTCACCGCCAAAGCGACAACGCCAAGGCCTCCCAGCCCTAGCCAGGCCACCACCGCCATCAGCGTCGGCCGATCGCCCCAGCGCAGAACCACCACGTCGGGGGCAACCTCGAAGCCGGCCTGGTCGAGTAGGGTACGCGCGCGCATGCCAAGCCCATCGCTGCCCCTCACGCGTCCTTCGCTGATCGCCAGCGACTCTTGCAGCTCCTCCGTCAGGGTTCCGTCGAGAGGCATCCTCGAAAGCAGTTCACGATCGTCGATTTCAACAATGATGTGGACCGGATCGTCGCTCGTGGCTCCCGTGGAGCGAAGCACCGCCCACGCTTCTCTCGGGTGCCCCTGGCCAAGGTGCAAGGCGACGACCGGGTCGGCCTCGCACCGCTCGAGCCGCAGCCAGTCTGCCGGGGGGGGCTGGTCGACCAAATCGGCGCAAGGAACCTGGGTGGGCTCTGGATTGGTCGACAACACGGTCAGCGCTTGGACTCCGAACCCGAAGCCCAGGACCGTCATGGCAAGCGGAATGAAGCAGCCGCAGCCCCGTGCCACAGCGGTCTACTTCAGGTCGTCGTACGACACACCCTCGGTCTCGGTCGACGAGGGCAAGCCAAGATCACTCCACCCGGGAGCCCCCGGTCCACCGTAGAATCCGCCGACCACGTTGGCGAGGTTCGTAAAGCCCGCCGCGGCCAACGCCTGCAGTGCCCGTGCGCTCCGACCTCCGCTCTTGCAGCCGAGCAAGAGTGTCGTGTCAGGCGAGAAGTGCCGCTGCACCACGCTCACAAACTCAGGGTTGGGCGCCATTCCGGTGGGCGTGGCAAACGCGATGGGGATGTTGACGGCGCCGGTCGGGTGACCCGCGGCGAACTCCTCGGGGGCGCGGACGTCGATGTAGCGGGCACCTTCGGACTGGCGCTGTAACGCGGTCTTGGGGTCGATGTCTTCGAGGGGCATCGCTGTTCTCCTGGAACTGCGGTGTGTCATACCATCCACGAAGCGATGCCAGGACACGGAGGACGCATGCGAGACGAGCGGGTCACCTTCGAGGGTTCCACCGGAGCCATCTTAGCGGGAAGACTTCGGCGTCCCGCCGGTCGCCCGCAAGGGTGGGCTGTGTTGGCCCACTGTTTCACGTGCGGCAAAGATCTGCGGGCCGCGCGCCTCATCACGGATGCTCTGGCCATCGAGGGCTACGGGGTCTTGAGATTTGATTTCACCGGACTCGGGGAATCCGAAGGTGCATTTACCGAAACCACCTTCCTGTCCAATGTGGCCGACCTCGTCACCGCGGCCCGTTGGCTAGCCGAACGCGAAGGTCCCGTCCGGCTCCTGGTAGGCCATAGCCTCGGTGGGGCCGCCGTCGTGGCCGCCGCCAAGGAACTCCCCGACGTTCGTGGGGTCGTCACGATCGGGGCGCCCTTTGACCCCAGTCACGCGGCTCACATCTTGGCTCCCGTTCGCGAGACATTGAAAACGAGCGGTGAGGCCGAGATCGAGCTTGCCGGCCGCACGTTGAAGGTGGGCCAGGCCCTCCTCGAAGATCTGGAACGCAGCTCGATCGAAGAGGATCTGGCCAACCTGGGGCGTCCGCTGCTCGTCCTCCACGCACCCTTCGACACCGTGGTCGGGATCGATCACGCGCGCGACATGTTTCTTGCCGCCAGGCATCCCAAGTCGTTCGTTTCGCTAGACCAAGCCGACCATCTGCTGACCGACCGGCGAGACGCAGCCTGGGTGGGAAGCCTCATCGCAGCCTGGGCGGACCGCACCCTGGACCCTCCGACCGCTGACGCTCCGTTGGCCCATGGCGAGGTCGAAGCCGTGGTGTCTTCGGGATTCCGGACCGAGATCCGCGCCGGGCATCATCGATTCGTGGCCGACGAACCCCCGAGCCTTGGAGGCACCGACACCGGGCCGACTCCCTACGACCTGCTGCTTTCGTCGCTGGGAGCGTGCACCGCGATGACGCTTCGCATGTACGCCGATCGCAAACAGTGGCCGCT
Source organism: Myxococcota bacterium (assembly GCA_039208735.1). Lineage (GTDB taxonomy): Bacteria > Myxococcota_A > UBA796 > UBA796 > DRPG01. The sequence continues at coordinate 29,353 of JBCCQY010000025.1, read as the reverse complement.
CGAAGAGGTGATCGTCACGCTACGCCACGAACGCAACCACGCCAAGGACTGCGCGGGGTGCGCCGAGGGCGAATCGGTACGCCTCGAAGTCATCCACCGAACCCTCGACGTGGTCGGAGACCTTTCTGCAGAGCAGCGCCAGCGCCTCCTCGAGATCGCAGACCGGTGCCCTGTGCATCGCACCCTGCACAGTCAGATGGAGGTTCGAACAACACTTTCACCGAACAACGGCTGACCTTCAATCCGATTTGTCGTCGGTCCCGAGGCGCTCTTCGAGTTCGGATAGGGTTCGCGGCCAATCCGACTTGAGCAACCGCGACAGGGCTCGGTCTGCGAGCAGGCGTCCGTTGGTCTGGCATGTCGCACAGTAGTTGCTCTCGTTCTCGGCATGCACGATTCGTTGGACCGGGTCTCCACAACGAGGACAGGGCTTGCGAAACTTACCGTGCATGGCCATCTCTTCGCGAAACGCCGTGACCTTGTCGGGGAATCCGTCACCCACCTCGTCTCGAAAGCGGTCGGTCCACGCGGTCAACTCGGTGCGAATCGCCTCAAGGAGGGTCTCCGCCTCTTCGTCCGTCACCGAGGTGGTGAGCTTGATGGGCGAAAGCTTGGCGCGCCAAAGGATCTCATCCGAGTAGGCATTGCCGATGCCACTGAAGATCCGAGGGTCGGTGAGCGCCCGCTTGAGGGTGTGCCGACGGGCCCGCAACCGCTCGGTGAACGTCACCAGGTCGATGTCGAACACCTCGAGCCCACCTCGGTCGAAGGGCGTCAGCGCCTCTTCGCCCTCCACCAGGTGAATGGAGGCCCGCTTTTTCTTGCTTGCTTCGGTGAACACGAGGCTTGCCTTGGGAAAGTCGAACACCGCAAGGACGTCTCGGCCTCGTTGACTGGCCCCCTTTTTCTTCATTCGCAGACGGCCCGCGATCATCAGGTGAATGACGAGAAACCTAGATTCGGGGAATCCAAAGACGATGCGCTTGCCCATGCGGCGGATTTCGAGCACCTCCTGGCCGGCGAGTACCGAAAGCGGAGGCACGACGGTGCGCAGCACAAACGGATTTCCAAGGCGAATCGCCTCCAACGGCTGACCTTGAACGAGCGCCTGCAACCGCTCGATGTAGACGACCACGTCCGGGTACTCGGGCACGCCGCCTCCTCCTGCGAACGGCGCGTTAAAGTGCGCCATGCCTCTCAATATCGGACGTTGGACGTGGTTGGCAGTCCTGGTGGGGCTCGCCGTGGTCGCCATGGGCGTCGCGTCGATGGTCTTCCGCTTCGATACTGGCCCTTCGGTAGCGTCAACCCAGGCGACGCCCAAAGTCGCCCGCGAAGCTCCCAAGCGCATTCGGTCGCCGCTCCCTCCGCGTGCGGACGCCGTCAAGGGCGAGCCCCTCGCTCCACGGTCGGTCAACGCACCGCCGGGCGCCCCACGGGTACGCGCGCTGAAGCGGGAATTCGCCGCCGCGCCGGGTGTGTTCAAGCCTCCGACCGCGCTCGGCTCCGAGCCGGAAGACCGGCGGGATCAGATGGAAGCCCGCCTCGATGAGCTGTCGAATGAGCGCGGGTGGGATTCCGACACCACCGAGCGGGTACGCCACCTGCTCGTCGAAACGCTCGATGGCGCTGAGTCACGACTCAGCGGCATCCAGGACCCTCGGGAATGGGCGAATGCACGCCGCGACGTCGCCCAGTACCGCCAAGCGCAGGCCAAACGCATCGCCGACGTACTGGGTGACGAAGAATACCAGAGCTTTGTCTCTGAAATGCGGTTCTCTCGCATTCCTTCGCTGACCGGACAGCCGGGCGTCCGGTGGATGCCGGTTCGGCTTCGCTCGGGCGCTCCACAGCCGTGATCCACCCATGATCACGGAGCTGTCCGTCGTTCTCGTCGCGGACGACCCCCTGGTCCGGGGTGGCCTCGCTGCGTTGTTGCCCCACGAGATCGAGGTGGTCCGTGCGGTCGCCACCGATGTCGATCTGGTGCCGTTGGTGGCGACAAACGGCGTGGAGGCCCTGTTGTGGGACGCCGAGGAGCCCATCAAGGATCCACGGCGCCTCGAAGTCGGGGTGCCGGCAGTGGTGCTCGCACGGGACGCGGACCGGGCCGCCCAGGCCCTCGGGGCCGGTGCCGCAGGGGTGTTGCACCGCGAGGTTGAATCCGACGTACTCACCGCCGCACTGATCGCGGTCCGCAGCGGGCTACAGGTGGTAGATCCACGCTTCGAAGGTCTACTTCGAGCCGCGCCCCCCCCAGGCCAAGAAGAGGTTGAGCCCCTCACCCCTCGGGAGACCGAGGTCCTCGAATTGCTTGCCGAAGGACGAAGCAACCGCGAGATTGCCCTAGCGCTCGATATTTCGCCCCACACCGCCAAGTTCCACGTCGACCGCATTCTCGTGAAGCTCGACGCTAGCGGACGCACCGACGCCGTGGTTCGAGCCGTGCGCCTCGGGCTGCTCCGCCTTTAGACGGCCGGGAGCCGCACCACAAACCGGGTGTCGCCCGGCTGGCTGTGGACCTCGATCGTGCCGCCATGCTGGACCACGACGGCCTTGGCGAGGGCCAACCCCAGTCCCGTTCCCCCGTCATCGCGTCGGGTGGTGAAGAACCGGTCGAACACCTGCGGCAGGTTGGCGGCCGAAATCCCCCGGCCGTCATCGGCCACAATCACGCCGGTGCCCCCATCTTCGTGGAAGCCTCGAAGCCGCACGCGCACCGTGTCACCGCCATGCTCCCGTGCGTTGCGAATCAGATTCTCGAGAAGCGTTTCAAGCTGCACACCACTGCCGCGGACCCAGCCAGCTTCTCCCTCGACCTCAACATCGAGGCGCTCCCCCACGCGACGAACGACCTCACCGAAATCGACCGGCTCGTTGGCTCGGGCTTGATCGGCTCTGGCCAACGCCAAGAGTCCCGTGACCAGACGCTCGAGCCGGTCGATTTCCCGCGACGCATTGTCGAGGAACCGACGCTGCTGGGCTTCGGGCATCGCGGCACCTTCATCGACCATGAGTTCGACGGTGCCCCGCAACGTCGCCAACGGGGTCTTGAACTCGTGGGACACGTTGCTTGCGAACTCCCCGATGTAGTCGATCCGTTCTCGTAGGCGCAACGCCGCTCGTCGAACCGAGCGGGCCACCCCTGCGACCTCGGCCACATGCGACAACTCCGGCCGAGCCAACGCGGCCATGCCGTCCAAATCACCGCGCGCAATTCGGTTCGCGCTCGCATCGAGGGTTTGCAACGACCGAGTCGCCAGTACAGCGGCGCCAAACGCCAGGGCAATCGTGAGGATGAGTGCGCCCATTGCGGCCAAGATGGCGCGGGGAGCCATGCGGTAGAGCGCTTGGAGTTCCTCGCGGGGCGTTCTCGACACGACAAGCGCGCCCAGGGTTTCGCCCTCTACGACGATGGGGACCGCAACAAAGACCCACACCCTGGCCCGACGTCCTGGACCCCACAGCGGCATGTCCCTTCGGGGCACCCGTGGCCGGATGATGTTGCCCATACGCCCTTGCAGCGCAATCTTGACCTCGCGACGGTCCGAAAGATCCTGACCAAGCTGCGTGCCCGAGGTGGCGGTGACCACGCCACTTACATCGGTCAGCTCGAAGCCCGCCAACGTCGACGCCTTGGCCGCACGAAGCTTCGCGGACAGCCGATCGGCACAGCTCTGCAAGGTCGCCTCGGGGTCGTCGAGGCGGGCCAGGGTCATCTCGGCCGCGAGAACCATGGCCACCAAATCTGCCTGGTGTTCCACGTCCTCCCGCGTTTGTTGTACGAGATCGTGGCCCAAGGCGCCCGACAGCAGGACGACAACGAGCGGCAAGCAAAGCACCGCGAGGTGGGACAAGGCAAGCCAGGCCCGCAGTGGCAACACCGGCACGCGGGCTTCGTGGCTCAGGCGCCCTCCTCGAGTCGGAAGCCAAGGCCATGCACCGTGGTAATGGGATCGAGCCCGGCTTCCCGCAACTTCTGTCGGATCCGTCGAATGTGGCTGTCGAGCGTCCGATCCGACACGTGGTGGGGGCCCGGGTACGCTCGTTCGACCAGCTCATCGCGCGTAAAGACCCGTCCCGGGCGCCGCACAAACACCTCGACGATGCGAAACTCGGTGACGGTGAGCGTCAGTTCCGAGGTCCCAACGAACGCGCGATGGGCGGAGACGTCCAGCCGAATCCCTGCGGCCTCGACCACGTCGGCTGGCTCACCGGGCTCGGACCGTTGGGTCCGCCGCAGCACCGCCTTGACCCGACTCACCAGTTCGCGCGGCGAGAACGGCTTGCTGATGTAGTCGTCACCTCCCATCTCGAGGCCCAAGATGCGGTCCACCTCTTCGGCCCGCGAAGAGAGGAACACGATCGGCACATCAGAAGTTTGACGCAGTTTCTGACACACGGCGAGCCCGTCTAACTCGGGCATCAGGATGTCGAGAACCACCAGATCGACAGGTTGCTCGGGGAATCGTTCGAGAGCGCGCAGGCCGTCCTCAGCCTCGATCACCTCGTAGCCCGCTCGGTCCAACGCATACCGGACGACCTCGCGTAGCGACGCGTCATCATCCACGAGCAGAATGCGCGCCCCCATGCGCTACGGAGCGGTCGTGGGCGCCGACTGGGGCGGCGTAACGGGTGGGGGTCCAGCGGGCCGGTCCGCGCTGGGTGTCGCATCGGCATCGGAATCGGAATCGGCATCCGCGTCCGTATCGGCATCCGCGTCCGTGTCGGCATCGGTGTCCGTGTCGGTGTCCGAATCCGCATCGGAGTCGCTATCGGCGTCGGTATCCGCATCGGCATCGGCCACCACGCCCGTGTCGTCGCTGCCCGTATCGGAAACTCCGGTGGTCCCCGTCGGAACGTCGGTCTTGCCGGTGTCGGACGTCATCGCGGTACTTGCGGTGCTCGCCGTCGATCCGGTTGAACCCGAGGTCCCGGTCTCCGCCTGTGTCGGTGTGGTGGGCGTCGTCTTGTCCTCGACGTCATCATCGCCCACGCACGCCACCGCCAACGCCAACCACCACTTCATGCACTTGTCCTCCGTTCCTCAAACTATCGAACGAACGACCGACTGTGGGGCGCATTTCGTTGTCAAGGACGGATACGCTCCAGGGACCTACGGCGATCGTCGAGTACCGGTTTGGGTTCTGCGGAAATGGAGCGAGGGAAGTGACCCCAACCTCCGCGAACCTGAGTACGTAGCGGCCCATGGACCTTGTCGCCCAGAAGACTGCGTTTCGACGTCGCATGCGCCGCATGCGAGCCGCGGTCACACGAGACATCCTCCGCGCGGCCGCCCGAAGCATTGCCGAAAACCTTGCGACGCTGCCCCCTTTGGCCACGGCATCTACCGTGGCCACCTACCTGGCCATCCGCCGTGAGATCCCGACGTCTCCCGCTCGTGAGGCCCTGCCCCACGTTCGTTGGGCCATCCCCAGAATCGAGGCCAACACGATGGTTATGGTCGAAGACGCGGGACCCCGTGTCGAGGGGGCGTTCGGCATTCCGACCGGGTCGGGGCCTGCCATTCCGGTCGACGCCGTGTTGGTGCCAGGCTTGGCCTTCGATGGATCGGGTCGGCGTCTTGGGTGGGGCGGAGGGTTCTACGACCGCTACCTGGCCGCGAACAAGGTGTTCAGCATCGGCCTTGCGCTGGATGAAGCGATCGTCGACGACGTTCCCCACGATGTCCGTGACCAGCGCGTCGATCTTGTCGTCACGCCCACACAAATCTTGCGCCCTGCCAAGGACTGACCGCTCCAGGCGTTACTGAACACCCGTTGACGTCTGAAGGCTGGAGGAACTGCCTTGTTGACTGCACTCCGCATCAACGACTTTGCGATCGTCGCCAGCGCCGAAATCGCTTTTGGGTCAGGATTGACGATCATCTCGGGCGAAACCGGGGCCGGCAAGTCCATGCTCATCCATGCGCTCAAGCTCGTGCTCGGAGGCCGGGCGAGCCCCGATGTGGTGCGAGCGGGCGCTGAGCGGGCCGAGATCGAAGCCCTCTTCGAAGTCGCCGACGATGTTCAGGCCCAACAACGGCTGCAAGAGCTTGGGTTTCCCCAAGACGATGAACTGGTCATCCGCCGGGTGGTCCAGTCGGGCCGCAGCCGGGCCACCGTCAACGGCCGCTTGACCACGGCCACCCAGCTTCGCGCCCTCGCCGCAGGCCTCATCGACATCTCGTCGCAGCACGAACACCAGACCCTCGTCGATCCGGCCACCCATCTCGAAACGCTCGACCGGTGGGCCGCGGTTCCTGAACTCACCACTCGAATGGGCCAGGCCTACCACGCGCTCAAAGACGCTCATGATGGGCTCGTCTCGCTTCGCGGCGCGGTCGCCGCGCGTGGTGAGCAAGAGGAGTGGCTGCGGTTTCAGCTCTCTGAACTCGAACGGGTCGACCCCAAGCCCGGCGAAATCGAAGCGCTGGAAGAGGCCTTGGGACGGCTGCGTCATGTCGAGCTGCTCCGGCGGGCCGCGAGCCAGGCCGAGCATGCCTTGTACGGTCGCGAACGAGCGATTTGCAGCGAGCTGGCCGAGCTTCAAGGCGATTTGGCGCATGCCTCCACCCACGACGAGGGATTGGCGGTCTACGCGAATCGGGTGCAGGGTGCGCTCGCCGACCTCGAAGACGCGGCCCACGATCTGGGGCGCTATGCCCGAGGCCTCTCGGGCGATGCGGAAGAACTGGCCATGCGCGAGGAGCGGTTTCAGGAGCTGCGCCGGCTCGCCAAACGGTTTGGCGGCGATGTCGATGCGGCGATTGCCAAGCGCGAAGCACTCGCCCATGAGCTGGCCGAACTCGATGCCGCCGATCTCTCGCTCGAACAGCGACAAGCTGCTGTCGCAGAAGCGCTCGGCCATGCGGCTCAAGCCGCCCTCGAGTTGCGCGCCGCGCGGGAGCAGGCCGCCTCAAACCTCGCCGATGCAATCGGGCGTGAACTCCACGACCTCGGCATGGGTCAGGCCCGAATCGAGGTTTCCGTAGCCCCAATAGACCCTGGCGATGCGGCGCTGGTCTTCGATGGCGGGCGACTGTCCGCCAGGGGCGCCGACCAGGTCGAACTGCTGATCAGCCCCAACCCTGGGGAACCTCCACGTCCTCTTGGCCGCATCGCGAGCGGAGGGGAACTGTCGCGAGCCCTCCTCGCTACGAAGCGGGTGTTGGCCGGCCAGGGGCCCGTCGGAACCTACGTCTTCGACGAGGTCGACAGCGGGGTTGGTGGCGGGGTCGCCGAAGCCATTGGCCACAAATTGCGCCAGGTCGCCGAGCACCACCAGGTGCTGTGCATCACCCATCTGCCTCAGATTGCCGCCCTCGGCGACACGCACTACCGTGTTCAAAAGCGCATCGAAGACGGTCGCACCCATAGCGAACTCGTTCCGATTCGAGGAGCCGCGCGGGTCGAAGAACTCGCGCGTATGCTGGGAGGTCGAACGGTAAGCGATGCGGCGCGTGAAGCTGCGAGGGCTTTGCTGAATGCAGCGTGACTGGCGATGGATGGGATTGTGGGGACTTTGGGCGTGTGGGTCCACGGTCGAACCCCTCAACGTCGAAGAGATCAGCACCTTCGAATGCCTTGCTCCCACCGAGCTTGGCTTCGACACCACCTTTCTCGAGGGCGATGCAGCGGCTTCGCACCGGTTTGCGGGCGCCGGCATCGGAGTGGGCGATGTCGACGGCGATGATCGGTTGGATCTGGTGGTGCCAGGCCCCGAACGACTCTCGGTTTACCTGCAGAGCGGTCCGCTGTCTGAACCCACCTTTGCGGCCCTCGAGTTGCCGGACGAGCTCGCCGCCCTCGGAGGAGAGGCCTCGGCCACGGCACTCGCCGATGTCGATCGCGACGGTGACTTGGACGTCTGGATTACGCGGTTCGGCCCGCCCGACGCCCTGTTGATCAACCAGGGCCAAGCCCAGTTCATCGCCACAACCGATCCGTTGGTCGCAGTGCCCCACCATGGGCAAGGGGCCGCGTTCGCCGACCTCAACCGCGATGGGCGCCTCGACATAATTGTCGCCGGTCACCTCGCCGTACGGGCCGGTGACGATGGGCGCACCGCCATCGAGGGCCCGGCCGATCCGACTCGCATCTTGCTACAAGGCCCCGCCAACCCGGGCCAGCTTGGCCCATTCGAAGACCACACGGCCGACCTTCCCGAGGGCGCTCACGCCGCCTACACCTTCGTTGCCACCCCGACCCACCTCGACAACGACGGGCAGCTCGATCTGCTGTTGGCCAACGACTTTCCGATCTACCGGCCCAATCTCGCACTGCGTCAGCAACCCGATGGCACGTTCGACTTGTCGCCCGACTCGGGGTTGCACATCGCCGCGGCCGGAATGGGCGTCGCGGCCCACGACGTCAATGGCGATGGCTGGGACGACTTTGTGATGCCGGTGTGGAACCGGCTCGTCTACGCGCGCTCCGTCGATGGGGCGGCGCCGCGCTGGATCGAAGCTCAGGCGGCGGCAGGCCTGCTTGCGGGTGGCGCAGATCCCGCCTGGGTGGGATGGGGCGCCGACTTTGCAGACCTCGACGCCGATGGCATCGCCGACCTCTTGGTGGCCTTTGGTCACCTCGACACGGTGGGGCCCTTCTCGCCGCGGGGCACCTCCGCCCTCAACGCCCTCGAACAACCCGACCAAACCTACCAAGGGCAGGCCGATGGCACCTTCGCCCTGATCGACTGGGGCCTCGGGCATCGCGGCGCGTCTCGAGGCATCCTGGCCGTCGATCTCAACCGAGATGGCTGGCTCGATGTCGTGCGGCGCGACCTTGAAGGCCCCATTCGGGTCGATTGGGCCCGGTGCGGTCCAAACCACACCCTCGTGGTCGAACTCGCGCCTTCCTACGAAGCGATCGGCGCCGTGATTACCGTTCTCCATCCTGACGGAACCGAACTCCGACGTACCATCCGGGCGGGAGGCACAAGCCTCGGCAGTGCTGGCCCGGCCGAGGCCCACTTTGGCTTAGGCGAAGCCACCGAGGTGCAATCGCTCACGGTGCAATGGCCGGACGGCACCACCGATGCGCTCGCGCGTTCGATCAGCGCGGATCGTCGGATTCGTCTGCAGCGGGCGCTGCCGTAGCCTCGCCCTGCGTTTCTCGGGCATGCCAGCGTCGACGCGCGGCCTCAAAACGTTGGCGTTCCGCATCGGCGAAGGTCTGAAGTGGTTTGGTGGCCGCAGCCAGGGCGCTCCGGGCGCGCTCGACCGTTTTCGTCCACGTTCGCTTGGCCGCCCGCTCGGCCATCGCCTTGCGCAACGCCTTCCATCGGTCTGCCAAGCTCGGCATCAGGCCCCCTTTCGTTCCACATACGAATCGAGCCACGCGATGATGTCGAGCGACTCGAACAATGGCACGCCATCGATCATGAGGCACGGCACCTGGGTGCGACCGGTTCGCTCCCGAAGTTCTTGCCGAAACTCGGGTTGCATCGTGTCGCGGATCTCGACTTGGACCTGCTCCCCGAAGGCCGACAGCGCCTGGGTCACCCGGCGACAGAAGGGGCAGTAGTCCGCTTGATAGAGGACGAGTTCACGGTTCTGATCGGGGGTTGGCGTAGCGGCAGGCATGCCGCGTCGTAACCCGGTCGTGGCAACCTGAAGGGCCCAAAAAGTGGTCCACGAGGCAATCGCGCGATGAGCGACAAGATGCGCTGGTACTACGCTTCGTGCTCGCTCGGATTCGAGGACCTGCTTGCCGCCGAGGTGAATGAAGCCGGCGGGACACGCGTTCGCGAAGACCGAGGGGGCGTCTCCTTCCAGGGCACGCTGGAGGTCGGCTACCGGCTGTGCCTCTGGTCGCGGGTAGGCATCCGAGTGTTCGAAGAACTGGCCCGCCGCCGCATCCAGAACGCCGACGACATCTACCGGCTCGCGGGGACGGTGGATTGGCAGGCCGTGATGGGAAGTGACCAGACGTTTGCCGTCTTCGGCGATTCGTCTTCGCGGATGGTGCGAAATGCGTCCTTCGCCGCCCTTCGGGTCAAGGATGCGGTAGCCGACCAGCTTCGCGAGACCACGGGCACCCGACCCGACGTCGACCGAGATGACCCCGACGTGGCCCTCAAGCTCGTAGTCAAGGGCCGCGTGGCGACCATCGCCCGAGACCTCGCGGGCACGAGCCTTCATCGACGCGGCTGGCGGCCCATCCAGGTCAAGTCGCCCCTCAATGAAGCCCTGGCCGCTGGACTGCTGCTCCGCACGGGGTGGGACCGCCAATCGCCACTCTGCGACCCCATGTGTGGCTCGGGGACGTTCCTCGTCGAAGCCGCTCATCTCGCTTCTGATCGTGCCCCCGGGCTCGAACGCACCTTTGGCTTTGAGCGCTGGCCCGACGTCGACACCGCACTCCTCGAAACGCTACGCGCGGAGGCCCTGCGTCGTTGGACCGCCGGCCGAGATGCCGTCCCTCCGTTGCTCGGCAACGATTTGCATGCGGGAGCCCTGACCATCGCCCGGGAAAGTGCGAAGCGGGCCGGCGTCGACCGCTACATCCAATTCGAAAATCGCCCTCTGACCGCCTTTCAGCCCGACCCGACGCCGTCTGTGGTCGTGGTCAACCCGCCCTATGGCGTGCGGATTGGTGCGGAAGGCGACCTGCCGATGACGTGGCGACAGCTCGGAAACTGGCTCAAGGACGTCGGCCAGGGCGAAGGCTGGGTGCTGTCGGGCGACCCCGAACTCACGGGAAACCTTCGACTCAAAGCCAACCAGCGCTACCCGGTGCAAAACGGCGGAATCGACTGTCGCTGGTTGCGCTACCCCTTGCGCAAGCGTCAGCCCTTGGCCTGATCACGCCGAGCCTTGCCCGCGCGAGACACCAAAACACCCACAACAGCCACAATGAGGGCAAGCCCCTCAAGTCCGAGGATCGCGATCGCGAGCCGAACGTCTCCGATCGCCTCCAGAATGCGGATTTCTGCGATCACCAGCACGACGAGCCCGCTCACAAGCGTCATGCGCGACTGACCCAGGGCGCCCGCGCCCAGCAACATCGCCCCCGCTCCGAGCAAGGCAGAGCCTGCCGTCCACTTCCTTGGTCTTCCGAATCCCCAAATCTCGAAGGAAGCGAACACCATGACCAAGGTCAAAAAGCCGATTTGCGATTGCATCGCCTGCGCAAAGGTTCTCTCCACGCCGCGCTGACGGGCTTCGTAGACGAGCAGATTGACCAAGGCGGCGTAGGCAAGCGTTCCGCCGAACGCCCATTCTCCCACCCCTCCGTCGATGAGTAGAGGCACCATCACAAGGGCGAAGGCCAATGAACTCGCGGCGGCCAATCCTCCTTGCCGTTGGAGCCCTGCCAGAACGGTCCCCAGGAAGGCAGGCGTCAACACCAGAAGAAGACCCATCAGGTCCAGGTTGCGAATCTCCTTGACGGGCACGAGGGCCAACGTTGCCGCCACCACTCCCGCGCCCACCAACCCTTGCCCGGCGGCCTCACTGGCCACGCGCCCCAGTCCGAACCCCACGATGATCCACAGCAAGGCAGAGATAAAGCCCGCCAACCGTGCTTCATCGCCGGTTCCTCCGAGTTCGAGGACCAGCGCTGCTCCAGTGCCGGTCAACAACCACGCACCAGCCATCGCCAAGACCGTGAGCGCGCCATCCCAACGCGGTTGTCGCGGCCCATGGCGATCGAGCCAGCGCTTCAGAGCCGGCGCCTGGTCCGCCGTGATGAGCCCTTCGCGGACCCAGGTCTTCGTGGTGGTGCCCCAGTCCATGCCGCCTCAGTCGATTTGCTCGATGGCCCGGACCGACCCTCGGTTGTTCACGGAGCGGATCACCTGAGCAATCAGGGGTTCGAGGCCAAACGTCGCGTACCAGCTCGGCGGGTCGCAATGGGGCACCGAACTGGTCCCCACCACCCGAAACTCAACCCCACGGGCCCGCGCGGCGTCCGCAAGCCCATGCAGTCGTTCCCAGGCGGGTCCCGAAAGCAGCATGTGCACCGCAGCGATGATCACGCTGGTCGCTCCTTCCTCCCAAAGGGAATGAACGGCTGAAACCACGGATCCCGCAGTATCGACGATATCATCAACGATAAGGACGGACCGCCCACGAACATCGCCGATGACGGACGTCGACACCACGGTGTTGATGCGGCTGTAGTCCCGTTCCTTCGACAGGGCCGCGATGGGCTTGCCGAGTTCTTCGGCGTAGCTCCGCGCCATCTCGAGACCGCCTACGTCTGTCGAAGCCACGACATCCCCGACGAGCCCTTGGTCTTTCAAGAAGCGGGAGAAGGGCCGCGTGACCCCCACCGACTCAAGCACACATCGAGACGGGTCGTAGCAGCCGTAGATGGCTTCGTTGTGTGGCTCGACGGTGATCACCATGTCGACCCCGGCCGACGACAGTACCCGGGCGAGGAGGCCCGTTGTCACGCCTTCACGCACGCGCCCTTTCCGCTTGTCTTGCCGCGTGCCCGGCAGGTACGGCACCACGACCGTGATGCGGTCCGCATCGGCGCAGCGTGCAGCATCCACCGCATGGAGCAAGGCCATCGTGTGATCGTAGATCGAACGAGGCGATTCCGGCTGGACGGGCTGCTGGAAGACGTAGCAGTCGCACCCTCGCACATTGGCTCCGATGACCACCTTGGCTTCGCCACAGGAGAACCAGATCTCCTTTGCAGGGGTCAAGGGAACCGACAGACGGTCGGAAACCGCGTTGGCAAGAGTTCGTGCGCCTTCACACGTCAGCAACTGCAGGGGCGCGCGGCAATCGGGATCCATCATCGTCGAGAAAGCTCCAGCATCAGCGTGGCGAGCGCCTGCTTGGGGGTACCCATCTCGGTGGTCCGCCGCCCGTCGAAGCGAAGGATTCGCCCATCGGACTCGACGTAGACCGCCTCACTCGTGCAACCAAACCACATGCCGGGAACGGGAAGGGGCTGCCCCACTACCGCGTCGACACGTGCGTCCAAATCACCGGGCGGCGTCCACCACGAACTCGAACCAATGCCCGTCGGATGGTGACGGTGCAAGGCTACGATTTCAACGGCCTGACCCGTCCCGATCGCGAGCACCTTGCTCTGGGGCCCCAAATCGGGAAAGCCCCACAACGTATAGGCCTGACCTGCAATGGTGAGGCGTCCGCCCTCACCCGACTGCGCAAGCACCTGTTCAGCAGGGCCAAACCCCTGCAAGGCCGACGGTACGGGCAACCGGATGCCACGCTCCACCGTGCCATCCACGACGGTTCGCTCCCAGCCTGCCGCCGCGGGCGGAGGCGTTTCCGCAAGCGGCTCGTTGTCGATCTGCTCGAGCAGTTTGGTGGCTCCAGGAAGGATCAGCTCGTTCAGCGCCAGAGCGCACGCCGGGGCCGACTCTGGCAGCGCAAAGACCAGGCTGCTGCCTACGATGCCCGCCGTGGCTCGCGAACCCAACGTCGTCGATCCCACTTCGGCCCAGGATCGCCTCCGGAAGATCTCGCCAAATCCGGGGAGGGATTTGCGGAACAGTGGTTCAAGGGCTTCGGGTGTGACGTCTCGACCAGAGATGCCTGTGCCCCCCGTTGTGATGACCAGCCGGTTTCCCTCGCGCACTGCATCTTGCACGGCCGCGGCGATGGCCCCCCGATCGTTAGCCACAACGCGACGTTGGACCAGCGAATGGCCGGCCTTGCCGAGGGTCTCGACGATGAACGAGCCAGTTGAATCATCCTCACAAGTGCGACTCGAAGCGACCACGATGACCAAGGCCTGAATGCCCGATCCGCCCAAGGCGTGCTGTTCCTCGACACTCATGGAGCCTCCCCCGGCGCCCAAGGTATCCAGGCGCCACGGGCCTCGAGCCGCCGGTACGCCTCGGCCCGAAGCGCACGCCGTTGGGCATCGGGCGCCAGTGGCCCCCACGCCTCGAGCAACGCATGCACGTCATCGATGCCATCTTCGGGTCGATTCACGTTGCGTACCGCGGACAGGGCAACCCGGTTGAAGGGCTCGACAAACGCACGCGCGGCCTGTCCTGCCTGGGCCAGCGCCGCGGCCCGTGGGGCGTGAGAAGCAGGAAACACCCCGATCAAGGGATGGAGCCGATCCCCTTCGCTGGCCACCGACGGAGCTGCCTCCACCAAGGCGCGAAGGCCGACCTCCTCGAGTCCCAAGCCATCGCAAGGGGCCACCAGCACCCAGGGTGAGGAGGCGTGCGCCAGCGCCGTCGCCACCCCGACGAGGGGATGACGCGACCCCTGATCCGCCTCACGAACCACCTCGATCGCGGTGCCATCGCGCCAGCGCCACGGATAACCATCGGGCGGACCCCGACGTACCAACGATACCCGACGGCACACCGCTCGCAGCGCCTCGGCCACGCTTGGCGCCATGGGCCAGCCGTCGACGCTCGCACGGGCCTTGTCGAAGCCCATGCGACGGGACGCGCCCCCCGCAATCACCGCGCCCTCAACGTCGGAGATCGATCGCCTCGACCAGCGTTCCCGCCTCGATCGTTCCTTCGCCCATCGGGATCTTTGCGAGTGCGTCTGAATGGAGCAATGAGCTGATGATGCTGCTGCCCTGCTTAGGCCAAGGTTGCAGGGTTCCATCGGGCAGAATGTCGCAACGTACGTATTCGGGACGCGTCCGGTTCTGGGGCACGGAGCGCTGGAGCACGGCCTGGAATGCAGGACGATCCGTCACCGTGAACCCGCCGATCGTGCGCACCATCGGCCGACCAAAGAGTTCGAACCCTACGAACGTGGAGACGGGATTGCCAGGCAGGCCCAGGATTGGCGTACCTTCCAGGCGACCTAGCCCCAAGGGTTTTCCGGGTTTCACCGCGACCTTGTAGAACGACAGCTCACCATCGGCCCGCAACGCATCACGAGCGTGGTCGAAGTCGCCCACGGACATGCCGCCGGTGGTCAACACCAGATCGGCGCCCGCCGCGGCCTCTCGCATGGCCTCCGTGATCGCCGCCAGATCATCGCGCACCGGGGCGAACGGCCAAGGCTCTCCTCCCGCGTTCCTCACCTGTGCCGCAAGCATGGGGCTGTTCGTGTTGGGGACCTGGCCAAATCCGACCGCGTCTCCGATGGGCACCAGCTCGTCACCGTTTGGCACGATGGCGACCCGAGGCCTGCGGTAGACCGACACCTCGGGGTGGCCTTGAGCGGCCAACATTGCGATGCGACCGGCATGCAGCGTCTGCCCTCGGGCCACCACGGGTTCCCCCACCGCGATGTCCTCGCCGGCGTACCTCACGTGGCTCGCGAGTGGCGGCACGTTGCGGAACACCACCTCATGGCCGTCCGTCTCCGCATCCTCCTGCATGATCACGGTGTCGGCGCCCTGGGGCAAGGGCGCTCCCGTGAAGATCCGTGCCACCGTGCCGGGCGGGAGCTGTCGATCCGCGGCATCCCCCGCGGAGATCTTCATTCCGATGGGCAATCGGGGCGCATCCCCCGCGAGGTCGGCATGGCGCACCGCGTAGCCATCCATCGCGCTGTTGTGGAAGCCAGGCAACGGGCGAGTCGCCGCGATGTCGCGAGCCGCAGCGCGATGCAGGGCCTCATGAAGGGGGACGGTCTCGGCATCGAGAGGAACGAGGCCTTCGGTCGCCAGACGACGGGCCTCATCGGCGGAAATCATGGGTCACCAGGGTGTTCAAGCAGGGTATTGTACGGGGTCATGCGAACGAACGCACGGGACGTATGGCAGCAGGTAGCGGACCTTGTCGCCGCGGGGCGCCCGGTGGCGGTGGCCACCGTGGTTCGAACCCGGGGATCGGTCCCTCGCCGCCCCCCCGCCCGCATGCTCGTCCACCCAGACGGGACCACGGCGGGCTCGGTGGGCGGCGGCGAGATGGAAGCGCAGGTGATCGCCGAGGCCATCGCGCTGCTCAACGGCCACGAGACCACGAAGACGCTTCAGTACGCCTTTTCCGACCCCAAACGGGGCGACGTCGGCGTGTGCGGAGGAGAGGTTGAGGTGATGGTGGAGGCCATCCGGCCCGCGCCGCGAGTGGTGGTGATCGGCGCGGGCCATGTGGGACGCGAGGTGGTCGCCCTCGCCCATTGGCTCGAGTTCGACGTCACCTTGACCGACGACCGGCCGGAGTTGTGCACGCCCGATGCGGCGCCTGGGGCCGATGCCTACGTGGTGTGCGACATGTCCGAGGTGCCCGAAAGAATCCGCATCGACAACGCCACATTTGTGGTGTTGACCACTCGCAGCGTGCATGTGGATCTGGGTGGTTTGCCCACTCTTTTGACGACCAAACCACGGTACCTCGGCCTCATCGGCTCGCGTCGACGTTGGCGAGTAACCGCGGGGCGCCTCCGGGAGGCGGGAATATCGGACGCGGCCATCGCTACCGTCACCTCGCCCGTAGGACTCGAACTCGAGGCCGAAACGCCCAAGGAGATCGCCATGTCCATTCTCTCGGAGATCGTCATGCAGCTCCGAGGAGGCACGGGCCGCCCCATGACCAAGGGGTAGGTCAGCGGGGCGTGGCCACGGCAAACAGGCTGGTGCCCAAGGGCAGGGGAAGGCCAAGCCCCAACATGCGGCGCTCGGCGGCCCCGACGAGGTCGACCGCGGCCCGAACCCAGGGGTGGGGCGGCGCCAGGTCGTTGGCAAGCGCTTCAGGGCCGTCTTGGCGCAAGCCGAGTCGCTCCGCCACGACCCGGGCGAGCAAGACCGGTGGGACGAGGAAGCTGAAGAACCGGCGCATTGCTTCGACCCGAAAGCCGCCCGCTACGAGTTCGGCCCGCAGGGTTCGGCCCGTATACCGTAGATAATGCCCCGCTCTCACGTCCTCGCTGGACCAGAGCCACCGAAGGGCGGGCACCGTGAGATACACCCGGCCGTCCGGTTGCAAGCGGGAATGCAGGTGAGCCAATAAAGCCCGCCGGTCCTCGACGTGTTCGAGCACGTCGAATAGCCCCACCGCAGGCACGCTGTGCGGGGGAAACTGCGCGTCTTCGAGGGTGGCCCAAATGACGGGGTCGAGTCCTCGGGCTTGTGCGTTGCGGGCCCCGGCTTCGGAGGGTTCGAGGGCCACTGACGCGATGCCCGCGGCCGCCAACCCTCGGGTCACGAAACCATTGCCCGCCCCCACATCCAGCACCGGTCCCGCTGGCGGATGTTGGGCCACCCACTCGGCAAGACAGCGATTGCGATGGTCGAACCAAAACGAGCGATCTTCGACCTTCACCAGCTGGTCGTGATCCCCTTCGGGGTACGACACGTCAACCTCGGAGGAACTCGTCCAGAGCCCGTCCGAGGTCTGAGTCAGGCCCTGCGCAGCCGCGACGAGGTCATGGGGCGTCATGGGCCTGCCATAGCGCCTAAGCGGACTGGCCGCCGAACAGGTTGCGGAAGAAGCGAGCGATCAACTGGAAGAAGAGCGCAATGCCACTGACCGGCTTCGCGGCTTCAGCATGCACCTCGGCTAGCTCTTCCTTGGCGGCTTCGGCCGCCGCTTCATCGCCCTCGGCCTCGGCCGCGGCCACCTTGGTCTCGGCGGCGAGCGCACGCTCCATGTTGGAGGCAAAGTCCTCGGTGAACTTGGCCGCGACGTCTTCGATCAGCGGCCCTCCGAACTGCGCAGCCTTGCCCACAATCGAGAGGTCCGTCGTGATCTCGACGCGGGTGCCCCCGCCATCCTGCGGGATGAGCTTGGTGCTGATGTCGGCCGACGCCTTCCCTTTGCCCGTGACCTCACGACCCTTGCCCTTGAGCGCCATGTCGTAGTTGTCGCGGTCGCGCTTCACGACCTCGACATCACCCTTGAATTTGAGCGACATGGGACCCAAGTTCGCCTTCACTTCGGCGGACCAGTGGTCCTCGTCCGGGGCTCCCTTGAAGGTGGCACCCGGGATGGTGGGAACGACCCGTTCGGGGTCCATCATGAAATCGAAGACAGCCCCGGGAGGAGCCGACACTTCGAACGCGTTGTTGAGGATCATGATCTGCTCTCTTGATGGAGGTCAATCCGCGTCGGCGGTGACGGAGTCCTCGGTCGCGTCCATCGCGACTTCGGGACGAGAAGCCCGGGACTTGAGTTCGACGATCTGGGCTAGGATCGCGACGGCAATCTCGCGCTCGGCGAGCGACCCAAAGTCGAGGCCGGCCGGCGCATGAAGCGCCGCGAGTTGTTCAGGGCCGTACTCGGCCTTCTTCAAATGCGAACGCAGCCCGTCGGCGCGCTTGCGAGAGCAGACGACCGCCACGTAGGGAGCAGACGCATCGAGCGCAGCCTTCACCGCGTCTCGATCGTACTGATTGCGGGTGGCCACCACGACGTACGTGTGGCGATCGACCGGCCATTCGAGGGGATCGAGGCTCGATGTACGATGGTCCGCATTGGCGGAGCCTTCGCCGTCTCGGTGCACCGACACGGTCTCGTAGCCAATCGACCGCCCCATCGTGAGCAGGGCCTCGGCCGCTGGTGCATCGCCCACCACGACAAGTCGAGTGCGGGGCATCCGAGCCTCCAAGAACACCTGCATGGAACCTTGAGAACCACACGTCATGCGGTCCGCGACGTGTCCGTAGCCAACGTCTGCGAACTCTCCATCCCGACCGATCGTCACCAGCCGGCTCGCCCCGTCCCGCAACACGTTCAACGCCTCACGGACCACGATGGGTTGGGCACAGCTGCCTCCGACCCAACCGGCGACAAAACCGTTGGGTCCAAGCACCGCCTTTTGACCGGTGCGGGCCGAAGACGGCGGACGAACCCACACCACCGTGGCGAGCACGTGCGGCTCACCTTGCTCGGCGAGGGTGTGGGCGAGCGCCTCCACCTCGAGGGGCTCGAGGAAGCGGCGATGGTCGGAATCACTCGATGACACGGCCTTGGGCCTCCTGAATCGCTTCCCAAACCCGCGCCGACGTCATCGGCATTTCGATGTTGCGCACGCCGAGGTGACGAACGGCATCGATGACCGCGTTGACGTAGGCAGCAGGCGAACCGACGGTCGGCGACTCTCCAACGCCCTTCGCCCCGATGGGGTGATGCGGCGACGGCGTCACCGTCTCGAAGGTCTCGAAGTTCGGGGTTTCCCACGCGGTTGGGATCAGGTAATCCATGAAGTTCGAGCCGATGCAGTTTCCATCGTCGTCGAACGTGATGAGCTGCATCGCGGCGATGGCGTAGCCCTCGGTCAGTCCGCCGTGGATTTGGCCGTCGACGATCATCGGGTTGATGCGAATCCCGCAGTCATCCACCGCGACCACGCGCAGCGGCTTCCATTCGCCCGTATCGGCGTCGACCTCGACGACGACCGCATAGGTGCCGAACGGATTCGTCAGCGCGGGAGGGTTGTAGTAGTGCACCCCTTCGAGGCCCGCTTCGATGTCTTCGGGAAAGTTCGTGTAGGCCGCAAACGCGATGTCCTGGATGGACGTGGACGAATCGGTGCCCTTGACCTTGAAGGTTGAGCCAGTCCACTCGAGGTCGTTCGCGTCGGCTTCGAGCAGGTGAGCCGCGATCTTCTTGGCCTTTTCACGTAGCTTCCGAGCCACGATCGCCGTGGCCGCCCCGCCCGTTGGGGTCGACCGCGACGCGTAGGTGCCCAATCCGTAGGGGGTGTTGTCGGTATCGCCGTGCATGACGGTAATGTCTTCGGGCGGAATCCCAAGCTCATTCGCCACGATCTGCGCAAACGTCGTCTCGTGACCCTGACCTTGGGTTTGCACACCGAGCTTCAAAATGGCCTTGCCCGTGGGGTGCACCCGCAGTTCCGCCGAGTCGATCATCTTGAGCCCGGCGATGTCGTAGTCCTTCGCGGGACCCGCTCCGACCGCCTCGGTGAAGCTCGCCAGACCAATGCCCACCAAACGACCCTGGGCCCGGGCCTCCGCCTGCTCCTTGCGGAGGTCCGCGTACTTCACCTTGTCGAGGCAAAGGTCGAGGGCCTTTTCATAATCGCCTGAGTCGTACTCAAGACCGGTCGCGGTCGGATAGGGGAACTGGTCGGGCCTGATGAAATTGAGACGCCGGAACTCTGCCGGATCCATCCCAATTTCGTGGGCCGCGGTCTCGGCGAGACGCTCGATGATGAAGCTCGCCTCAGTGATACGGAAGGAGCAGCGATAGGCGACGCCGCCTGCCGCCTTGTTGGTGTAAGCGCCCACGCCCACCAGGTGCGCAGCAGGAATGTCATAGGACCCCGTCGCGATGTGGAAGAGCCCCGTGGGCGTCTTCGTCATCTGGGCATCGGCGTACCAGGCCCCGTGGTCCGACGTCAGATCGACCTTCAGGCCGGTAATCTTGCCGTTGGCGTCCAGCGCCAGCTGGCCATCCATGTGGTAGTCACGCGCAAACCCAGTCGAAATCAGGTTTTCCGATCGCGATTCGACCCACTTGACCGGGCGGTCGAGGAGCAGGGAGGCCGCGGTGGCGATGACGTAGCCCGGGTAGATCGGCACCTTGTTGCCGAACCCACCGCCCACATCGGGACTGATGACCTGGATGTTCTGCTCGGGCAGTCCCGCCACGATGGCGAACAGGGTGCGGTGAGCGTGAGGGGCCTGCGACGTCAGCCAGATCTTTGCCTTGCCCGACGCACCATTGACATGCGCCACACACCCACACGTTTCGAGCGGAGCGGGGTGACACCGTGGGTAGTGCGTCTTGAGCGACACCACCTTGGCCGCGTTCTGGAACGCAGCATCCGTGGCCGCCGCATCGCCAGACTCCCAGCGATACGCGACGTTATCGGTTTGATCTTCCTTGTCCGTCCGGATGATCGGCGCACCCGGTTCGAGCGACTTGAAAGGGTCGACGAGGACGGGCAGCTCTTCGACGTCGACGTAAACCATCTCCGCCGCATCCGCCGCGATGTAAGGGTCTTCCGCGATCACCGCGGCGACTTCCTGGCCCTGGAACCGGATCGTATCGGTGGCCATGACCGCCTGGGTGTCGCCCGACAGCGTCGGCATCCACGCGAGGTTGTGGGCTTCGAGGTCCTTGCCCGTGATCACGGCGATCACGCCAGGCACCTCAAGGGCATCTTCCGTCTCGATGGACACGATCTTGCCGTGGGCCAGCTGCGAACGGACAATCGCCATGTGGAGCATGCGCGGCAGCTTGACGTCGTCGAGGTAATTGCCTCGGCCCTCGATGAACCGGCCGTCCTCGGTCCGCTTGACAGAGTGCCCGAGGCCCCGAACTTCCTGATTGATGTCGATTTCGGACATGGGTGGGTCTCCTGCGCCGCTCAGATGGACTCGGTGGACTCACCGCGCGATTGCGCGGCAGCCGCCTGGATGGCCTTGACGATGTTCTGGTACCCGGTGCACCGACACAGCTGACCTGAAATCTCCCACCGAATCTGCTCTTCGGTCGGATTTGGGTAACGTTCGATGATCGACTTGCCGGTAAGCATCATGCCGGGGGTGCAGTAGCCGCACTGAAGCGCGTGCTGCTCGCGGAACTGTTCCTGGATGGGGTGCAGCTTGCCGCCCTGCTTCAGCCCCTCCACTGTGGTCACGGCCTTGCCGTTGGCCATCGCGGCCAGGTAGGTGCAGGACTTGATCGGAATTCCGTCGACCAGCACCGTGCATGCGCCACAGTTGGAGCTGTCGCACCCAATGTGCGTCCCCGTGAGGTTCGCGGTCTCGCGAATGAAGTGGACGAGGAGGGTGCGCGGCTCGACATCCGCCGAGAACTCGCTTCCATTTAAGGTAATCGTGACATTCATGTTTCCCTCCTTCAGGCCGACTGGGCGATCTTGGCGGCCTGCTGAAGCGACCGACGAACGTAGACTGCGGTGAGGTGACGCTTGTACGTGGCCGAGCCCCGAACGTCGGATTTGGGCGAGGTGGCTTGGGCGGCGAGCTGCCCCGCCTGCTCGAACAACGCATCGCTCGGCGCCTGTCCGATGAGCGCTTGCTCGGCTGCCGTCGCCTTGATGTTGGTCGACCCTACACCGGTGAGTCCGATGCCGGCGTAGCTGATACGCCCTTGATCATCGAGCACCATGTGGGTTGCGGCCGCCGCCGTGGCGTAATCGCCAACCTTCCGTTCGAGCTTGACGTAGTGACCGCCGCTGCGCCCCGTAGGCTTCGCAATCTTGATGGCGGTGATCATCTCGGTCGGCTTGAGGTTGACGGTGAGCGGTCCTGCGATGAAGTCCGTAATCGGGATTTCGCGTTCGCCAGCTTTCGACTTCGCCACAAGGCGCGCGTTCATCGCGAGCATGACGGACGGCCAGTCGGCCCGAGGGTCGGCGTGAACCAAGGAGCCGCCAACCGTTCCAAGATTCCGGATGAGCGGGTCCGCCACCAATCGACCGGTCGACGTGATGAGCGGGTAGCGTTGCTTCAGCATCGCATGGTCGGCGAGGCTCTGGTGCCGACACATCGCGCCGATCACCAGTTCACCATTCTCGGTGATGCTGTCGAGACCGGTGAGTCCGTTGATGTCGATCAACAACTCGGGATTCACAAAGCGTAGCTTCATCATCGGGATGAGCGACTGTCCGCCAGCCACGATCTTGGCTTCAGACTCGTGCTTCGCAAGCAAGTCGAGGACTTCGTCGACGTTCGACGGCTTCACATAGTCGAATTTCGGTGGGTACATCGGCACTTCCGGGCAGGGTTGGCCAAGCACCCGCGATCGAGCAGGTGCAAGCCCGGAGGGCGTATGAATTCTGGCTTCGCGTTGGGAACCCAATATGTGTGAAATCGTTTTCACACACATTGAAGCCCCGCTTTCAATCTTGATTCGCCAGCGCGGCGGCCAATGCTTCCCAAGGAAGGGTTGCACATCGCTTCCGTGCCGGAAAGGCCCGAAGGGCGGTCCAGACCTGCACCGGAGCCTCCACGTCGGGTCCTTCGGGATCCACAGCCTGGCACACGCTCGCCTGGATCAGCTCGACCTCGGAGGGAGTTCGACCTTTCACCCAATCGGTCAGCATGGACGCCGATGCGACACAAAGGGCACAACCACGCGCTTCGAAGGCCGCTTCGACGATTTGATCGTCAACCACCCGAACGGCGATCGTGACCCGGTCCCCGCACAGTGGATTGGACAATCGATGGGCGTGGGTGGCATCGGCAAGTTTGCCCTGATGATGCGGATCCTTGCTGTGTTCAAGGATCTCTTTTGGATACAACTTGCGCGGGTCGGTCATGCGAGCACATCCAGGACCGTGCGGAGGGCTCGACCGATCCGCTCGATCTCGTCGAAGGTGTTGTAGGCCGCGAGCGAGATGCGTGTCGTGGCGGGGACGTCGAAGCGGTCCATCAAGGGCTCGGTGCAGTGATGGCCCGTCCGCAGCGCGACCCCTTCGGTGTCGACGATGCTGCCCACGTCATGGGCGTGGATGCCATCGAACACGAACGAAGCCAAGGACACGCGCGGTCGGTGCGTCCCGATGCGCCGCACTTGGGGTAGCGCGGCAAGCATCGCGTCGAGTGCGTCGGTGAGTTGGGCTTCGTGCTCGCCCAACTCCTCCCAACCGACGCCCTGCACCCATTCGATCGCCGCGGCAAGCCCGATGGCCTGGGCGATCGGTGGCGTGCCCGCCTCGAACCGGTGTGGCAGGTCGGCGAAGGTGCTCTCGGTCAGCGTGACCGAGCGGATCATGTCGCCCCCGCCCTGCCACACGGGCAGCGACTCGAGCAACGACGTTCGTGCCCACAACACACCGATGCCCGTCGGACCGTAGAGCTTGTGCCCCGAGAACACATAGGCGTCGGCCCCCAACGCTACGGGATCCGTGGGTCCATGAGGCACCCACTGGGCACCGTCGACGACCACGATCGCACCGTGTTCATGGGCCTTGGCCGCGATCTGGGCAATCGGGTTGATCGTGCCCAGCGTATTGGACGCGTGCACGACCCCCACGACCTTCGTCGCCGGCGACCAGGGGGCCGCCGCGAGGTCGAGCGCCCCCTCGTCGGTCACGGGAATGTGGCGCAAGGTTGCTCCGCTTCGAGCGCACGCAAGCTGCCAGGGAACGAGGTTGGCGTGGTGTTCCATGCCGGTGACGAGCACCTCATCTCCGACCGACAGGCGGGTTTGCAGGCCATAGGCGAGCAGGTTCAAGGCCTCGGTCGCCCCACGGGTGAACACCACCTCCTCGCGGGGTACGCCGCCGAGGAACGTCGCGATGATGTCCCGTGCTCCTTCATATTGGGCCGTCGCACGCCGAGACAGCTCGTGGACCCCCCGGTGCACATTGGCCGCCAACAGCGCATTCGCCTCGTACAGGGCAGCGAGAACCGCCTTTGGCTTTTGCGCGGTAGCGGCGCTATCGGCATAGATGAGCGGCTTTCCGTGCACGTGTTGGTGCAAACCCGGAAACTCCGATCGCAGAGCATCGACGTCGAACCGTGCCATGAAAGGGCCCGTATGGTCTGTCGCCGTGAAGATACAACTCGAGGTCGAGCGGAACGGGAGCAACAGATGGAACACGAAGAGGTGCTTTCGCAGGCAGCCCGTTGGCTGCAGGACGGTCACCGAGTGGCCCTGGCCACCGTCGTGAAAACCTGGGGAAGTTCGCCACGTCCGGCTGGCTCCCACCTGGTGGTGCGAGACGACCAGCAGTTTTTGGGGTCGGTGAGCGGCGGTTGCGTCGAGAAGGCCGTCATCGAAGAGGCGGTCCAGGCGATGGAAGATGGTCAGGCGCGGCTGCTTGAGTTCGGCGTGAGCAACGAAGAGGCCTGGGCCGTGGGGCTCGCCTGCGGAGGACGCATCGAAGTGCGTGTGGAGCCGATCCAATGAGCCCCGAACTGCTCTCGGCCCTTCGCGAAGACCTCGCCGCCAAGCGACCCGTCGCGATCGCAACCCATCTCGCGACCCAAGCCCAACGCCGTATCCATCCCGATGACACGGCGGATGCGCTTCATGAAGCGGTGATCCAAGCCTTGCGCACCGATAAGCCCCAGACCGTCGAAGACGCGGATGGAAGCTGGTTCGTCCGGCCTTACAACCCTCCTTTACAGATGCTCGTGGTGGGCGCGGTCCACATCGCGCAGGCCCTTGTGCCCATGGCCAAACTCGCCGGCTACTCGGTGAGCGTTGTGGATCCTCGAGGCCAGTGGGCCAACCCGGAGCGGTTCCCCAACACCGAACTGCACGTGGAGTGGCCCGACGAATGGATGGAGGCCCATCCCCCCCACACCCGGACCGCCGTCATCGTGCTCACCCACGACCCCAAGATCGATGACCCCGCGCTCGAGGGGGCCCTACGCAGCGGGGCGTTCTACATCGGTGCGCTAGGAAGCAAGGGCAACCACGGCAAGCGGCGGCAACGCCTCGCCAAGCTCGGGTTTGACGACGCCGATCTCGACCGGATCCACGGTCCCATCGGCCTGGCCATCGGGGCCCGGAGCCCCGCCGAAATCGCAATTGCAACCTTGGCCCAAGTGACCTCAGCCCTACGGCAAGCCAAGTGAGGTTTGGACCGGTTCCTCGTTTGGACGCGGCCGGTGCGATTCTCGCCCACACCCATCGGGTAGGTGGACACCACATTCCCAAGGGCACCGTGCTGACCGAGGCGCACCTTGAGGCCCTGCAGCAAGCCGGCATCGAAGAGGTTGTGGTGGCCCGTCTCGACCCCGACGATCTGCACGAGGACGCGGCGGCGACCGAGGTGGCGAGCGCGCTCGAGGAGGACACCGTCGTGGCCCGGGAAGCACGGACCGGGCGGGTGAACCTTCACGCACGGGTGCCGGGGGTCTTCCGGGTGGACCGGATGGGCGTCGATGATGTGAACCTGGTGCACGAGTCCGTCACCTTGGCCACCATCGCGCCCTGGTCGGTCGTCGAAGCCGGTGCCCTCGTCGCCACGGTCAAGGTGATTCCCTTCGCCTCGCCTCGCCACGTGGTCCGCGCCTGCGCTTCACGCGCCAAGGGGTTGTTGTCGGTGCGACCGTTGCCCCGGCAGACGGCGGGCATGATCGTAACGGAACTCCCGGGGACACAGGAATCGGTGATCGCCAAGGCGATCGCTGCGCAACGCGCCCGGCTGGAGCAACATGGCTCGCGATTGGGCCGGGTTGAGCAGGTGCCGCACCGGGTGGAGGAACTTACCGCGGCGCTGCAAGACCTCCTCGACAGCGGTTGTAAGCCTGTCCTCCTCATGGGCGCTTCGGCCACCGTGGACCGCCACGACGTGATGCCCAGCGCGCTGCAGGCCGTCGGAGGCGTGGTCGACCACCTCGGCATGCCTATGGACCCAGGCAACCAGATGTTCCTCGGGCACTACAACGACACGGCGGTCATCGGGGTGCCCGGGTGCGCCCGAACCACGCGCCCCGGAGGCTTTGACGTGGTGCTTCGCCGGGTGCTTGCTGGGGATGCCCCTGATCGCCACGCGATCATGCGGCTCGGCGTCGGTGGGCTGCAGAAGGAGGGAAAGGTGGGCAAATCGCCCCTACGAATCGGTGCTGCAGTGCTGGCCGCGGGACAATCCCGCCGCATGGGCAATGAGAACAAGCTCCTCGTCGAAATCGACGGTTCACCCATGGTCACACGGGTGGTCGACGCCTTGCTCGACAGCTCGGTCGTCGAGATTGTGGTGGTGACGGGCCACGAGTCCGATCTCGTACGCCAGGCGCTGGCCGGGCGACCGGTCCGATTCGTGCACAACCCCGCCTACACAGACGGCATGAGCACCTCGTTGCGCAGCGGCATCGAGGCCTTGGCGGCCGATGCCCGCGTAGACGGGGCGCTCATCGCCCTGGGAGACATGCCGTTTATTCAGACCTCCCACGTCGAGGCGCTGGTCCAACGACTCGCTCCCGAGGCAGGAGCGTCCATCGTGGTTCCCGTTCGGGCGGGCCGTCGAGGAAATCCTGTGGTGTGGGCCCGCCAGCACTTCGAAGCATTGCAGAAAATCGAAGGGGACAAGGGAGCGAGGGACATCATTGGCGCCCACGCTGACGACGTGATCGAGGTTGCCGCGGAGGACGATGCCATTTTGGTTGACCTCGACACCCCCGAAGCAGTCGCGATGGCCCGGCGGAAGCGCTAGTGCGCGAGGCTGGCGCCGTCCTTACGAGCATCGCTACCTCCTTCGAACCCCTTCGACGTGCGGAGGAGCATCTGAGCCCCGCCGAATTGGGTGGACGGCACATTGCGACGGAGCCGATGCCCACGCCGCTCCAAGTCATCGCCCAGCGCCTCCGAAAACCCGACTTCAAGGGCGACCGTCCCGTCTTCAAGCCAGCGCCAGCGCGGGGCATCGATCGCCGCCTGGGGGCTTGCGCCGCGAGCCAAGGCGGTCACCAGTTGCACGTGTCCCTGCGGCTGCATTTGGCCACCCATGCACCCAAACGGCGACATCCCATGGGAGGTCTGCAACAAGCCCGGCAAAATCGTATGGAACGGCTGCTTGCCCGCCCCCAGGGCGTTGGGATGGGTGGGGTCCAACGAAAACCCCGCCCCTCGGTTCTGCAAGGCAATCCCTAGATCCGGCACCACCAAGCCGCTTCCGAATCCGTAGAAGTTCGATTGAATCACGCTCGCCACAACTCCCGCATCGTCGGCCACGCAGAGCAACACGGTGCCCCCATCGATTCCCGGAGGTGCAGGACTGGGACCCGCATGCTCCCCAAGGCAAGCCCGGCGGGCCGCAAGATGGTCCGGCGTCAGCAACGCTTCGGGCGCAACGCGGAGGTGGGTTGGGTCGGCCATGATTGCCGAAGTGTCCGCAAAGGCAAGCTTGATGGACTCGATGGCGCGGTGGATGTCGCGGGGCGACCCTGCGTCCGGGCTTTGCAACATCCCAAGGGCCGTCAGCGCACATACGCCCTGGGTCGGGGCCGTCATTCCAAACACCCGCCACCCTCCGTAGGCCACGTCGAGCGGTGCGACCCACCGGGCCTCATGGCCGCGGAAGTCCTCCAGGGTCAACCACCCTCCGGTGGACGCCGCGAAGGCGACGATACGCTCGGCAATGGCGTTGTAGAACGCCTGGGGCCCCTCGTGGGCAAGCCAGGACAGCGTCGCGGCATGCCCGGGGGCAACGAACCGCTCGCCAGCCTTCGGGGGGACACCGTTGTCGGTGAAGGCCTTGGACCAGGTCGGACTGCTCTCGCCGTGGATCTGGGCCGCGAAGGCCCAAGCTGCCGCGGTGATTCTTCCCACCACGAAGCCTTCGCTCGCCAGTCGACGGGCCGGTTCCATGAGTTCTGCGAACGGAATGCGTCCAAACCGCTCGTGGAGGGCTCCCCATCCCGAAATCTGCCCCGGTACGGTGACCGTTGGCCAGCCGTAAAGGGGCATGGTCTTGCCACTTTGGGCTCGAATGACGTCGACAGGCAGGGCACGTGGGCTCGCGCCGTTCGCGGCCAGGGCATGCACCTGCCGGCCATCGTGCACAAGAGCGAACAGGTCGCCCCCCAGTCCGTTGCTGGTGGGCTCGGTAACGGTGAGGGCTGCGGCCATCGCCACCGCAGCGTCACCGGCGCTTCCTCCGGCCCTCAGGATCTCTCGACCGACCTCCGCCGCCTGAATCTCTGACGTGGCCACCCAACCCATCGCGTGCCTCCGCGACCAGCCTACCCTTCGGCAAGCTCGAACAGCGCGGCCTCGAGATCGATCACCTCACCGAACGGTACCGAGGGGAATCCGTTCATGAGCAAGACAATGCCATCGCCCGATTCGGGGTCGAACCAGACCTCACAGAGCGATCCGAAGTCGAGTCCGTTGTGCCCGATGAGGGGCCGACCTTCCAGCTCTCGCATCGCCCATACGATGGCCTGGCCATCTTCGTCCGTGCCAAGGTCCGGGTCCACCGTGACCATTTGGTCGACCGAGGCTTCGGTCAACACCCGCGTCCCCTCGAGTTCTCCGCCGTTGGCCATCGCTGCGACGTAGCGAGCCATGTCGCGGGCCGAGGAACGCAGCATCCCGTCGGGGTAGGTCGGGTAGCCGTACTGCGGCCAGGGGGCGAACGCATCGCCACCATCGCGGTCGTAGGGCACGGCGGGCGGCGTCGGGAGGTCCGCCAAGTAGTACGCGCTATCCGCCATCCCCAATGGCTCAAGAATGTCGCGCTTCACCAGATCGGAAAACGGCACGCCGGCCACTTCACCCAACGCGAAGCCCGCAAGGGCCGCACCGACGTTCGAATACGCAAACCGGGCCCCCGGCGCATGGCCCGCGAAGTGGCTCGAGCGCCACCTCGCGCCGTCTTTCACCAGATAGCTTGCGAGATAGTCGCCCAACGCGACCGTCGGGTCCCCTTGGGCGTACGCCTGGCCGTACTCTGCCGAATCGCGAATCCCGCTGTGATGGGTCAGCACGTGGCGAAAGCGAATGGGTGCGTCATTGGGCGCGGACATTTCGAATGGAAGAACCGGGCCAATCGGATCATTGAGGTCAAACCGCTCGGCCTCGACACCCTGCATTGCGGCCACGCCCACAAACG
>JBCCQY010000024.1:0-76430 GCA_039208735.1 Myxococcota bacterium | reverse complement strand
TCGACGATCACATGCAATGGCCCCTTTCCGCCTCGTCGCAGGAGCTGGCGCGCGGCGGAGTAGGCTCGATCTGCAGGATCACGCGTTGCAGGTAGGCTCACCGGTGCTTCGGGCAACCGTGGGTCTTCGAGGGCGGCCGCGACTGCACTCCAGGGGCCGCCTAGGCTCTGCAAACGGACCCAGGTAGCCCCGCGCGCCGACAGTTCGACGATGGCCCGACGCACCACGAGCGACTTGCCCGACCCCGGCGCGCCAAGCACCAACGACGTGCCACCGGATGACAGCCAACGCTCGACCACGCCATCGATCGGCCCCGGCACCTGCAGGCTCCGCGCCCGATACCGCAACCAATCTGCATCGATCGTCGGAAGGGAAACGCCATGAGCCGCAAACGCATCGGCCAGTGAGGCGGCGTCAGGCCGTTGGCTTGGATCCACCGCGACCATGGCCTCGAGCAGGTCCCTCACCCACTCCGGGCCCGCGCTCGGGACCGCAGGCGTCGAACGCCGGCGCAACAGCATCTTCTCGGGGGCAAGTTCTGAAAAGGGCAGCTCACCATGAAGCATCGTCCACAGCACCAGCCCCGCGGCATATACATCCGACTGCGGCGTCGCGGATTCCCCTCGCAGGCGTTCGGGAGCCGCCCAAGCGAGCGTTCCCCCCTGGCCAATACCTGCCAGTCCAAAGTCGATCAGCTTGAGCTGGACCTCTCCGTTGGGCTGCACGTCGATCATCAGGTTGTCGGGCTTCACGTCGCCGTGGGTCAGCCCTGCGGCGTGGAGGACGGCCAACGCATCCAGGAGCGCGGCGATGACTTGCAGGTGCTGCGCCTTGGTTAGCGTGGCACACTCGGCCAATGTGGAGCCTGTCGCATACTCCATCGCCAAGTAGGGGCGCGCCGTGCCTCCGGCTTCGAGCACCGAAATGATCGCCGGATGCACGACCCGCGAAAGCACTCGAAGCTCGTTGCCGGGCGGCCCCTTGAGCAGCTTGACCGCAGCCTGGGCGCCCGACGGATCCTGCGCCCGCCACGTCTCCCCGAACGCACCGGTGCCCAACACCTCGAGGAGCTGCCATCCCCCTACCTGACGTTTCGGCGGGTCCGCCGTGGTCATCGATGCTCCGTGCTCGATGAACCCATCGGCACTAAACGATCGAACTTTGCCTCGGACCACGTCACAGCGGGGCAAAGCGGAGCGTATCCCAGGCGTTGCTGCGCCTGCCGGCGGACCTGCGCCGCTGCGTGAACATCACCCACCCCTTGGTGAACCGCGTGCCGTCGGCAGAGCACCCGAACATCTTCGTGATCCGCCCACGGTCCCCGTTCGGCCAAGACTTGCGCCTCGTCAAACCGGCCCGCAAGCATGAACCACGCCGAGCGGGCCAGGAAAAGCCGAGTGTCACGCATGTGCCCTACGATGATGAAACGAAGCTGCTCTTCCGCCCCCACCAGGTCGCCAACCTGCATTCGATGTTCCACCGAAGACAGCACGGGTCGGAAACTCCGGGGATTGGCTACTAGAAGGGCCTGATCGAGGTGGTAGTTCGCCTCCACCCAATGCCCCTGGTCACGATACACGTCCGACAACACGGCATGCACATCGGGATGACCTTCGGACCGCGCTTCTGCCTGGGCAATCGCCTCGAATGCACGGTCGTGGTTGCCGCACGCCAGCCAGTCCTCGGCAATGTCCAACCATAAAAGCGTGGAATCAGGAACCGCCAAGGTTGCTTCGAAACTTGCCCGTAGCGTCGCGGCTTCTTCGCACTGTCCGAGGCCCCGCAAGACGTTGGCGTGGTCGCGCCAACCCTGTCGTTCGTAAAACGGCGAGCCCAACCCCATCGAAAAAGCGCCCAGCGCATCGCTGTAATGCCCGAGTCGGGCTCGCGCCGTGCCCAATCGAGCGTACCAAAACGGCTGATCCTGATGTTGGAGCATGGCCGTGATGGCCTTGATGGCGGCTGGGTACTGGTGCCGCGCCAATGGCGTCGCCGAGGCGGCGGCCATCGCAAGCAGGACCAGGATCATCGAGCGTTCGCGCGAGCTTTGGCACGTTGGAACGTTGCGCGCGCTTCGTCGGGCCGTCCCAGCGCAGCGAGGATGTTGGCCTGAAGGGTCAGAATCAGGGGGTGAGACGTCGCCAACGCAGGCGCCAGGATGCGTTCCGCCTCATCGACCCGCCCATCGTTGAACACGGCTTGGGCCCAAGCTCGCCGAGCGTCGTGATCGTCGCCCGCCATGGCCACGAGTTGGCCATACTCAAAGGCGGCCGCCGCCCACTCTTGCTGAGCCATCAGGAAGTCGCCCAGCGTCCGTCGCGCGTCACGCTCATCAGGGAAGCGAGCCACCTCTTCTGAGAGGTGCCACCCCGCGAGCGGAATCTCCCCCCGGGCGGTGGCGATGGCCGCGAGGCCGGCGTGGACGCCCAGCGGGGGCATGAGCGTGGCGCGTGCCTGCTCGAGGTAGGTCTCCGCGGCTTCGAGGTCGCCCTCCTGCAGGGCCAGCTGCCCCTCGAAGGCATCGAGCATTGCGGCGTCGTCGCCGTTGATCCGCCAGGTGGCGATCTGGGAACGCGCTCGGCTGGGGTGTTGGCCCGCCAACGCCTTGAGCAAGGTCGTCCGTGCCTGTTCATCCTCGGGAACCAACTCCAGCACACGCCGGGCATCCGCTTCCGCTTCCGCAAACCGGCCTAAAGACAAGGCGGTTCGGGCTCGGCTGCTACGCAGGATGGTCGAATCAGGCTGTACCGCAAGCGCGTCGGAGAGCACCAGGAGTGCAGACTCGCGATGCCCCAGCCCTCCCAACACCTTGGCCAAGCCTAGCCGAGCTTCGGCCAGCATTGGCTCCTCCAACAACACCGCTTCATAGACGACCCGGGCATCGCCAAACCGACGTGCGTTCTCGAGCAGGCGGGCCTGGTTGAGCTTCGCGATGATCTCACCGCGGTCCTTGGCATCGACGTCGGACCCCACCCCTTCGACGTGGCCTGTCAGGTAGCCCAACGCTGCGAGCTGAGCTTCGACTGCGGCGTCACCAACCACGGAATCCGAGGCTCCGATCACGGGATAGCTTCGCACCTCATCCGCCACCGCCTGAAGTTCCGCCACGCGGCGGTCCCGTTCTGAGTCACCCGGCTCACTGAGCCGATCGTGGGTTTCTTCGGGGTCCAGGGCGAGGTCGTACAAGCGCGGAGAAGGCGTCGCGAAGAACTTGTCGCGCTCGTCAATCACCGCCACTTCGGGGTGCCAGCCAAACCGCATCGATGCGGTGTTCGATTCGATCACCACGGGGGCGCGCTCGGGAAGCGGGGCGTGACGGGCCGAAGAAAGGTCTACGCCATCCACCCCGTCGATGGCGGGTAATCCAAGCCAGCCGAGCGTCGTGGGCAGGACATCCACGACGCTCACCGTCTCCTCTTCCACCCGGCCCGGACCTGGCGTAGGGCCTGCAATCAAGAACGGCACTCGAGCCGTGGGTTCGAACACGTATAGGCCGTGGGTGAACTCACCATGTTCACCCTTCAGCGCCTCGCCATGGTCGCCAACCACCACGACGACCACCCCCGCGTCTCCCGCGGCGGCTCGAGCCCCCTCCAGGAGGCGTCCCACCGCAACGTCAACCTCCGCGATTTCGGCGTCGTACGCGTCGACAACCCCGGGTGGCCACGGCGCTTCGGCCTCATGAGGCTCATGCGGGTCGTAGTAGTGCGCCCAGACGAAGAAAGGTCCGTCATCGAGGTCGTTCATCCAGCCGAGCAGATCGTCGGTCACGGCATCGGCAGGGCGTTCGAGGCTCCATCGGGCTTGGCGACCGGCTCGCCCGACTGCGTCAAAGTATTCGTCGAACCCTTGATCGAGGTTCCACATCCGGGTCGTCACGAACGCTCCCACGCTCGCGGCAGTCCGGTAGCCCGTCTCGGACAGCACCTCGGGTAAGGTGAGGGCCAGATCGGGCAAGGTGGCATCGCCGTTGGTGTGAATGCCGTGCCGAGCGGGGTACAGCCCGGTCAAGATCGATGCGTGTGCGGGCGTCGTCAGCGGCACCGTGGTGTAGGCCGAATCGAAGCGCACGCCTTGGGAGGCGATCTCGTCAAGGATGGGCGTGTGAGCCCGTGCGTAGCCGTAGCTTCCAAGGTGGTCAGCGCGCGTCGTGTCGAGTGTCACCAACACGACCGACGGTCTCGTGTCCGGTTCAGGCGGAACCGCAGTCGAACATCCGAGCCAACTTCCCCAAAGCCACGACCAACGCATCAGGGTGCCACGTAGACGCCCGAGCCAAAGAGCAGGCCCGACCCATCGCTGAAGCTGAATTCACCCGTCTGCTCGGTCCAGGTTGCGGGGTACGCATAAGCGTCCTTGCCGAGTTCGAATTCCCCAGCCTCTTCCAGTCCGATGAGCACGGCCGTTCCGACGAGCGGGTAGTCGGTCGTGAGCACCCAGTGGTCGAGGTTCGCGTTGAAGTAGTCGACGAAGTAGTCGGACGAACCTGCGAAGAAGTAGGCGACGTAGTAGTCCTGTAGGACGGACGGGTCGCATGCGGCCACCACCGTCGCATCCTTGTTGAAGCTGTACTCCACCTCGGCGGACCACTCGAGTTCGAAGTCGCAATCCGTGCAGTTGAGTGACGCGTGGCTCCATGAAGCGTCGTAGGCCGCCTTACATCCACTCGGCGTCTCGCCCCGATACTCGAAGACGAACGGCGTCGTTTGCACGTCCGAATCCGTGTCCGCGTCGGTATCCGCGTCCGAGTCCGCGTCGGTATCCGAATCCGCGTCCGTGTCGGCATCCGAGTCCGCGTCGGTGTCGGTATCGGCGTCGCCATCGGGGACAATGGTTCCCGTCAGGGTGCCCGTGGGTGTGTCATCGGTGGCGGGATCGCACCCAATCAGAACGGAAGCGAACATCAGGTGCCGCAGCATGGGGGTCTCTCCTTTGTTGCGGCCTTCATCGGACCGCCCCCTGCGGCATTGAGTTCTCTCAAGGGCCCATCACGGATCGCGCAGTCCATACTCCTTCATCTTGGTTTGCAGGGACTTTCGCGAGATGCCCAGGCGCCGGGCGGCTCGTGTCACGTTGCCGTCCTCGGCCTCGAGCACCCGTTGGATGCGGTCCCGCTCAAGGCGCGCCGTATGAACCCGGACGTACTCTTTGAGACCGAGCGAATCGAGTTCTTCCGGAGGCGCCGGAGCAACGGGAGAAGCAGGGCGTAATCCAGGTAGATCCTCTGGCGTGAGCGTGTCGGTCTCCGCGAGGAGAATCGAGCGCTCCATCAGGTTCTCGAGTTCACGGATGTTGCCGGGCCAAGCGTGATCCTTGAGCGCGGCAAGGGCGGCTCCACTCACGTCGAGGACCGACTTCGAGAGCTTTTCATTAAACGCTCGTCGAAAATGGTCGACCAGCAGTGGAATGTCGTTTCGGCGTTCTCGAAGGGCCGGGAGCGAAATGGGGAACACCGAGAGTCGGTAGAACAGATCTTGGCGAAACGAGCCGACGTGGACCGCCTGTTCGAGGTCGACGTTGGTTGCTGCGACGATGCGGACGTCGATGTCGATCGGTGCCAGTCCGCCCACGCGGTCGATGCGACGTTCCTGGAGCGCGCGAAGCAGCTTCACTTGCATGTCACGGGGGAGTTCGCCCACCTCATCGAGGAACAAGGTGCCGCCGTCGGCGAGTTCGAACCGACCTGGCTTGCTCGTGACAGCCCCTGTGAAGGCGCCCTTTTCGTAGCCAAACAGTTCAGCTTCGAAGAGATTCTCGGGAATCGCGCCGCAGTTCACTTGGATGAACGCCCCGGTGCGCCTTGATTTTTCGTGGATCGAGCGGGCCACGAGTTCTTTTCCCGTGCCGGATTCGCCAGTGACCAGCACCGTCGTGGGCGAGGCGGCCACTTTATCAATCAGGCGAAACACCGCTTCGATTTCCGGTGTTTGGCCGACGATGACCGTATGGCCTTGGTCGACCGCATGGGATTCGCGCCGGGCTCGCGTGCGGAGGGCCTTCGTGATGACGCCTTGCAGTTCATCGCGGTCGAACGGTTTGGTGACGTAGTCGAAAGCGCCTTGTTTGATCGCTTCCACCGCCGAGTCCACCGTCCCGTGGGCGGTGATGAGGATCACCGGGACCGCTGCTTGGTTCGTGTGGACCCAGCGGAGCACTTCCATCCCGTCCACCACCGGCATCTTCAGGTCGCTCACGACCAAGTCGTAGGCTCCTTCTTGCAGCCTCGCGATGGCGTCGGCGCCGTCGTTCGCGGTTTGGACGTCATGGCCGAAACGGCGAAGGTGCGCAGAGAGAACCTTCCGGATGGACGGTTCGTCGTCCACGATCAGGATGCGGCCTGCCATAGCGGTGGTTAACCCGCCCCGCCCAACCGAGGACAACAACCCCCCTCTTACAGCTGCTCTGCGGCAGGCAGTCCTTCAAGGCGTTCCTCCGGAACCTCATGGACCGGTCCTCGACACCCCATTCGCAGCAACGTCTTGACCGCTCCAAGGCCTCCGGCCGTCCGAATGCGATCGGCCCGCTCAATCCAGGCCTGTCCGATGGTAGCGTCTCGATCGCGGAACAATTGCAGTCCGAACGCGGGCCACAGGTTTGTGAGGATGGACACGAAGGCCTGCACCCCGTTGAGGTTCAACAGCTCCGGGAGGTCGGGGTCACTCCCGGCCAGCACGCGTTCGGGGGCCGTCCGAGCGAGTCGGGAGAGTCGAAAGCGGTCGCCGGAATCGTCGACGATGCCCTGCAGAACCCCATCACGCCGCAGGTCCGCAAACGTCGACGCTTCGATGTTCGTACCAAAGGTGCGGGAGTGGACCCCCCACAACGGCAATGCAGCGCCCTTGACCGACCGATACATCCGCTCGATCGCATCATTGGGTGCTCCCACCAGGAGTGGCGGAGCCAGGATTGCGGCAAAGGCACCCCGATCGCGCCCCTGGAGCATCAAATCGCGGCGCTCCTGTTCCCGCGGTGCCCACACCCCCAGGTACACCGGGCGATTGGGGACCGCGTCCAGCACCGTATGGTGGATGCGCGCGCGCTCCTCGGCATCCAGGACGAGGAACTCCCCAGCTCCGAGGGTCACAACGAATCCATCGATGCCTTGCGTCATCTGCCACAACACGTGGGCACGCAGGCGTCGGTAGTCCACCTCGCCTGCATCATCGAAGGGCGTCACCAGTGACGTGAACAGTTGCACGCCCGCACCATCGCACCAACCGGTCGCCACCGCAACTGCTGTAGGGGGACCGTTCGCGTCACCTTTCTACTGGACGGTCGGAAATGCGCTAGCCATGATGCCCGCATGACCCTTCGTGCGTGCCATTCCCCAGCGCTGCAGTGCGTCCTCGCCGGATTCCTGGCGGGATTGGGGTGTTCAGCTCCTTCGCCAGACGCCTCCTACGAAGAACTTACCTTCATCCAGGCAGATCAAGACGCCGTCGACCTACTCTGGGTCGTCGACAACTCTTCGTCATTCATGGCCTTCGCCCAAGATCGCCTCGCCACCGCCGTTCCGCGACTCATCCCCGCCCTTGAAGGGATGGACGTTCAGATGGCGGTCGTGACGACCACCCTGGACAAGTCCCTCTACCCGCACCCCTTCACCGGCAGCGACACCGATGTTGCCTGGCTCGTAGAGGAGCTGCAGGTCGGTTCGGAAGGCTCAGATCAGGAACAGGGCCTACAGGCCGCCGCCAATGCTGTCGCCCCCGATTGGGGCTTCGTTCGGCCCGATGCCCACCTTGTGATCGTCTTCATCAGCGACGAAGAGGATTGTTCGAATGGCGGTCGGCTGACCACCCCCGTGGGCTCCGCCTGCTACACGTCGAGCGACCGACTGCTGCCGATTGATGATTTTGTCGATCTCTTCATGGACCTGCATGACGGACAGCTCAACCGTGCGACGGCCATCGCCATTGGCGCGACCCAAAGTTCTGTGTGCCTCGGGGGGTTTTCGCAAGAACGCTACGCTCGGGTAGCCCGAGCGACCGGCGGACCGGTGCTCGACATCTGTGCGGTGGACTACGGCGCGCACATGGACGTCATCGGACAAAACGCAGCGGGAATCCGACAAGCCCTCCGACTTCCCGACCCGGCGATCGAGCCTTCAATCGAAGTCCGCGTCGATAGTAAGCTATCGGGCTCGTTCGACTACCGACCCCACACCTGGCTGGTTCAATTCACGCCCGACGCAATTCCAGCAGAAGGCGCTACGGTCCGGCTCTTCTACCAGATCGACCCCACGCTGTTTGGGATCGAACCGTAGCTACTGCAGACCCAACCGGGCCAGTAGCTGCGGGGGAAGGTCGAGCCCTCTGAGTTCTTGGGCCGCCTCCTCCTGTGAAGCCGGGTCGCGAAGGGCCTGGACGAGCCATTGGTACGCTTCGGTGACGCGCCCCATCTTGAGCAAGCGTTGGGCGATGGCAAGGGCGAGACGACCGCGCTCACCAGGTCCGGACCGGTCGTGGCGACGGACCAGAAGCGTGAGACCCGACCTCGCTCGACCTTGGTCGATGAGCACATCGGCATCCCGAATGACCCCGGCGAGGCCCGAGTCGGCGTCGCGCGTGGGCATCTCGATGACCTGACCTTGTGCAGGCTTAGGCTTGGCCCCGCCTTCCGAACGGCCCGGCATCGACAACCCTCGAGCAGACACGGCCCACGCAACGACCATTCCCGCTACGAAGCCACCGAGGTGAGCGCCATAAGCGACCCCAGACTCGCTGGACGAGAACAAGAAGGGCACCAGGTTGTCAAAGAGGACGTAGACCCCCAAGACGACCCACGATGGCAGCACGATGGTGTTGATCAGGAACGGCAGCAACACCACGAACATGCGGACGACGTTGCGGGGGAACGCTACAAAATAGATCCCGAGCACCCCGCTGATTGCGCCGGAGGCGCCCACCAGCGGCGTATCGGAGGCCCAGCCTTCCCAAGTGGCGAACGCCACCGTGGCCACGATGCCGGTGGCCAGGTAGGCGATGAGGAATCCGAGACGGCCGAGACGATGCTCGGCGTTATCGCCGTAGATCCACAGGAATAGCATATTCCCACCGAGGTGACCCAACCCCGCGTGCATGAACATGGACGTGAAAAGGTCGAGGGCGCTCGGGTCGGCTGGACGAAATCCGTACTGAAAGACCGTGAGGTCCCAGGCGGAGATGCCAACCGTAGCGAGGTCGGTGCTGGGGTCGATGAACGAGCGAACGAACTCGAGGTAGTCCCTCGCTACCGGGTCGGTGAGCGGAATGGTCTCCATCCCCTGCGGCAGTGTGATGCCCAGGTAGACGAGGACGTTGGCAGCGATCAGCAACCACGTGACCCACGGCCGGTAGCCTTGGGGATTTGGGGCGTCGCCGATGGGTAAGATGAGCACGGCGCCCCGTAACGCGGGACGCTCAGTGGGTCAGATCCACATGGTGACCTCACGCCGAGTGGGCTCACGAGCCTCCTCGGGCGTGGGAAGGCCATCTCGCTCCGCGCGTTGGAGAAGCTTGAAGATGTGGGGACCCAACAGGTCCAATTCCGTTGAGAGAAACCTCGTTTCGCCAAAGCGACGAATCACGTTCGTCTGCTGCGCGAGCACCCGGGCGTCCTGACGGAACACCCGCAACACGATGGGCGTGAGGAACGGACGCAACAACCAGCCCGGAATACGGGTTCGCAGCGCCACTACGGCGTGGAGCTGGGTCACGTAGTCATCCACCGGGGTGAGCGCTGCCGTCACCAGGATGTGGTTTTCGGTCCCGATGCGGTACTCCACTTGCAAGACACTCGGCAAAAAGAACCGGTCAAAGTGCTCGACGAGCCCGCCCGATGGCGACAACGCACGGCCGAGGAGACCTTCGGGACGTGGTTCACCGATGTATTCGCACTGCACATGGTCTTCGTGACGGTCGACAACGCAACGAATGGGGTTGCGGTCTTGGTCGTTGCGAAACAAACCACCGTGGAGGAACGCGGTGTGCGGCACATCCAACGCGTTTTCGGCCACCGCATGCACCGTGCCATTCGCCTCGAGGGAACGGTGCACGACGAGGTAGCCCGTTTCGTCGATGAGGGCGAATTTCCAGGGTTCTCCCTTCGGATCCCCGTCCGGCTCTCCCCATGCCCACACGTAGCCCTGTTGCTCGCGCACCGGCAGCGCACTCGCCCGATGGGCCCGGTCGGGAGCACCGTCTAGCGCGGGAACGGCCGTGCAATGGCCCGACGCGGCAAACCGCCACCCGTGGTAGGGGCATTGCAGGTCGCCCTCGACCATGCGCCCACCGGAGAGCGGCACATTGCGATGGGGGCATCGATCGACGAGCACCCCTACATCTCCGCGGCCGTCTCGGAAGACCACCAACGGCACGCCGAAGAGACGACGTTGCACCGGCCGACGTCCAATCTCGCGCGACCGCGCAACAATGTACCAACCACGCCGCACCCGAGGCGGCGCCAACAACGCGTTTGTCGGGGAACCCATGCCACCCGATACCGTGTGCAAGGGCTCGCTGGCGACCCTATTCTGCAGCCTTCCGCAGGACTTCACGCACCTTGTGCTGCTCGAACTCGCTCAGGATGGCGTCGTCGGACCGTCGAAGGATCTCCTGGACCACAAGGTCGGTGTTGAGCAACGAGATCTGCTCGTTTTCACAGTCGGCTTCCGTGTCGTCGAGGATGCGCTGGGCCTGGCGACGCGGACGGACCTTCACCTCATTGATGAAGTCCCGCCCAATCTGAACCTTGCTGCGACACAACGATTCGCGCTCAAACACCCACGTGGTGTAGTTGCTGATTCCGTAGGTGGCACCGCCTGCGAGGCCCAGCGCGAACACCAGCCCCACGGCTCCCAACACGAGCGACACGACCGGGTTGCCACGACGAGGCGGCTCGACGCCGGTGCTTGGGTCGCCGGTCCCGTAATCCGAACCGTAGTCCGAGCCATAGTCGCTTCCCGGTCCAAACCCGCTGGGATCGCCGAGATCTCTCTGCAGGTCCGCCATGTCGCCCGGGGGCCGAATCATCGTAGCCGGGTCGTCGTAGCCTCCCTCGTCGAAACCGCTGGGAAGCTGCGCCCCTCCAGGACGGTCCAGGGCCGAGAAGATATCGGCAGCATCCCGAATGACCGTGGCCGGGTCATTGGCCGATTCGCTTTCGCCAAGAACCGCGCCGAGGCCTTGATTTGCCGCAAGCGGGCTGGAACCCCGGTCAGGCGCCCGTTCGAACGTTTCGATGTCGGCCTGACTCGGTCGAATGACGGTGGCGGGGTCGTCGGTATCTTCGCCTCCGATGATGGCGCCCATCGATGCCAGGGGGACGGGACCGCCCAACCCTGGCGGATGGTTCGACCCCGGAGGCGGCGCCAGAGGAACGGGGCCTGGAGGAGGAGCCAGAGGCACCTGACCGGTTGCATCCACCTTTGCACCGGGCGGAGGCGGACGCTGAACGGTGACGGGCTCTTCGAACCCCTGATCGCTAAACGAGGCCGAAAGCTTGTCTTCGGGGAACGAGACGTACGACGGCTCACCGCGGGCTGCGATCTGTGGCTCGCCGAGCCCTGGAGACTCCTGATGCTTCCACGCAGTGTCGGGATCACCAAAGCTCTCGGACGGTTCAGGAGCCTCGGGCGGACGCATGAGCGAACCTGCGTCATGGCGAACGGCTCGGAGCGACGTTTGGGTTGCCCGGGCCGGCGAAGACTGCGGGGCCATGCCCCGAGGTTCGGATGGCACCGAGGGACCCGACGGCGCGGGACCCTTGCGGCGGCCGGCCTCGTCGAGCACGCGCCCCGACCAGTCGCCTTGGCCTGAGGATCGCTGACGCATCTGGCGCAAGACACGGGGGCGAACCCATTCCCCAAGCTCCTGACGCGCAATGCCTCCTCGCAAGGCATGGCAAACGCGCTCATAGACCGCCGCCGTCGGGCGCCGGTGCGGATCGAAGGCCAACCCCTCGCGCACCATGGCGCGCACCCCAACCGGACAGTCGAGTCGCTCAAGGGACTGGTCGAACTCCATGATTCGCCGTTCATGGTCAGATGGCCGCGATGCCGCGGTC
This sequence comes from Myxococcota bacterium, assembly GCA_039208735.1. GTDB lineage: Bacteria > Myxococcota_A > UBA796 > UBA796 > DRPG01. The sequence continues at coordinate 64,385 of JBCCQY010000024.1, read as the reverse complement.
TTGGGAAGCTTCCCGAGCACAAGCTCGAGGAACGTCAGGGTCAGCGCATACAGGTCGATGGCGGCGGACTCCTCGTTATCGAGTCGTTCCGGCGCCAGGTACGCGACACCGCCGTGAAGCTCCATGCGGTGGGGGTCAAACCCCGAAAGCGCCACTCCAGTGTCGATGAGACGTACATCACCGTTGGTCGTCAGCAGCACGTTGCTCGGGCGAATGTCGCGATGCACGGGCAGAATGTCGCGTCCCCGGGGATCACGGGCCCGATGCACGGCCGCCAGCGCTTCGGCGATCTGTTGGACTAACCCAAGCGCAATGTCGAGCGGAACCGTTCGATCAGGCTCGGCCGCGAGGATGTCCTTCAAGGTGAGGCCGTCGATGAGTTCGGCCACCACCACGAGCTTACCTTCAAGCTCAATGGGGCCCTCGGTCTTCACGAGACCCGGCGCATTAGAGGCCCGCAACGCCCGATTCAGTCGCCGCAGCCCCTTCAGGTGCTCGATGTCGCGCTGAAGTTCATCGTTGAGGACCTTCACGACAACCGGAGCCCGTTCGCCCCCTGCCTCACGCTCGGCGCGGTACACGGTCCCAAACGTGCCCTTGCCGAGCACATCGTGGATCCGATACCGCCGAACTTCGGAACCTGCTTGCGTCATGCTGCGATTGTATGACGATCGACGCCGTCAGGCTCTGGTCATCGCACGCACGAGGAACTCCTTTGGCTACCGTCGCCCATTACGCCGAGCAGATCCTGCACGCGACGACGTTGTCCGCGAAGCTCGCCGGCCCTACCGAAACGCTCGTCGACCGACAAACCCCACCTCGATCGTTGCCGGATCATCCAGGACGCCCGGAAGGATTGAGCCTTGGCCGTGGACCTCGGCCCTCGCTTCCTTCGCCTCGCGATCGCTTGAACGACACACAGCGTGCCGTAGTGCTGCACGCCATGGCGAACCACGAGCTGCTCGCGGTGGAGTTGTTCGCCTTGGCGCTGTTGCGATTTCCCGACGCCCCTCGGGGGCTACGGCGTAGTTGGCTTGCGACGCTGCGCGATGAACAGCGTCATGTGAGCCACTACGTCAGTCGCCTGGAAGATCTGGGAGTGCAATTCGGGGAATATGCGGTCTCAGCCTTCTTCTGGGATGCACTCCACCGCGTCGACAACCCGCTTTCCTTCATCTCGGGGCTCGAACTCGGTCTCGAGCAAGCCAACCTGGACTTTTCACGACTTTGGGCCGCCGCATTTCGCCGGGCGGGCGACGAAGCCACGGCCAGCGTGCTCGATGCTGTGCATGACGATGAGATTCGACATGTACGGGTTGGCGCCCACTGGCTCCGTCAGTTGAAGGATCCCAAGCTTGACGACTTCGACGCCTGGACCCAGGCCCTTCGCTTTCCACTCACCCCCGTCCGAGGCCGTGGGCCCACTGTGGTGCGAGAGGCCCGGCGCGCGGCTGGTCTAGATGACGACTTCATCGATCGAATTTCCGTCACGACGAATTCTCGAGGCCGAAGTCCTCGCGTGTTCCTTTTCACATCGAGCCTCGAAGATGAGTGGGCGGACCGGACGCCCTCCCGCATCCCGACCGATATTGACCACGATCTCGGACCGATCTTGTCGGTCCTTGCCTCGCCGGACGACGTTGTCATTGCCGAGGCCCCCACCCGGGAGACCCTCGTTCGTTGGTCGAAACGTGGCCTACCGATTCCGCAGTTCGTGCCTGAACTCAACCCTGACGCCTGGCCGGGTCAAGGCGTTCCGGAGCCATGGGGCTGGTCGCCCGCGATGCGAGACCGCTTTGCGACGGTGACCGATGCCCTGCCCACGATCGAAGGCCAGTCCGAACTCCACGAAAAAACCTGGGCCTTGCGCCAGTTGCAGCAGTTCGCGGAAGCCCACGAGGTCGAGGCAAAGGATGTAGGGCAGGTGGCGACCACGTGGGCGGAAGTCGACGCCATTCGCAACGCCCTTGGCGAATGCTGGGTCAAGGCGCCCCTGTCGACATCAGGCCAACATCGCGTCCGGGTGCCCCCGGGACCGCTCGACGCACGCTCCGAACGAGCCGTTCGACGGCTCTTGGCGGCAGGATCCGTGGTGGTCGAACGGCACCTTCCCGTCGTGGCGGAGCTGTCGACCCACGTGCAGGTCGGCGAAACGGCTCGGATCGTCGGAACGACGCGTTTCGGATCGTTTCAAGGCATCTTTCGCGGCGTTGTGCTGGGCTCACCTAATCTCGGCCTGCCCTCCGATGTTCGCCGAGCCTTCGCGGAGCAACGTTTCGTGGATCAGGCGACAGCGGCGGCACGTCAGGTGGGGGAAGCCGCCCGGGCAAAGGGGTTTCGTGGGCCGTTGTCGGTCGATGCATTGGTGGTCGGAGACTCGACCCTTCGATTGAAACCGATCAGCGAGGTGAATGCGCGCTACACGATGGGCCACTTGGGGATGCGGCTTCGTCGGCGCCTCGCCGGAGACGTGGGGTTGTGGCTGTTCCTGCCGATCCCAAGTTTACGAAAAGCGGGATTCGAGAGCGCCGCAGCCGCGTTCGCTTCGCTTCCCGCCCATGTGGTGGCGACCAACGAGCCCACCACCGCGCGTCGGATCCTGACGTTGCTGTGGTCACGCCGCCGCTACGCTGACGTGCTCGCCGAAATCCAAGCTTGGTTGGCCCAGTCCGGGGAACCCGAGGCGCTGGCTCAAGCCTTGGCGTTCAGCCAGCCGATCCCTTGACATCGATCACGAACTTCATGCGATCTTCGTTGCGAAGCGCGCCAAGCAGATTGGTGAACGGCTTGAACCCGAAGTCGCTGTGCAGGGCTTCAAAGCTCCCTTGTGCGGCAAAAGATGCGCCGGATGCCTGAATTTTCATGGGGACGGTCACGGTCAGTGCCGTGCCCCGAATCGTCAGCTGACCGGTCACGTTCACCCGCCCTGCCTGTTTGCTCGGCGCACAATGGGTTGAGGCGTAGCGAATGGTGGGGAACTTCGGCCCGTTGAGCTGGGAGGACTTCAAGAAGTTCTTCTTGATCTGCTCTTTTTGGTTGTCGTTCACCGCCCCATCGGGGTCCAGGCCGGCGAGTTCACGAAACCCAGGAAGATCCGGAAAGAGTTCGCTCACAGGAAACGAGATTTGGACCTTGCAGGCCGAGAGGTCTTCGGGGTCCCAGGTCACGCTCCCGTCGAAGGTCCGGGGAGAGATGGCATGGTCGTGCCCAAGCCCACTCGCCACCGTGGTCTGGTCGTTGAACACGACCACGAACAGCGCACTGTCCGCGGGCTTCAGGGAATAGGTGGTGGGAGCGGCACTCGCCACTGCGGTCCAGACTGCCAAGCCGATCATCGAGTCCTCCGTACCTCACACGACCTATGGTCCATCGGCCTCCGCTGGCGTTTCGATCGTGGCGAACGCCACGCCCGCCACAATGAGCAAGGCCCCAGCGGCGGCAGCGGCGGACGGCCTTTCCGCAAGCACAACCAACGCGAGAAGCGATGCCCCCACAGGCTCGAGGAGCATCACCAAGGAGATCGTAGTCGCGTCGACCCACTTGATCGCGTAGGCGAAGCCTTGGTGGCCAAGCAACTGGGGCCCCAAGATCGCCAACCCGATGAGGCCTGCGGTCGTGGCATCGAAGGCCACCAGATCTTCGGCACGCCCTAAGGCGAACGACAGGCCTCCCAAGGCGATGGCACCAACCGCGCAAACTACGGCAAAGTACACGGTTACAGGCAACGTTTGGCGGACCCGACGACCCACCGAAAGGTAGATGGCCCAGAGCATGCCCGCAAAGGTCGCGAGCGCATCGCCCATCCAGGCGGTTTCGGGGTCGACGGTCGACGACACCACCGGGCCGGACAAGCCTTCGATGACCGCCAGTCCCCCAAGGGCCACGACGAAGCCACCGAGTTGGCGAAGGGTAGGCCAACCGGCTCCCCGAAACCCTTCGAGTAGCGCGGTCCACACCGGCACCAGCGACACCAACAACGTTGATCTCAGCACGGTGGTGTACTGCACCGAGGCGAACCAGGTCCAAAAGTGAAGGGCTAACGCCAGCCCCGCCAGTGTCACCGAAGGCAAATGACGGGCGCGCAGCTGTCGCATCGCCCCCCCGGCAAGCACGCTCACCAGCACGGCCGCCCCCACCATCCGCCAGGTCGCAATGGCGAGCGCGGTCGCCTGCATCAATTTGACGAGGACGGCGGAACTCGAAATGCCAAGTAACGCCGCCACGATCACCGCCACCACCCGCCGACGCTGTGCGGGAGGGGTCTTTGGGTCAAAGCCAGCCACGAAAACGTCCTCGGGGGCAGGTTACCCCGACGCGAGGGCGCTCCGTTCCCCGAGGAGGCGGTCATGGACCAGCCCAACTCCCCATCCGGTTCTGAACACGTGGCCATCCTCGGGTGCGGCACGCTCGGTGAAGCCATCTTGCAGGGGCTCTTGGCCGCGCCACAAGCCCCTCAAGTGCGCGTGGTCACGGTACGCCGCGACGTCGTGGCCGAGCGACTGGCGAAGTACCCCGTCGACATCGAGCGCGACACGGTAGTGGCCGTGGGCATGGCCAACATCGCCATCCTTGCGGTGAAACCGAAGAACGCCCGTGACGTGCTCACGGCTCCCGGGGTCGCTCAAGCGCTCCAAGGTAAGGTTTTGGTGAGCCTCTGCGCTGGCGTCACCACGGCTCAGCTCAACGGCTGGGTCCCTGACGCCCACCTGATCCGCGCCATGCCCAACACCCCAAGCCTCATTCGTGAGGGCATGACGGTGCTGGCCCCCGGTCCGCGTGCAACCCCCGAGCAACTTGCCTTGGTTCAGCGCATCTTCACCGCAGTAGGCCGGTGCCGAATCCTCGACGAAACCCATCTCGATGCGGTGACCGGATTGTCGGGCAGCGGTCCCGCATTTGCCTGTGTGATCCTCGAGGCGTTGGCCGATGGAGGGGTTCGCATGGGCCTGCCTCGCGACGTTGCAGTCGAGTTGGCGGCCCAGACGGTCCAGGGAGCCGCACGAATGGTGCTTCAAACCAACAAACATCCGGCTGCGCTCAAAGATGAAGTCACCACTCCGGCTGGGTGCACCATCGCGGGACTTCTGACGATGGAAGACGGAAAAATCCGATCCGTACTCGCCCGCACCATCGAAGAAGCCACACGTACGGCCGGGGGCTTAGGCCAGGAACGATCGTGAGTCGCGTATCCGGATCGATGTGATAAAACGCGCGTCGCGGGGTTCCGACAGGGGTGGTGTGAGGATGAAGTCCTGGTCCGGGTGGATCGTGGGCGTGGCGGTGGCCTGCTCTGGCGGCGGCGCTGACGATGACAGCCCAATTACGTTGCTACCCCCTCCCATGCCGCAACCAACGGCAGAGACCGGGTCGCCGCTGCCTTCCTATGGCCTCGACGAGCGGCCTTCGAACCCGACATGTACAGCGTTCGGGGCGTTGAACTCAGGTTCAAGCGAATTTCCGGTCATGCTTTCCCAAACGGGTTGCATGGACCCGCAAGACCCGCGCGTACCGCTGCCGGGTCTCATTCCGTACGAAACAGCCCATCAATTTTGGTCAGATGGCGCCGACAAAGAGCGATGGTTGGCGTTGCCCGACGGTGAGCAAATCACCATCGGAGAAGACGGCGTGTGGTCGTTCCCGGCCGGCACGGTCATCGTCAAGCAGTTCTCGAGGAGCGACCAACCGATTGAGACCCGACTTTACGTCAGGTACTTCGATGAGTGGCGTGGCTACAGCTACGCTTGGAACGCGACCCTCACCGATGCCGAGTACAGCCCGCAGGGCCGCATCATCACGACGGGTACAGGCGCTTGGAACATTCCGTCAGCCCAGCAGTGCGTGGAGTGCCACACCCGCGCCGCGGGCATCACGCTCGGGCTTCGGACCGAACAGCTGGCCACGGGCACGTACTACCCGTCGACGGGTCGATTTGGTCATCAGTTGGTCACGATGGCCCACATTGGGTTGTTCACAAATCCGCCGAGCGAACCGGAGTCCGCCGAGGCGCTGCCCTCCCGGCAGTCCCCCGAGGCCTCCACCGAAGAACTCGCCCGGGCCTACTTGGACGTCAATTGCGGGTCTTGTCACCGTCCTGACAGCGAGTTCCAGGGTCGGTCCGAGTTCGATGCGCGACGCACGACCCCTCTCGCAGACATGGGCCTGTGCAGCATCGAGTCCGACATCACGAGCTTTGGCATCGAAGATGCGCAGCTCATCGCACCGGGCGACCCCGCGCGCTCCATCGTCATCGAGCGCATGACCCGTCGAGGCGAAGACGCGATGCCTCCCGCAGGTTCGCTCATCGCGGACGCGTTGGGCTTGCAGGTCGTGAGTGAATGGATCGAAGATCTCCCCGGATGCGACTAAGGCGCCTTAGCGGACAGCGAGTTCTGCGCTCAGCCGTAGAAACGCCTCGCGAGCCTCATCGTTGAGTTCGTCCGCGAGAAGATCTGGCCCATCGTCGAGAATCGGCTGGTCAAGACGGTGCAACGAAACCTCACCGTCGACCCGCTGCACCACTTTGTAGTGCTCGTCCCGCATCGCTCGGTCATGGACCGCCCAGGGTCCGGGCCCCGTGTGGGACATCGCCTCAAGGTACACCGACGCACGGGCCGCGTCGGCTGTGCCATGCCACACCTCGGCCTGGGACACCCCGTCCAAGGGCCCCACCACGTCGACATCCTCCAAGGGCACCTCGGCGATGGCGGCAAGCGTCGGAAAGAGGTCAACCACCGAGATCAGCGCGTCGCTGACCTCACCCTGTGGCACCCGCGGCCCGGTGACGACCATGGGCACGCGAACCCCTCCCTCCCACACCGTTCCCTTCGCTTGGTCAGGGTCGCTCGGAGCAGTGGTGACGGTGGAAGGTGTACCGTTGTCGCCCACCACGATCACGTAGGTTCGTTGCCGAAGGTCGTCCGGCATGCTGTCCACCAACCGGCCGAGTTCTGCGTCGACGGCTTCAGTGGCGGCGAGGTGCTGTTCAACCTTGGACAAGTCATTGCCGAAGCTGTGCAGGCGTCGAGGAGGAGTGTGCCAGGGATTGTGAGCCCCGTTGTACGAAACCACGAGAAGGAAAGGCTCCTCGAGTCGCCGCAATTGCCGCACCGCGTCGTCCGTGGTGTCGGTCGTCGCATATTGGCGTTCGATCTTGACCGACCCATCCGGCTGGATCTTCTCAAAGTCGAAGAAGCCGTACCCACCACTCTCGTTGACGGAATCTACCCATAAATTGTTCATGGAGCCCGAGAACCATCCAAACCCTTGTCGGGTGGGGTGGAAGGTTGTGGACGGCGACACGTTGCTCGACAGGTGCCACTTTCCCGCCAGTGCACTGTCGTAGGGCATCGCAGCCTGCGCAAGCATTTCGGGCAACGTGATTTCGGGCAGCGGAAGCTCCCATGTGGTGTCGAAGGGCCAAATCACCGAGCCCGTCTTGGTCCGAAAGGCGTGGCGACCGGTCAACAAGGCAGCTCGGGTCGCCGTGCATGACGGCATCGCGAAGGCATGACGAAACCAGAGCCCTTCGTCCGCGAGACGGTCGAGGGTGGGGGTCGGCGCCGGATCGGGGTGAACGTCGTACCGGCCAACCTTGTCGATTCCGATGTCATCGAGCACGACAACGACGAAACTAGGCGGAAGATCGGCCGGCGACGCTCCCCGACACGCCGCCAACACGAAGCACCACCCCCGCCAAAGTCGTTGCATCGGCCCCTCCCGCTGCACACGATAGCTGGCGAACCGGGCTTACGACTCCTGCTGTTGCTGGTAGAGCCGTCTCGCCCCCATCGGACCCGTCACGAGGGTAGGCACCACCAGAAACGTCACCGGCACCGCGGTAATCACGATGAACTGCTGGAGTGCGTCGATCCCTTGTTGACCAACCCCCAGCAATGCCGCCGCCAATACCCCCATCGCCACGGCCCAGAAGATGCGGAGTCCGACCGGCGGGTCATCTGCCCCCGAAAGCACCACGCTCACCGCGAACGCAACGCTGTCGCCGGTGGTGGCAAGAAAGCAGAAGACCAAAAGTACAAACAATGGAATCAGCAAGGCCTGACCCGGAAGCTGCGACAACGTCGCGAGCATCGCCGCGGCCATGCCCTCGTCGGACAACGGACCCGAGATCACTCCTGGCTGATCGAGTTCAAGGAACAACGACGTCCCTCCGACCACGATGAACCACATGTGCGTGACCAAGGGAGCTGCCACGGCGACGGCGAGCACCAATTCCCGCACCGTTCGGCCGCGACTAATGCGGGCCACGAAGACGGACATCATGGGGGCGAATCCCAGGAACCACCCCCAGAAAAAGACCGTCCACCACGACAGCCAGCCCGTGTCGGCCCGGAAGAACGCCATCGACGGAATGGAAGCGAGGTAGGTGCCAAACGAGTCCAGACCGATCGAAAGGATGAACCCCGTCGGCCCAAGGACCAAGACGACCAGGCCCAGTCCGATGGCACCGATCACGTTGGCCCTCGACAACCAAGCAATGCCCCGCTGAAGGCCCGACGCAGCCGAGGCCGTGTACAACGCCACCAAGGCGAGCAACACAACGATTTGCGTGGCGTAGCCATCCGGAATGCCGAGCAAGCCCTCGGCGGCGTTCGAGAGCTGAAGGGCGAGGAACCCGATCGGACCGACCGTGCCCGCAATGACGGCCACGATCGCGACCGCATCGGCGAGATGTCCGACCGTTTCAGGCAGTTCGCCCGTCAACGGGGCGAGCAGGGCCCGGGGGCGAAAGGCCAATCCGTCCAGCCAATGGCTCGCGGCGAGCGACACCGCCCCGAGCGTCCCCACCATGGCCCACGCAAAGAACCCCCAGTGGAAGTGGGCCTGGGCCAACGCCACCGTGGCGGCCTCTCGCGTCCCCGTAGCCACGTCAAAGGCCGGGGGTGGCGTGGTGAAGTGGAACATGGGCTCTGCACACACCCAAAACACGCCGCCTCCAGCGAGCAACGTGCACACCAACACCGCGACCCAACCCGCAAAGGTGTACTCAGGCGGTCCAAGGCCGAGCCGCGCTTTGCCCCACGGGCTCGCGGCGAGCGCCACTGCACCAAGTCCATAGGCCACGAACAAAACTTGCCACGGTCCGCCGAACCATGCCGCCGACAGGTCGAACCCTGATTTGACAAGGCTTCCCGTTGCATCTGGAGCGATAAGGCAGGCTACGGCGAGGAGGACGAGCGGCGCCGAGGACAGCGCGAAGGGGAGCCCTCGCATCACGCGTCCTGCGCGGTGTAGCCGGCGAGGATCGCTCCCGCGTCGAACCCGTCGAGCTCTCCAAATCGGTGGATCGCGACGTCGACGGGCAGTGGCTTCTGAGTCCCTTCAAGGCCTTCGTAGACGTGCTTGCCCGACATCAGGCGCACGCTTTCGTCGGGCTTGACCGACAGTTCGTGGGACCACGGAATGATGAACAACACAGCCGGCCCATCGGGGAGCGCTCGCCACGCCGCAATGCGCTCTTCGACCTTGCGGATGGTGTCGGGCAGAAACGGCGGATCGAGGCACCATGCACCCGTGCCATCGGGCTTGGCTTCCGTAAAGAAGTTGCCCGCCGATCCGAACGGCAGGTCGACATCGGCGCAGGCACTGAAAAAGCGCGCACCGGGCTTACCCAAGAGTCGGGCGTTGAAGGGCTGGGCGAAGCCCTCGTTTCGGACACCCCAGGCGTAGAAGTCGTCGTAGACACGCTGCGGAGGCCCAATGTGGCGCGTCTCCGCGAACAACGCGGCGTAGCGCAAGGCGCAGCGTAGTACCGCTTCGGTGGCCGCCTCGGGTCCGTCCCGGTCCGCGACGTGGCGCCATGCCCGTTCGACCCACCGGTTGCGCTCCAGCTGGAACGCTCCAATGGAGAAGGCGTCGTCCGTGACCTGGGGAGGCCCCGGAGGCAACCCGATGCTGTCTTCGGAGAGCGACTGGGACAGCGCGCGGGCCAGGGCTTCGGCTCGCGCATCATCCTCGCGGCCGATGCACGCAAAGCCGACCTGACAAGCTTCCCCGTCCACGCGGGGCCAAAGTCGGGCGGGATCCGCCACGGCGTCATCCACCAATGTGTGCATCAACGCGTTCTCAAGGGCGACCGAGGCACGCCGAACGGGCCAGCCCCAGGACGCAAAAATGGCCCGTGTGACCGTGAGAAGCCGCTGACCAAATCGCCACGCCGCGTACTCTCGAAGGAGGGGACGGGCGGCGGCAGGCTTGGTCTCGAGCGGGGACAAAAAGGTCATCAACAGGCTCCTCTTGGCAACGAGCCCTTTGGTATCCATGTGAGCCATTGCGCGAGGAAACTTCACCCGTGACCGAGGGCGGTACCTGAGCACGGTATCCAGGCGCCCCGCGAGGTATGCTGCACCCGACCATGGGTCTGGGAGAGGCAAGATGGGGCGTTCGGAGCCGCGCACTCCGGGATTGACGTACACAATGGAACTCGAGGAGCTGCTTGCAGAAGCGCAGCGCGTCGCACTCGAGTCGGCGCATGCCGCCGTCACGATCGAGCACCTCTTGCTCGCCTTTGTGGACGCCACCCAGGCAAGAGCCCTGTTGCAGCTCGACAGCGGGTCGTTGATGACGCTGCGGGCCCAGATCGTGGCCCGTCTCATGCAGCAGACGGGCGATGCGGCGGCGTTTGGGCAGATCCCTCCCCAAGATGATCCGTTGACCGAGGTGCTGACTGCAGCGGAGGCTCGCGCGCAGGCCCTTGGGCAGCCACAAGTGGATGCAGGCTCGGTGGTGGCTTCGCTGATCGAAACACCGTCGCCCGTGGCCGACTGGCTGCGCGATCTCGGGGTGACGGTGACCACACCCACCCCGCCCCCAAAGGCATCGCCGGTAGCGGCGGAAGATGCGCCAGAGCCTCCGGTGGGGCTTCAACCCCGACCGGATGCCGCGGAGGCCCCCCCTCCCCCGCCGCTCGCCCCGTCGGATCAGTTCGCGAACGATGACGAGGAAGACGTCGTCGATGCACCGACCGAAGAGGCGTCCGTGCCCGACGCAGGAGCCTCGGGCCCCGCTACGCTCATCAACGAACCGTCGACCGACTACGACGACGAGGTCCCCCCTGCCCCCAAGCGCGCCGCCAAGGAAAAGGGCAGCACCGAAGATGCGTTCGCGGAAGGGCGGCAGAGTCTCGAGCCCGCGCCATGGAACGTGGACGAGTTCGACGACGAAGTTCCCACCGTCCACGCCGAGCCTTCGACGGGGCGCAGCCAGGACCGCGTCCCCGCCCCCGAACTCGAGGACTACGAGTCCATCCCGGACGACGAGCCCACACGGTTCGAGGATCACCGAGCCGGCGAGCGCGTTCGCCGCGATCACAGCCTGGCCGATGAGACCTTCGATGAAGTCGAAGAAGAGGATGAGCCTTCGGTGTCGATCCCCCGGCCGGCTCCCGGTGGTGGCCTGACACGAGGAGGCGAAAGCGACCGGTCCCTGTCGATCCCTCCCCCTTCGGCGCCGCCGGGCTTGGCCGATGGCGAACTCGTCGAGAACATCCCGCGCCGCATGCGGGTCGACAAGTGCGAGACCATTGTGGTGCGGTTGGGCGCCACCATCGGAGACGACGCCTTGCGAAAGGGCATGCAGGGCACGCTCACTGCGCATCGCATTCAGGTGACGCAAGCGATGTCGGCACGTCTCGTGGCCCCTGACGGAGGCTTCCGCATCGAACTGGCGAGTCCCGAAACGCAGTGGATCGACGACCCCGATGGGGTCCGCGGGAAGCCAGCCGAGTGGACGTGGATGATCACCCCGACCAAGTCCGGTACGCGGCGATTGCAACTCGTGGTGGGTTCACGAACCGTCCGCGAGGGGCTCATCGCCGAGGCAGCCCTGCCGATGCAAATCATCGAGATCGAGGTGGCGGCAAACTACGGGCGGACCTTTGCACGGGCCGCCCAATGGATCGTCGCCACGCTCTTCGGAGCCGTCATCGGCGTGTTCAGCGAAGAGATTCTGAAGTGGGCGCAGACCTTGACGGGGCCGCTGCCGTGATACGACACCGGCGATGTCGTCGGTTCGTGCTGTCCTTCGCGCCTGGCTCGTCGCGGTAATCTCGCGGCGCCGTGGCAAGGTCCGTGCTCTGCGTGACGTACAACACCTCTCCGAGGTGTTGCGCTTCGTCATCGTGTTCGCGGTTCTCATGCTCCTGCCCACAGGATTCTTGGCCTGGCAGGCACTCAACGGTATCGCCGCGGATCCGGCGGGGCTCGACAGCGAGCTGCAACGTCGGGCGCGCACCATGGCCGAGGACGCGCAATCCGACCTCCGCACCATCTTCGAGCGCTTTGAAACGGCGACCCTTGGACGACTGGAACGAGCGGAATCCGTCACCAGCGATTTATCAGGGCTCGACAAGGACTTCCTCAAGGCCGCGTTCCGTTTCGACGGCAACGGCCAGCTCGTCGCCCCCTTCGAGATGGATGTCAGCCCGCCTCCCTTCGAGCCGCCGGCTGCCTGGCGGGAGGCCGCCCGGTTCTCACGGTCCCTCGAACGCGAAAACCCGCTCGCCGCCTTTCAATCTTGGCGCCAGCTCACGCGCGACTCTCCCCGCGCAGAACTGACCGCCGAATCGCTGCTGGGCGAGATTCGTGCGCTCACCAACATGCAGCGCTTCAACGCGGCCCGCGAACGCGCGGCTCAGATGTTTGAACTTGGCGAGTTGCGAGGTCGGCAGGGCATCCGCATGGACCATCTCGGGCAACTCACCCACTCCGAGATTCGGCTCATCCAACAGGTCGACATCGAGGCGGACCGAGGCTCGCTCGAAGACTTTGCCACCGACCTGCTGACCGAAGCTCCCTGGGCGCTGGGTCGCCATGCGGAGCCGGCCCTCGTGCGGCGAATCTTGGCCCTCTTGCAGTCGCATTCGAGCCCCGAGTGGCTCGCCGACACCCGCCGCGCCCTCAACGAACGGGACAGCCAACTTGCATGGGCCGAATCGATCCAAAGCGAGCTCGATCTGGTGAACCAGCGGTTGCCCACCGAGCTGGAGTTCCGCTACAGCGCGGCCCAGCAGGGTCGAGACTCGGTCTGGGCGATGATTCGTCAGAACAACGACCTGTACGCCTTTTCCTTTTCGGCGGAGCGGCTCAAACGGGATGTGGCGCTGCGGGTGAAACGACGCAACGCCGCCGATCCTGACCTCACCGCGCGCATCGTGTCGTCCGAGGCTCGCCTCAACCGCACACCCCTCGTTCAGCGCGACCTCACCCGGTACCTCTCGTTCGCTGTGGTGGTCGACCCGACCGATCCCAAAGCGCTCGCCGCAGCACGGGCCCGGCGCCGCAACATCCGAGCTGCGGTGGTGCTGATGGCCGTCCTCATCTCGGTGGTGGGGGTGGTCTGGGTCGCCCGCATGCTCGCCCTTGAAGTGGAGGCCGCTCGTCAGCGCGCCTCCTTCGCCGCCAACGTGTCTCACGAGCTGCGGTCGCCCATCACCCAAATCCGACTCAAGGGAGAGGCACTCCAGCTTGGACTGGTTGATCCGGGCGACGACATGAAGCAGCACTTCGACGCCATCGTGCGAGAATCCGAACGCCTTACGCGGCTTGTCGACAACGTGCTCGACTTCGCCTCCATTGAACGAGGGGCCAAGCGGTATCGACTTCGCAAGGACGATGACGCGCTGCGGTGCATTCGCAAAGCCATCGAAGCGGCCAAACCGTTGTTCGCCGAACAGGGACTCCCGCTTCACGTGGAGCTGCCAAGCCAGCTCCCGCCGCTGTACATCGACCGCGAAGCCATTGGACAGGTGCTTGACAACCTTCTGTCGAACGCAGCGAAGTATGGGGCCACCGGTCCTTTCGCCGAAGTCCGCGTCCAATCGACCGAAGACTTCGTCGAGATCGTAGTGAGTGACCGAGGCCTCGGAATTCGAGCGAAAGACCTACCTTTTGTCTTCGATGACTTCTTTCGTTCGCAGGATCCCAACGTTCGCCGTCGAAAGGGCACGGGTATCGGGCTTGCCATCGTGCGCTACATTGTGGAGGCTCACGGCGGAACCATCGACGTACACAGTACGCCGGGCCAGGGTGCGACCTTTACTGTACGACTTCCCTGGCAACCGCCGGTGGGGATGGAGGCCTAGATGCCGCGGATACTCTTCGTCGAGGACGAGCAAGCGTTGCTCGACACGGTGGAGCGTTTCTTCACCCGCGAAAACTTCGAAGTGTTCACCGCTCGGTCGCTCACCGAGGCCCTCAATGCACACGAACGCTTTCCGCCGGACGTGGTGGTGCTCGACGTGATGCTAAACGAAGGCCCGGAACCAGAGAAATCGGGCTTTGACGTTTGCAAAGCTCTTCGTGATGCCGAATATGACGGGCCCGTGGTCTTCCTCACCGCTCGTACCGCGGAACAGGACAAGTTGTTGGGCTTCGAGCTGGGCGCTGACGACTACGTGACGAAGCCATTCTCCTTGCTCGAATTGCACGCGCGGGTCCAAGCGTTGATGCGTCGAGCCGGAGGGACCCGGTCGATCTACCGTTTTGGTACAGTCGAGGTCGATTTGGACAACTACGTCATCCGACACGGCGACGGAAAAGACGAGCGATTGTCGAATCGTGAACAGGAATTGTTGCGCTACCTGATCGAACACCGCGGCAAAGTGCTCCCTCGACAGGAGCTGCTCTCGGCCATTTGGCAGTACTCGCCCAACGTCACCACCCGCACGGTCGACACCCACATCCTCAACGTAAGAAAGAAATTGCGGGATGATGCTGGCAACCCCCGGTTCATCGAAACGCTCCACGGAGTGGGCTACCGCTTCATCGCGACCGAAGGGGACTAGGCATGCTCGTCTGGCTCGGGGTGGCGGCCGCGTTGAGTCAGACCCCTTCGGACCGTTCGCAAATCCAGCGCGCCTTGATCGCCGAGATGCAAGGCGATCTGCCCACTGCGATCTCGCACTACCAGCTCCTCGTCCGCCAGCTCCCCGACCACGACCCGCTGTGGGCCATCGCCGTCGTGGGCTGGGCGAGGCTGCTCTACGATGAGGGGCGGGTTTCGGACGCTCGCGAACAGCTCCGGATGGCCACGCGCAAGGGCCGGTGCGGCACCGATTGTCAGCAGCTCATCCAGCAGATCGCCATCGACCAGGACGCGGTTCGCAAGGTGCCTGTGACCTGGACGTTCGACAACCAGAACCCTGGCTTGTTTCACCATTGGTCACGCCAAGACCTTGGCGAACTCGTCGCCCAGCCGGGTGCGCTGGCCTGGACAACGACCGCTGACCCAAGACGTCCCGACCGCCTGGTGATCGGCTTCAACCGACCCGATCCAGCCCCTGAAGTCGTGTCGTTCGATCTGCGAAGTCGTGAAACAGCGGCGTGGATTCGTGTCGTGTTCGAGGATGAATCCGCGAATCGGTACAGCACGCCGACCATCATGATCGATCCCAGCGAGCCCAAAACGGTTGCGGTGACCCTGGCCGAAGTGGTCCCCGAAGATCCTGCGAAACCCCTGGTGCCGGCTCGGCTCTCACGCGTCTCGCTCGAGGACCTCACCGGCCCGCGACGGCCGGGGGTGCATACCCTCGAAATCCTGGAACTTCGCGTCGAGTAGCCTCACTGCGCCAAGGCCAGCACATCCTCGGGGAGCCGCACGAGCTTGTTGTCTGCCCCCACGGCCACGAGGTGGATGGTCACGTCGACCATGAGCTGGTCGTCGCGCTTGCGGAAGATGGGCTGGTGAAACAGCAAGCGATACTCACTGGCCAGCTCGGCCGTCGTCCGAACCTCGAGTTCGTCCCCGAACACCGCACCTTCCTTGAAGGTCATTTCGGCTTTGTAGACGACGAAGCCCGTCCCCTGATCGCGGTACATCGAAACCAGGCGGTCTCGTCCGAGCAAATGCTCCCGCGCTCGCTCACAATACTTCAGGTAGTTCGCGTGGTAGACAATGCCGGAGTGGTCGGTGTCTTCGTAGTAGATGCTGACCGGGTGCACATGCGTCATGCAGCCGGGTCTAGCACGCCCGCGAGCGGCGGCATAGGCCCGCTAAGGAGGCTTGGATGGCGGACGTCGAGGAACCCCGGCCGAGCGGCACGACCACAGGCACGCTGATGGTGGTGTCTGGAGCGACCAACCTCATGTGGTCGGGGGCCGTGTTCTGGTGTGTGCCGTGCTTTGGTACGGTAGCCGCATTTCCCGCGATTGTCGGCATCGCCGAAATCGTGGTGGGCGCCGCCGTCATCGGACGCGAGCCAAGTTCGCGGGTGCAGCTCGTTTCGCTTTTGGGCCTCATCTCTGGTGTGATCACGGCCAACCCGTTCAGCATTGGGCTCGAGCTGGGGGCGCTGGTCACCCAGTCCAACAAGCCCAAGGAACTCGAAGGGTAAGGCTCACGTTTGGTCTTCGGCCCACGACAGTAGCGCGATGACGTCCTGGAATCGGGTCCGGCTCTTGGGGGACGCGAGCACGACCGCACCGTAGCGCCGACCCGACGCCTGACTCTGAAACACCGCGGCCAGGCAGTAGTAGGCGGTGTCGGTGTAGCCGGTCTTCGCCGCGAGCGTGTCGAACCCGTGATCATCTCGGAGAAACCGGTTCGTCGAGAGCACTCGGCGCTGGCCTCGACTCGGCTCGACGAGCCACGATCGGGCCGTCGCAGCGATTTGCAAGGTCGGATGGAGCGAGACCGCGGTGACCGCTTTCAGCACGTCCCGAGGGCTTGCCAAGTTGCCGTCTTCGAGTCCGCTGGGGTCCTCGAAAGTGGCCTTATCGAAACCCAGATCGTGCCCCACCTCATTCATGCGGCCGATGAACTCGAAGTAGTCGCGCTCGGTCAAACGCGGAAACGCGTACGCCCCCCGATTGTCGGAGGCCACCAGCGCGGCGCCCAACAACTCCCACCCCTCATGGCAGTCATCGGTCTCGAACTTCGACCTCGCCCCAGGACGTGAGGGCCATTGCTCGAAGCTGATGCAGACTTCGCGATCGAGCCGGGTGGGGAGGTTGCCGACGCTCGCGAGGGCCAGGCTCGACACCAACTTCGTGATCGACGCAATCGGCCGAAGGCCATCGGGATCGCGGGCCCAAAGGATCTCCCCGTTGTCGAGGTCGGCGAGAATCGCCCCGCGGGCCCGCACGCGGGGCCCCCGATCAAAGCGCGGGTCGCCATCGAGCTCATCGAGCACCCACAAGCGGTCTCGCGCGGGGGCGGGGAACCAACTCGGAGGCGCCCATGCCATGCCCTGCGAGAGCTGCGGCAGAGGGGGCTCTGGCGCTTCTGCGGGGGGCGGTGGAGTGCACCCCACCCCCACGGCCAGGAGCGCCGTCACGAACCGAATCATGGAGACTCCGTCAGTCTTCGGGCACCGACCGGGGTGCCACCACGATGCCGCGGGCGCGTAGCCGCTCTTTGGCCTGTTCGCTACCTGTCTCGATCCACTGGCGGTACAGGCGCATCAACACGTCGGGTTCATCGTCGATGGCAGCCCGAACCTGCTTGATCACCCTCACACAATCTTCGAAACCGAGCGAGAGTTCCTCGAACACCTGGTCGAAGGCGTTGGCAAACCAGATCTTGAAGACCTCGTCGACCCGCGCATACGCCGCCGCACCCATTTCGCAGTAGTACCGGGTGCTCACAACCTTTCGCGAGAGCGACTCTTCGAAGTAGCCCAGCAGGTACAGCGAACGATCGCCCAATTCCCGGTACGTTCGGGCCTGTTCGGCCGGCGCCGCCTGCGCAGCCCGGGCGTGGAGTTCGGCGAGCGTACTTTCGACGGGTCGAGCGACATCGGTGCGAGCGCGATCGACCAGCAACGTCGTGAGGTAAAGGCCGGTGTCTTCTGACACATCGACCCCTAGACCATCACGAGCGTCCCGGACCCGACCATGGAAGTAGTCAAACAGTGAACTGTTGGCTTCGATCGACGTCGTCACCGCGCATCCTCCTGCGGGTGCTCATCGGATCGATCCTCGACACTTGACGCCGTCATCGTGGTGCCTACGTCACCCGCCAAACGGGGTGCGCAGGGACGCCCCCGTCCGGACAAGCGTACCAGCGTGCTGACGCGGGTCGCAAGGGAGGTGACATGCAAGTGCGTCCGCTCTACGACCGGATCCTCGTGAAGCGAGCCGACGAAGAGACCCAGACCAAGGGCGGTCTGTACCTGCCCGAGACGGGCAAGGAGAAGCCCTCGGAAGGCATCGTTCTCGCAGTGGGTCAGGGCAAGTTGAACGACGACGGTTCGGTGCGCCCGCTCCAAGTCAAGGAGGGCGACCGCGTAGCGTTTGGCCGCTACGCCGGCACCGAGATCAAGGTCGACGGCGAGGACCGACTGGTGCTTCGCGAAGACGAAGTCTTTGGCATCGTCAGCTGAGCCCCAAGCTTTTCAACACATCCAAGCAAGGAGACGTCTGATGTCCGCGAAGGAGATCATTTTCGATGAGGCCGCCAAGGCCAAAATCCTGGCCGGCGTCGACACGCTCGCGAACGCCGTCAAGGTCACGCTCGGGCCCCGCGGCCGCAACGTCGTGATCGAGAAGTCCTGGGGCGCCCCGGTGGTGACCAAGGATGGCGTGACGGTCGCCAAGGAAGTCGAAGTCGAAGACAAGTTCGAGAACATGGGTGCGCAAATGGTCAAGGAGGTCGCCTCGAAGACCTCCGACGTCGCCGGCGACGGCACGACGACCGCCACAGTGCTGGCCCAAGCCATCTACCGCACGGGCAGCAAGCTCGTGGCGGCGGGTCACAGCCCGATGGACCTTAAGCGCGGCATCGACAAGGCCGTCGACGCCATCGTGGGCGAGCTGCGCAACATGAGCCGCGACATCGCGGACAGCAACGAGATTGCTCAGGTCGGCACCATCTCGGCCAACGGCGACAACGAAGTTGGTAAGAAGATTTCCGAGGCGATGGACACCGTCGGCAAGGAAGGCGTAATCACGATCGAAGAGAACAAGGGCCTCGAGACGGTCATGGAGACCGTCGAAGGCATGCAGTTCGATCGCGGCTACCTCTCGCCGTACTTCGTGACCGACAGCGACCGGATGGAGGTGGTGCTCGACAACCCCTACATCCTCATCCACGAAAAGAAGATCAGCTCGATGCGCGACATCCTGAAGCTGCTCGAGCGCATCGTGGAAGTGGGTCGTCCCATCCTCATCATCGCCGAGGACGTGGAAGGCGAAGCCCTGGCCGCGCTCGTCGTCAACAAGCTCCGCAACACCCTCACCGGGGCCGCGGTGAAGGCCCCTGGCTTCGGGGATCGCCGCAAGCAGATGCTGGAAGACATCGCGGTGCTCACCGGTGGTCGGATGATCGCCGAAGAGCTTGGTGTCAAGCTCGAGAACGTCGGCCTCGAGGACCTTGGCCAGGCCAAGCGCGTCACGATCAGCAAGGACAAGACCCTGGTGATCGACGGCGCCGGCACCGAGGACGCGATTCAGGGCCGCATCGCGACCATCAAGAAGCAGATCGAGGACAGCACCTCGGACTACGACCGTGAGAAGCTCCAGGAGCGCCTGGCCAAGCTCTCCGGCGGCGTCGCGATCATCAAGGTCGGGGCGGCCACCGAGGTCGAGATGAAGGAAAAGAAGGCCCGCGTCGAGGATGCCCTGCACGCCACGCAGGCCGCCGTTGACGAAGGCATTCTCCCCGGTGGTGGCCTCGCCCTCATCCGGGCCACGAACGTCCTCGACAACCTCGACGTGACCACCGAGCAGCGCTTCGGGGTCGACATCATCCGTCGCGCCGTCGAAGAACCGCTTCGCATGATCGTGGGCAACGCAGGCATGGAGCCTGCGGTGGTCGTCGAGAAGGCGAAGTCGGGCGAAGGCGCGCATGGCTACAACGCGCGTAGCGGCGAGTGGGGCGACCTGATGCAAATGGGCGTCATCGATCCCACCAAGGTCACGCGTTCCGCGCTGCAGAACGCCGCCTCGGTGGCGTCGTTGCTCCTGACCACCGAAGCCATGGTCGCTGAGATTCCGAAGAAGGAAGCTCCGGCTCCGGCCGGCGGCGGTGGCGGAATGGGCGGTATGGGCGGCATGGACTTCTAAGTCCCTACCCTCCGCATCCAACGGGCCGTCTCCTTCGGGGGGCGGCCCGTTTGTGTTTGGGGCATCATGCGGGTCGAGGAGGTCGAATGCTGCGAGGATGCATCGTGCTGGGGCTGCTCGCGTGCGGTGAGCCGGTCCCGGAGGAGTCCCCTACGCCTCCGCCCGTGCCCGTGCCGCCGGAAATCGACCTCGACCAAGACGGCTTCGATGCCGATGAGGACTGCGACGACAAGCGACCCGAGGTCAATCCGGCCTCCGTCGAAGTCCCCTACGATGGCCTCGACAACGACTGCGATGAGAGCACCGTCGATGACGATCTCGATGGCGATGGATTTGGGCTCGCCGAGGACTGCGACGACGACAACCCCGCGGCAAATCCGAACGCCACAGAGGCGCCGTACACCGGCGTCGATGAGGACTGCGATCCGACCACACCCGACGACGATCTCGATGGGGACGGAGCGCTGTTCGGTCAGGATTGCAACGATCAAGACCCCGACGTCTCGGTGAGCCAGGGCTTCGTTCCTTACGACTTCACCACCGATGCCCCGGCCGGGGTCTGCGCCCCCTTTTGTCGCGTGGTCCTTGGCGGCAATCTGACGATTACGGGAGCCACCGATCTCGGACCCCTCGAGTGTGTGCGCGAGGTTCGAGGCAGCCTCATCATCAGGAACAACCCTGGTCTCTCCGCATTGTCCGGGCTCCAGGCGCTTCAGCGGGTCGATGGGGACCTCATCATCACCGACAACCCGGACCTGGACTCCCTGGTCGCCCTCGCCGGCTTGACCCAATTCGACGGGGCCCTTCGCGTCGAGCGAAATGCGATCCTCACGACCCTTTTTGGACTCGGCTCGCTCGGATCGATCCGCGAACTGACCCTCATCGAAAACCCGGCGTTCTTCAACCTTGACGGGCTCTCCACCGTGCCGACCAACTTCGAGGTCATCCACCTCGAGTCGAATCCCGAACTCCGCACGCTCGGCGACCTTCCAAGGCCCCAGACCCTTCGAGACCTCCGAGTCTTAAGCAACCCCAACTTGCTGGAACTCCACGCGTTTGCCGATCTCGACCGCGCCACGGGCCACCTCGTGATCGAAAACAACGATTCGTTGTCGACGCTGGACGGGTTTGCGCAGCTCGACACCGTCGATGGCGATGTGGTGATCCGGGACAACGATGAACTCGACGACTTCTCGTTCCCCGCGTTGCGAACCGTCGGAGGCGACCTGACCATCGAGTCAAACGACCCTCTCATCTCGCTCGACGGCGCTCCGGTCATCACGACGATCGGCGGCGCCCTAACGATCCGCGACCATTTTGTGCTCGGCGACATCTCTGCGCTGGGTTCCATCGATTCGGTGGGCGGCAACATCACGATCACCGGAAATCCGTCGATGGGCGACGATCATGCCAACGCGGTCGTGGATCTGATGGGCACGATCGGCGGAACGGTTGAGGTCTCGGGCAACACGCCGTAGCGTTCAGCGAAGAGAGTTGCGGACCTCGGGCGTCGCATAGACGGTGAGCAGCTTGTCGAAGGTGTCGCGGAGCCTGGGGTCTGCGTAGAACGCCTTCCAATTGGGCAGCCCGGCGATGCTTCGGAACGTAAACCCGTCCTGCAGCGCCGCTTTGATGTGCGTCTCGAACGCCTCGGCATCGCCGCGAGAGGCGGCTACTTCGGCCAGTCGCCAAGGTCCAACCCAGGCCTTTTCTCCGTCGGCCACGAGCTCCGCCACCTTGGCAAAGGCGGCCTCTGCCTCGTCGAGACGCCCGCCGACCAGGTGGAGTTCGCCCAGGTCGTACCACGCTGCATCGTAGGTCGGATCGAGTGCGACCGCCGCCTCATAGCGACGCCGTGCCCGCCCCCGGCGCCCATCGTAGCGGTAGGCCAGCCCAGCCAGGTACTCGAGCCCTGCGTCGCGCACCACGGCCCGAGAAAAGGCGTCGATCCGAGCGACCACCTTATCCACCACGCCGTCCTGACAGGTGACAACGCCCAGCAACGGCGCGAGCTGGCATCCCTGGGTGAGCTGGAGGTCGAGCCGAGCCCATTCGACACGTGCAAGTTCAGGCCCAAGGTCGGGCAACGGTTTGTCTGCCCACGACAGAGCGATCCACCAGATCCACATGCCGAGCCGCGTATCGCTCGTGACGGAGGTGTGCACGAGGGTTGCGCTCCATGGCCGCCGATCGTCGCGGACGCTACGCTGCTACGGTTTCGGAGCCTTTATGGACGAGCTTGCCGCACAACTCCGCCGCAGTCGTGCGGTGCATCTTCTCTTGCCGTTGTTCTTCCTTTCGGGAGCGACCGCACTCACCTACCAGACCCTGTGGGTGCGCGAGCTGCAGATCGAGCTGTTCGGCACGTCCACCTTCGCGATTTCAACGGTGTTGGCCGCCTTTATGGGGGGGCTGGCCCTGGGCGGCTTCCTCATGGCCCGAGTCGCCGACGAACTCGAACGTCCCTTGCGCCTGTACGGTTGGCTCGAGGTGGGCATCGGCCTTTACGCGCTCGTCTTCCCTTTGGTGGTGCAGGCACTGCAGCCGATCTACCTCGAGGCCTGGCGTTCGTTGACGCCCGGCCCGGTGACGTTCGGCATCATCCAGTTCGCCATCGTGACGACGAGCCTCATTCTGCCCACCGCCGCGATGGGAGCTACCCTGCCGCTGCTTGCCCGGTTTGCCACCGAACGCCTCGGCGCGGCCGGGAACCGCGTGGGCACGCTCTACGCCGTCAACACGGCGGGGGCCGTCGTCGGCACCGCGCTGTGCGGCTTTTGGTTGTTGCCCGAGTTCGGGCGCTTCGCCACTACGGGACTTGCGGCCAGCGCCAACCTCGGACTGGGCGTCGCCGCCATCGCCCTTTCGTCGTGGGCGGGAGGCCGGGAACGCGACGTGGTCGACGACCTACCTCCCGAAACGCCCCGTTCCAATGTGATGATTCCCGTGACGGTGGCCCTTGGGCTCGCCGGGTTCTCCGCCCTCGTCTATGAAGTCGCCTGGACGCGATTGCTCGGGTTGATGCTGGGAGCGTCGACCTACACGTTCTCGCTCATGCTGCTGTCGTTCCTCATCGGGATTGCCGCGGGTGGCGCATTGGGCGGCCCCCTCGCGGACCGCCTGTTCGCCCGCCGAGGACCGGTGGGGGTCTTGGTGGCCTTTGCGATCCTCGAAGCGAGCATCGCGCTCGTCTCCTACGGCATGATGTACCTCTATCCCCAGCTTCCGTTCCTTTACGTGTGGCTGTTCGACGCGTTTGGGGCGGGAAGTCGGCCAAGTCGCATGTGGGAAGTGTCTCTGCTCGTGGCGGGCCTCATCATGACCCCTCCCGCGATTCTCATGGGCATGCACTTTCCCATCGCGGTTCGTGCGGTGGTCGGAGACGAAGCCAAGCTTGGCGAGCCCGTCGGGGTCCTCTACGGCGTGAACACGTTGGGCGGGGTCTTTGGCGCCTTTCTCGCAGGCTTCGTCTTCCTGCCCTCCATCCAGCTTCAGGGCACCATCTATGTCGCGGCCATCGTGGAGCTGGCCGCAGCCGGGGTCTTGCTCGTCGCCGCGGCCCGACTCCTGCCCCGCCCCGCGGGTCGAGCCCGCTATGCCCCTGCGGTGGTGTCCGTGGCCGGACTCGCGGTGGCGTTGGGGCTCGTGGCGAGCCGCCCCCCTTGGGACCCCTTGCTGATGACCGCAGGAATGTACCACTACGTCTCGCACTTCGATGACCACAGCCGCAAAGGCATTCGCGAATACGCCCTGGATCTCTACGAGCTGGTGTACTACCGCGAGGGCCTGTCGAGTGTGGTAACCGTCGCTCGTAACCGCGATTCGAACAACATGTGGCTCGCCAACAACGGCAAGGTGGACGCGTCGACGACGTCCGACATGCCCACGCAAGTGTTGTGCTCGCTGCTCCCCCTCCAGTTCGTAGAAGACCCTGACGACGTCCTTGTGATCGGACTTGCCAGTGGCATCACGGCCGGCGCGCTGAGCCTCGTAGATGACGTGGAGCGCCTTGATATCGTCGAACTTGAACCCGCCATCGAGGCCGCCGCCCGAGAGTTTTCGACCTACAACCATGCGGTGCTCGACGACCCGCGCGTGAATCTCGTGTTCAACGACGGGCGCAATCACATCTTGCTCACCGAGCCAGGCACCTACGACGTCATCGTGAGTGAACCCTCGAACCCCTGGATCACGGGGGTGTCGAACCTTTTCACGAGGGACTTCTTCGAGCTGGGGCGCTCTCGGCTGAAGCCGGGCGGGGTCTGGTCCCAGTGGATCCAGATGTACGGCATGTCGTCGGACGACTTGCGCACGTTGTTGCGTACGGTGGCCGAGGTCTTTCCCTACGTCAACGTCTACGCCACCATCGAAGACTCCGACCTCGTGCTGGTCGCTTCCGACAAGCCGCTGGAGCCAACGATGACGCGGGCCGGCCACCTGCTGTCCTGGCCTAAGGTCCGCGACGAACTGGCCATCGTAGAGATCGACTCTCCTGCCGACCTCGTCTCGCTGCACCAGTTCGACCAGGACGCCATTCACCAGCTGAGCGAAGGTGCGCCCTTGAACACCGACGACAACATGATCATCGAGTACTCAGCGCCCCGAAACCTGCACCGCGACACCCAAGACGAGAACCTCGCCCTCATCACCGATCATGCGCAGGTGCCATTCTTGTCGGTCTCCGATGCCGACGACCTCAAGGCGCTCGCCGAGGCCTACGAAGAGCGCAACCAGGTGGGCCGGGCCAGCCTGGCCATCGCCGAGGCGATCGACCGCGCTCCCGACGCGGAGACGGCCGAGCAATGGCGCGCCCTGGCGACGTCTTGGATCGAAGCCCTCGACCAAGAGATCGCGGAGCTAACCGAGGAGTAGTCGGTTGGGGGAAAGGGCCCACCCGACGTTGAAAAGCGCCCACCGCGTGCTTAGCGGACCACCAAGCAAGACGTGGGCATGATGCGGACCAATTGCTCGGTCACACTTCCGAACGCGAACCTCGACCACCCCGTTCGCCCATGGGTCGGCATCGCGACCAGATCGACCGCCTGCGCCTCGCCAAACTTGGCAAGTTCGTAGGCAGGGTGGGAGTCCTCACTGAGTACGAAATGGAGCGGCGTCGACGCGCAGCCCGCCTCGTCCATCGCTCGACGAATTCTTGCTTCGGCCCAAGGCAGAAGCGGATGCTCGGTCGGCGCCTCAACGGGTTGACGGACAAACCCCATTTCTCGAGAGAGCCTCAGATCTGGAAGCACGTACACGAGGTGCGGTTCAACGTTGTCGCCGTGCCACGCCTGCAGGCGCTGCAATGCCAGGAGATCGACGTCCCGAGCATCGACGGGGCACATCGCGGTCAACGTCCCCGACGTAGGGATCGGCTCTGCCGTCAACGGCAAGACCATCACGGGCACGTTCGCCTTGCGAACCAGGCGCTCGGCCACCGAGCCCAAGAACACCCGTTCGAGTCCCTTTCGACCATGGGTTCCCAACACGATGAGGTCCACGTAATCAGCGGCTCGAACCAAGCTCGGCCCCACCTCACCGGCCAACACCTCGGCACTGGCCACCCGGTCGGAAGGCAGTCGCTTCACGAGTTCATCCAGCGCCTCACGCTCTCCCTGCTGATGTTGAGCCAGTCGCAACGCCAGAGACGGATCGTGAAGCCCTCCAAAGTCTCCACCCGCGTCGTAGACCCCTCGCGACACGACACGCAGGTGCAGTCGGCCCGAAAAGCGCGTTGACCAGGGCAGGACGCGCCCCATCAGTGCGTCCGGCTCATGCGATAAATCCACCGCCACCATCATGTCCATGGCTGCCTCCACGGGTAAGCGATGCACAATTCGGACCAACGGGTGCGACTAGCGGCGGCGGCGGTCCTGGGAAATCGTCGACGTCGCGCGAACCCGTCGCTCTACCCGCGCGAGGTAGCTCGCAAGCATCGGGATGTCGGGATCGAGTTCGGCCGCCCGCCGCAAATCTGCCAACGCGGCTTCGTAGTCCTTGCGGTAGTACAAGCTCATGCCGCGGCGGGTCAGCGCCATGGCGTTGTCGGGCTGTTGTTCAAGTGCGAGCGTGAGATACTCGATCGACTGCGCGTAGTCCTTTCGGCCAAAGAACAGATCGCCCATCGCGAGCAGGGGCTCGGGGGCGCCGGGCATGAGGTCCTCCGCCACCGCAAAGTCGCTCATTGCACGGTTGAAGTCGGAATGGTCGAGATGGACGCGCCCACGACCGAGGTAGGCCCGAACATCTTCTGCCCCGTCGATGATTTGCGTGAAGAGGTCCAGCGCATCGTCAAACCGACCCTCTTCGACGGCAAACCTGGCGGACGCCAGCAGCTCCTCGATCTCGTGGGGCGACAGGTGCTGCGTGGGCTCGGGAACTCGCTTGCCATCCAACAGCGCCCTGGCCAGCGCCTTGAGTTCCGACCGCGACACGAGCTGGGTCGTGCTCTCGTCGAAGTCCTCCTCCTCGTCGTACAGGCCAAAGGCTCCGTGGTCGGTAGGCTCGCGAGGGGGTGGTGAATCGGGGACTTCGACGGCCGGCATCAGCCAAGTGTCATCGGCCGGGCCGGTCAGCTCATCTTCGTCGAGTTCCACGTCCACAAGTTCAGCGGACTCCCCATCCACGTTGACCGTCGGTTTGCGCCGGGCCCTTCGGTCGAGCCGCCGGGCCACCCAACGCACCAACCCGAAGGACCATACGAGTCCTGCGAATGCGAGCCCCAACACCGATGCCCCAACAAGCTTTTGGGGTGGGGTGAGCCAATCGATCGAGCCGAGCAGCCAAAAGCTGCACAGCCCGAGCAAGGCTCCGAGCAACGTGCCGATCAGCAACACTCTCACCAAGGCGCTCCGTCGTTCCCTTTGAGACGTCGACCCCAGGGTACAGGGTTCGCTCGTTCCACGCTACGAGCTCGCACAGGAGGAATCATGTTCTTGCGTCGCGACCTTCTGATGAGCGCTCTTGCGCTGATTGGGGTGGGTTGCACCACCGTCACGACCGTGCCGGAACAGGAAGCCACGGTGGGCTGTGGCCTTTGCCGCTTTCACCTGCCTGAGGTCCGGGGGTGCTACTGGGCCATCGAACTGGACGGTCAGCACTATCCCGTGGTGGGTGCCGACACCCCCGATCACGAGAGCCACGGACCCGACGGCATGTGCGTGATGGATCGGCGCGCGGTCGTGTCGGGGCGCATCAAGCGTGGCCAATTCATCGCCGAGAAATTCGACCTGCTGCCCGCCAAAGGAGTGAACTGGGATGCCGCTCCTCCCACTCACAGCCACGCGGTCGACTGACCTCGAGCAACGTGGGTAGAATCCGCCCGCGCGATACACGCGCAGGGAGTCAGCATGTGGATCTTGGCGGTGCTGGGGCTGGGGTGTGGTTCGTCGGATCAACCGACTCCGGTCGAGACCAAAGCGCCCTGCCCGCGCGGGACGCTCGACAAGGGCTACTGCGATGTCGATGGTGACTTGCTGGCGGATCCGCCAGCCGCCGCCGATCAGAAAGACCCAAAGACCCTCATTTTTAGCTACACCCCGGTCGAGGATCCCGCGGTCTACCAGTCCGCATGGCAGCCATTCCTCGACCACCTCGCGTCGGTCACCGGCAAGCCAGTCCGGTTCTTCCCCGTCCAAAGCAATGCCGCCCAGCTCGAGGCGATGCGCGCCGGTCGGTTGCACGTGGCCGGGGTCAACACGGGGGGAACGGCGCTGGCCGTGAACTGCGCCGGGTTTGTGCCCTTCACGATGATGGCCTCCGCCGATGGCACCTACGGCTACGAGATGGAACTCATTACCCACGTCGACAGTGGCATCACCCAGGTTGAGCAGCTGAAGGGCAAGACCCTTGCTTTCACCTCACGCACCTCGAACTCTGGATTCAAGGCCCCGAGTGCCATTTTGAAGAGTGAGTTCGGCATCGACGTCACCAACGACGTAAAAATCGAATTCAGTGGCAAGCACGACAACTCGGTGCTCGGGGTGTTTCAGCAGGACTACGATGCCGCCGCCATCGCCAACTCCGTCATGAAGCGCATGGTGGATCGCGAACTCGTCGATGCGACCAAGATCCGGTCCTTGTACAGATCGGCGTCGTTCCCCACCACCGCCTACGGGGTGGCGCACGACTTGAAGCCGGAACTCGCCACCAAAATCAAAGAAGCATTCGCCTCCTTCGCCTGGGAAGGCACGGCCCTGAAGGCAGAGTTCGCCAAGGAAGCTCAGTTCTTGCCCATCCAATACGCCACCGTGTGGGAGACCGTGCGCAAGATCGATGCGGCCAACGGCGTGTCCTACGACTGCCGATGAGCCTGTTGCGCGTCAAGGAGCTGACCAAGCGCTACCCCACCGGAGATGAGGCGCTGAAGGGCCTCACGCTCGAGGTTCCAGCGGGACAAGTCGTGGGCATCATTGGACCGTCGGGAGCTGGAAAGAGCACGCTCATCCGTTGTGTGAATCGCCTTGTCGAGCCCACCTCCGGACAAATCTGGCTCGATGGAACGAACGTGCGAGCCCAACACGGACCCGCCCTTCGCGTGATTCGGCGACGCATGGGCATGATCTTCCAGGAGTTCGCCCTCGTCGATCGCCTGACGGTGCTCGACAATGTGCTGTCGGGCTGCTTGGGAGCGATGAGCACCTGGGATGGCTTGTTCGGCCAATTCAGCGACTCCGATCGCGCGTATGCGCACGAACTGCTGAGCCGGGTGGGGATCGAGCATCTCGCTGCAAAACGCGCCGACGCCTTGTCAGGGGGCCAACGCCAGCGGGTCGGCATCGCGAGGGCCCTCGCCCAACGCCCCACGTTGCTGCTCGTCGATGAACCGACCGCAAGCCTCGACCCGGCCACCGCCCGCCAGGTGATGGCCTTGATCGGCGAGGTTTGCGCCGAGCGAAAGCTCGCCGGGCTCATCAACCTGCACGACATCGACCTTGCGCGAACCTCCTGCGACCGCATCGTGGGCGTCGCCTCCGGGACCCTTGTGTTCGACGATGGCCCCGAGGCACTCGACGATTCAGCCTTGACCCGAATCTACGGCGAGCCCCCCTCATGAAGCCCCACGCGTCATGGGCGGGTCGGGTCGTGGGAGTACTGTTCATCGGCTACGTGTTGGTCGCCCTTCTCGGCCTCGATATCGATATCGACCGGATCGTGCGCGGGCTCCCTCGCGGACTCAAGTTTGTCGGCGGCTTCTTTCCTCCCGATTTCGTGTCGCGCATCGATGAAATCGCGCTGGGCGTCCGAGAGAGCTTGGCCATGACGGTGATGAGCACGGTACTCGGGGTGGCCCTGGCCGTGCCGTTTGCGATCGGCAGCGCCCGCAACCTCGCCCCTCGACCCGTCTACGTGCTGTGTCGCACCGTCGTGGCAGCGTTTCGCAGCCTCCACGAAGTGATCCTCGCCGTACTGTTCGTGGCGGTGGTCGGCTTTGGCCCCCTCGCCGGCGTGCTCACCCTCATCGTGGCCAGCATCGGCTTTTTCGCCAAGTTGTGGGCCGAAGCCATCGAAGACGTGGCCGTTCCCCCGACCCAGGCCCTGACCGCCACTGGAGCCGCGCCTGCAGTGTGGTTCGCGTGGGCGGTGTGGCCCCAGGTGGCCCCTCGCTTCGTGGGACTCGCGCTTTACCGGCTCGACATCAATTTTCGGGAGTCGGCCATCGTGGGCATCGTGGGCGGTGGCGGCATTGGCGCAACCCTCAACACCGCGTTTGCTCGCTACGAGTACGACGATGCAGCGGCCATTATTCTCGTCATCATCGGGATCGTGCTCGCGGTCGAAGTGACGTCCGGTCGCATCCGCGAGGCCATCCAATGACCCCTCAGGTACGGGGCCTGCTCCTGGTCGGGCTGGTTGTGGCCTTCGCCATCGGATTCGTGCCCCTCGTCCAAGGGACCGACCCCGCGGTGGTCGCGACCGCCCCCGAGGTCGCGATCGACATCGCAAGCCGCATGTGGCCGCCCGACGTCGCATCGTTGGGTGCGCTGGCGAGCCCCTTGTGGGACACCTTCGCCATGGCCACGCTGGGAACGCTGCTGGCCTTGCTCCTCGGCCTTCCCGTGGCCGTGCTAGCCGCCCGCAACGTCACCCCCTCCCGAACGCTCGCCCAGCCCTTGGCCACCTTTGTCATCGTGGCGTCCCGTTCGGTGAACTCGCTCGTGTGGGCGTTGCTGCTCGTCGCCATCGTAGGACCGGGCACGCTGGCCGGCCTGCTCGCCATCGGACTTCGGTCCATCGGGTTCGTGGCCAAGCTGACCGCCGAAGCCATCGAAGAGGTTGACCCACGACCCGTCGAGGCGCTCACCGCTACTGGCTCTGAAGCGATCGTGGTGTGGCGATGGGCCATCGGACCTCAGATCCTCCCGTCGTTCATTGCCACCGCATTGTTCCGGTGGGAAATCAACATTCGGGAGTCGACGGTGTTGGGATTCGTGGGGGCGGGGGGGCTCGGGCTCGAGCTGAACAGCGCAATGCAGGCCCTCGAATGGGAGAAGGTGAGCACCATCCTCATCGTGATCCTCCTTACGGTGCTCGGGAGTGAAGGTTTGGCCGCCAGGTTGCGCGCGAGGATCATTGGTGACGGCTAAGGGCACTCGAATCGACCGTGCAGACGTTATCCGCCCGCCATGAACCGCTTGCCTGTCCTTGCTGCTTGGTTGCTCGGCGCCTGCGCGGTCACCGAGCCTTCCGTTCCCGTGTCGCCGGGCACTTCCGTCGACTGCGTGGATGTGACCTACCCCGAGGGAGCCGTCGAACCGATGGCCCTCGGCGAAGTGATCTCGCCCTACCGGTGGCCCAATGCGTCGCTACGCGCCGATGGCACCCTGGTGAGCCTGAACCTTCGCCAGGCGCCCTGCGCGCTGGACGACGACATCGACTGGAGCCCGTTCGACGTACTCCTGTTCGTGTCGATTCCCGCTTGGTGACCCGCCTGCGTAAGACACGCCCGTGAGGTGGTCGACCAGGAAGAAGCCATTGAGAATGCAGGCGCCCAGATCATCTGGGTCCTCGAACAAGATGACCGCACTCAGCCCGGCACACGGGAGAGCTGCGAGTTCGTCATGGACACGTTTGGAAGCAACCGCGGAATCTGCGTCGGTGACTCGGAAACGCGACCCGAGGCCGGAACGTTCGACCAGTCGCCATTCAGCATCGCACGAGGATTCGACATCATCGTCGACCGCTCGTCGATGGAGATCGTGTGGGAGTCGAGCCACGGCACGCCTTCGGGCAACGAGAACCTCGACGGCACCGAAGTACTCGCCGCGGTTCAAGACGCCGTCGCCAACGCCGCACGTCCCGAGACCATGGAGTAGCGCTACCCAAGCGCCTCCACGAGGGTCGACCACCGAGACTCGGGCTTCGCGCCACTGTACGATTCGGTCGTCGACCAGGTGCATGACACCCCCCCAACCTGGCAAAGAATGAACCGCCACTCCCCGTCTGGCACATTCGCCGGACGATGAGGGTCGTGGGGACTCCTCCCTTCAGAGTCGCCCCAAACGTGCGAAACCGGCGCCAACGTGGCCCGGGCAAAGGATCGGGGCACGACGGATGCGAGCCGCAATGACCTTCAACGCCCTGCCCCTCGGGGCTATGGACTCGGCATGGCCTACGTTCCCGAGAACCCGCTCATCGTGCAAGGCGACCACTCGCTTCTGCTCGAGACGCAGAACCCGCACCATGAAGCCGCCCGCGACGACCTGCTGGCCTTCGCGGAGCTGGTGAAGAGCCCGGAGTACATCCACACGTGGCGCCTCACGGCCTTGTCGCTTTGGAATGCAGCCGCGGCCGGCCATACCGCCGATGAAGTCCTCGAAAGGCTGACCCGGTGGGCGAAGTACCCGATTCCCGAGAACATTCCTGTCGTCATCCAGGAGCACATGTCGCGGTACGGCACGCTGCGGCTCGTGAGTGACGGCCCTACGCTCCGCCTCGAGGTCGATCACCCTTCCGACCTTCAGGAACTCCTGGCGATCAAGGCCATCGCCGACCTCATCGGCAAGCCCGTTGACGACTGCGCGGTCAAGGTCCACCCCCGACATCGCGGCGAACTCAAGCAAGTCCTGACGCACCTTGGGCATCCTGTACAGGACCTGGCTGGCTACACCGACGGCGATGCGCTCGAGATGGCACTGCGCACGGAGACCCCGCAGGGTGAACCGTTCCAGCTACGCGACTACCAGATCGAGGCCATCGACGCGTTCAGCCAGGGGCCGGGGGCAGGGTCTGGAGTGATCGTGCTCCCGTGTGGGGCCGGCAAGACGCTGGTTGGCATCGGCGCCATGATTCGCACGGGCATGCGAACCCTGATCTTGTGCACTGGCCAGACCGCACTTCGGCAATGGAAGCGAGAGATCCTTCGTTCAACAACCCTGACGGAGGACCAGGTTGGCGAGTACACCTCAGAGGTCAAGCAACTGCGTCCGGTGACCCTGACCACCTACCAGATCCTGACGTGGCGCCCCGATCAGCACTCCGCGCCGGCTCACTTTCCCTTGTTCCACCGTGAGAACTGGGGGCTCATCGTCTATGACGAAGTGCACTTGCTGCCCGCTCCCATCTTCCGTGAGACGGCCATGCTCCAAGCCCGACGCCGCCTGGGGCTCACCGCCACCCTGGTTCGCGAAGATCACCGCGAGACCGACGTGTTTGCGCTCGTGGGCCCCAAGCGCTTCGATCTGCCTTGGAAGATCCTAGAGCATCAAGGCTGGATTGCGCAGGCTCGGTGTGTCGAAGTTCGCGTGCCCCTTTCAGACCCCGACCGGCTTCGGTACGTGGGAGCGAGCGCCCGTGCACGCTTCAAGATCGCCGCCACCAACCCACGCAAAACCGCGATTGTCGACGACCTCATCGAACGTCACGAGGGACGCCCCACGTTGGTGCTTGGCACCTACGTCGACCAGCTGCAGTGGATCGCGCGCCGCTTCAACCTGCCGATCATCACGGGCAAAACCCCGAAGCGTCAACGCAACACTCTCTACGGACAGTTTCGCAACGGCGAGACCAACGTGTTGGTGCTGTCGAAGGTCGGCAACTTCGCGGTGGACTTACCGAGCGCCTCCGTCGCCATTCAGGTGTCGGGCACGTTTGGCAGCCGGCAGGAAGAAGCCCAACGGCTGGGCCGGGTGTTGCGGCCCAAGAAGGGTGAGAACCAAGCTACCTTCTACACCCTCGTGACCTCAGACACGAGCGAACAGGAGCATGCGGAGCGTCGTCAGCTGTTCCTGGCCGAACAGGGCTACCCCTACCGCATTGAGGTGGTCGCATGAAGGCGGTCTCCCTGCTCTCCGTCGACGACCCAGGCCTGTTGGCGCAAATCGCGTTGGCCGTACCCCTCGACGACCACACGCTGGCCACCCCAAGCCCCACCGAACGCGTCGTCGACCCGGGGTTCGATCAACGCCTGCCCGAACTGAAGCGACGGGGGCTCGAGGTCTTGGTCCGCCAAGCCCGACGCACCACAGCTCAAGCGGAAGCCTCGCAGCAAGACGTTGTGGACCGCCTGGCGACGCTCTCGGATGCGGCGCGTACGCTCCTCGAACGAGCCCAGCGTTTGGCCCGCGACCACATCGCGCTCGGGTTGCACGTGTTCGACCCGATGACCGACGAACCCGTCATTGAAGAGCTGGTCCGTGCAGGACTTGTCGAGCCAATGCAACCCGATGGTTCCACCCCCCGATCCATCGGACGCTTCGCCCTCCATCCCGATTTGCCTAAGGCCCCGGCACTCCATTGGGACTTCGATGATGCCTTAATGCCCGAAACGGAAGACCTCGTCGGGTTCGAAGCTGGCGAGCGAGCCACCTTGGGCACGGGCCCGGTCGACTTGCTTCACGACGTCGCGTCCCTCGCCGCCGCCTTGCACGGATGGCGCCCTCGTCGAACCCTTTCGGGCTCGATCACCAAAGCCGACGGACGCAAGCTCGGCCGACGGCTGGGCAGCCAGACCATCGAAGCAAGCGGCGGACTAGAAGCGGACCCCCGCTGGGGACGTGCCCTTCGAGCCCTCGAAGCGTTGGGCGCCTTGGGCCTCGATGAGGTGACGCGCGAACTGCACCTCGACCTAGGACTCGAGGACGTGCTCGAGGGCGACACCCCCGACGCCGTGGATCGACTCGTGCAGCGACTCGTGGACGCGGATCTACGCCCCGTACTTCCCGTGGTGCGGGGCGCACTGGCCGCAGCCGGCAACCAGGCCCTCGATGAAGTCGTGCTGGGAGACCTCATCCGCGAGCAGCATCGGGACTGGCTGTTCCGACCCTGGATCCGACAGGGCATCGCGCTGTATCCAGTGCTCACCGACGAATCGATGGCCGAAGATGGTGCGGCGCGTGAAATCGCTGTGCGTCGCTTCGACGACGACGGTTTTGAAGAGGTCGAAGCCAAGATGCTCGATGCGGTGCTCCGGCGTCTGCATCGCCTGGGTTTGGTTCGACGAGCCCCCGGGGTGGTGGCCGCCACCGACGATGGACGAGTCTGGGCGCGGGCCAACACCACACGCGAGACCGCCGCCCCTCCCATCTGGATCAGTTCCGACCTCGAAGTCGTCGTTCCGCCCCGTAGCGTGACGCCGTGGGAGCGCATGCAACTCGAGCGACTCGGGCGCTGCATCAGCCGAGATGTGGTGGATCGGTTTCGTATTGAAAAGCCACGGGTCCGTCAGTGGCTCGCCGACCACGCGATCGAAGAAGCCCTCGATGCCCTCGCCGAACGCGCTCAGGGGCTCCCTGTCAGCGTGCGCGACACCTTGTCGAGCTGGGCTCGGTCGGCGGAGCGCATCGTGCTCGTTCGAGGTGTGCTCACCGAAGACGTCGAGGGCTTAGCGGTAGGCGCACGGCGAGGGCGATGAGCCGCCAGGTGGAGCTGTCGAAGCAGTTCCAACGCATCGCGGACCTTTCGTTCGTGCTGAGCAACCGCGTTGCCAAGGTCATCGCTCCCCAACGTGCGATGCGCCTCGGCGAGTCGACGGGTCTTCGACAGGGAAAGAAAGCCTCGCTCGAGAACCCGTCGCAACGTGGCCGCCGACCGAGCGGTACTTGGGTGGTCATCCAGCTCTGAGAGCAAGGTCTGCGCGGCCTCCCAACGGGGATCATCCACGAGCGGAAGCGTTGCCGGCTGGCCGATCGAATCGAACACCACCCGGGTGCCCAACCGTGCGAGGCATCGCATGGCGAACGTGGAGGTCGTGATTTCGATGATCAGGGATTCCCCATTGGAAAACGGAATCGCGTGGGTGGCGAAACTGACGAAATCTCCCGCCACCCGAGATTCGGGCACCACCACCCCATCTACCCGAACAGACTCTGTCAATCCAAAGTTTCGAACCTCGATACGCCGCCCTTGGTGTTGGAAGATCCAGCGATTGAACGGAACGAACGCAAGCAACGCTACGAATCCGACCGTCACCAGGACCATCGACACCACCGACCAGACCATGAGCAACCCCTCCGGTCGGGCGTATCCAGAGGGATTCCCATGGCATCTGCAAGGTCTACTCGCCTCTGCCGAAGCCATCGACCAGGACTGGACCACCGCCGCGTTACCGAGGAGGCACACCCGAGTTGCCGGCAAGTTACAACCGGATCACTCAAAACATTGATATTTACTCATCTTTTCTTCGAATGAGACTGTGCTTCGGCCACGATGGTATCGACCAGTGCGGTGACTGCAGCCGAGCGAGCACGTTCGAGCGGTGAAATGGCCCACATTGGCGAGGAAGGCGGAAGTGCACCGGGCAGAACCTCCACCAAGCGACCTTGATTGAGTGCGTCCTGGGCCGCCATCTCGAGCACCGGGGCAATGCCAAGCCCTTCGAGGGCAGCGCGTTGCGCCATCTGAAGGGAACTCGAACGCAGCCGGTTGCGCATTTCGATTCGCAACGGAGTGCCGTCATCGCTGGCGGGAAGTCGTCGAATGGCGTTGGGAACCCACCCGTCGAGGCACACCCCAAGATGCTCGGAAAGGTCTTCCACCCGTTCCGGGATTCCGTGGGCCGCAAGGTATTCCGGGCTTGCCGCAAGCAAAATTCGCGACTCGAAGATCTGTACCGCCCGATGGTCTGCCGTGTCCGGCGCGGGCCCTCCACGCAAGGCCACATCGATGTCGTGCTCGAGAAGATCGAGTTTCTCAAGCGTTTGAATCACTTCCAGATCCACATCTGGATGGGTGTGTACGAATGGCGAAAGCAACGACCAAAGAATGCCGTGCTCATCGGGCGGAATGGTGATGCGGACCACCCCAGAGGGGGTGCGACGGCTCGCAGCGACCGCACGGCGTCCTGCATCGACCTGCGCGGCGATGGTCGCGATGCGCTCGTAGAACAGCCGACCCGCATCGGTCAGTCCTACCCGTCGGGTCGTCCGGTGAAGCAGCGCGTAGCCAAGGGCTTTCTCGAGACGGGCCACGCGTCGACTGACCGCCGATGCAGGCAGGTCAAGGACTTGCCCGGCCGCCGTGAACCCTCGCGCACGGACCACCTCAGCGAAGACGACCACGTCGTTGTAGTCCACGTGCATGAGCCGCTCGGGTGAAAGACCGGTCTATTGTGGATCACACCTGCGACACGGGCCGGCCACCGCCGAGGATCACACACAAGCGCGGCAAGAGCTCGGTGGTTACGGGCCTGCCCCTTTTCTGCAGGAGTTCGCAACATGGCTCATCCTCGCGATCCTCGCCCCGACGACATCGTCGTCACCGGGACGGGCGCGGTCAGCCGATTCGGCACCGAACCGTCCCATCTCATTGCCGCCCTCAAGGCGGGCGAGAGCCCGGCGTTTGACGTCTGGCCCGAGGCAACGGCCATTGGCTGCAGCTGCGACGTCATCGGTTTGGTCACCGCCGACCTCGATAACGAACAGATCGGCGTCGATCGAAAGTCCGCTCGTTTCCTGGGGAAGGCGAGCCGGATGGCCCTTTATGCAGCGCGTTCGGCGCTGCGCGAGGCCCAAATTGACACCGAGGGCCTGGCCGTCATCGTGGGCTCCGGCACAGGCGATGTGCAAACCCACCGGGACGTGGAAGGCATCGTGTCGAAAGGCACCGTCCGGGGCATCGGTCCAACCGTGATTCCTCGCATCATGGCCTCCACGGTTTCCGCCAATCTCGTCAATGTGCTGAAGGCGACAGGCCCCTCGATGTCCGCTTCTGCCGCCTGCGCAGGCGGAGCATGGAACTTGTTGATCGCGGCCCAAGTGGTGCGGGACGGGTTCGCGCCGGCCGCCATTGCTGGGGGCACGGAGGTGCTTGACATGCACTTCCACGCTGGCTTCGATGCGATGCGGGCCTACAACCGAACCGGAAGCGAGGACCGCGTGCGTCCGTCACGACCCTACGCGGCGGATCGGGCTGGCTTCATCTTTGGTGAAGCGGCGGGCATCGTTGTGCTCGAACGTCGGGACCGCGCGGAAGCCCGCAACCAGCCCATCCTGGGCACCTTGTTGGGCTGGGGCATGTCGTCCGACGGTCAGGGCGAAATGGTTGCGCCCTTCGCGGGTGGAGCCGCCAAGGCCATGCGCGCGGCACTCCGGCACTCGGGACTTGCCGCTTCCGAGGTGGAGTATGTCAACACGCACGGCACGAGCACGCCCGTGGGCGACGTCACCGAAGTGCAGGCGCTCCGCGAGGTGTTTGGCGACCACCGCCCCGCCTACGGCTCTACCAAAGGCTACACCGGCCACTCGATCAGCGCCGCCGGCGCCATCGAAGCCATCGCTACGCTGGCGATGATTCGTGAGGGATTCATCGCGCCGTCGGTCCATGCCGACCCGCTGGATCCCGCGCTCGAGGACTGGCCTCCGGTCCTTGAGATGGCCCAGCGGCCGTTGTCGGTCGCGCTGTCGAACAGCTTTGGGTTTGGCGGCACCAACGTCACCTTGGCCCTGGGTCGCTAAATCAGCCACATGGTGTAGGCGACGCCGAGCGCAAGCAAGGTGAACCCTTCGAGTCGTACGATCCGGGTTCCGGTCCAAAGAAAGAACCCGAAAATGCCGCTAATCCCAAGCAAAATCCCCATGTCCTGGTATACGACATGCGCCGCCACCGGGATCGGCCGAATCATGGCGGCGACGCCTACGATCACGAGCAGGTTCAACAGGTTGCTCCCCACCACATTGCTCACTGCGATGTCAGCCTGCCCTCGAAGTGCCGCGACGATGCTGGTGGCCAGCTCGGGAAGGCTCGTTCCCAGCGCCACCAACGTGAGGCCAATGACCCGGCGGGACACCCCGAGCGACTCGGCGATCGAGACGGCACCATCGGTGAACCACTGCGCGCCGTAGCCTAAGCAGGCCACGCCAATGAGCACCGCGAGCACGGCCACGATTTCGGAGGCCCACGGTATCGAAGGCGGCTTGATGAGCATGAAGCTGCTGGTATGGGGCCCCGACGAGCCCTCAGGGGGCATCATCCACAACACGAAGATGGTGAACGCAACCAGGGCAATGACAAAGAGCCCGCCCTCAAACCGCGAGATTTCACCATCGGCGGCCACCGCTACGAAGGCCAGCGTTGCCGCCAACATCGCGGGAAGGTCGATGCGGAGCGTCTCCCGCTGGACAGAAAGCCCACTGATGAGCCCCGACAGCCCCACGATCAGCGTGATGTTGTAGAAGTTCGACCCCACCACATTGGCAATCGCGAGGTCCGCAAAGCCACCGAGCGATGCATCGATCGAAATCATGAGTTCGGGAAACGATGTGCCCCAGGCCACGACCGTCAACCCGACGACGGCAGGTCGCACCCCAAGCTTTTGGGCGATGGCGCTCGCTCCGCGAACCAGTGACTCGGCACCAAAGACAAGCCCGATGAGGCCCACGAGCATCCACACCGCATACAACAGCATCGGCCGCCCTCCCGCGGTCGACTATCCGAACGGGACGAGGAACGCTCCGCGTTGAGGGGTCACCGTCCCGTCACACCGTCGGTTGGCGCACGCGGCGGTAGACGTTGATGCCCAACATGAGCACGGCGGCAAACCCGATCAGCCCCAACACACCCCACACCACCGACAACGCACTCTTCAGCACCACGAGGAACACGATGGACACCAGAAACAAGGTGGCCAGCTCGTTGTAGATGCGAAATCCGCGTCCCGACCACACCGGAACGCCCCGGATGAGACGGTGGTAGATCACGTGGCAACCAGCGTGGTAAGCGCACAACCCCGCGACCAGTGCCAGCTTGAGATGCATCCAACCCGGGTAAGGTCCAAGCCCGTACTGCGTGCCCAGCAGCGCGAGGCCAAGCACCACCGTCGCCACTCCGGATGGCCAGGTGATGCCAAGCCAAAGTCGGGTCGCCATGAGCTGCAATTGCGGGTCGAGCACGGCCCGCTCCGCCGCTGGCCGATCCATGGTCTCGCGCAGGTACACGAACAACCGCACAATGTAGAACAGGCCGGCAAACCAGCACACGACGGCCACGATGTGGAGGGCCTTGAGCGTCAGGACATCCATGGGCTGGGCTGTATCCCGGGCTCAAGGGAGCGTCCGACCAAACGATGTCGACCTCATGCACAAGGACCTTCCCGTCGCCTCAGGTCGCGCTCCCATCACCTGGCTGTCGAATGGCCTCGCCGTCGACCTGCAGAGTCGGGATCCTCGTTCTCCAAAGCCCGATCTGACACCGTTGGTGGGGTTTCTGGGAACCCCCATCCTCCTCGTCTTCACGGTCCTGGGGATTCACTTGGGCGCCACGGGAGCTGACCTCGGGCTTCGGGTCCTCGCGACCCTTGGAGGAGCCTGCGGGCTGATGCTTGGACAGGCGTTGGTCTACGGCGCTGCGGTGCTCCTCGACGAATGGTCACGCCGGCGCGAGCGCTGTCAGCTGGAGATCAACCCCAACCGCATCCGGGTGTGGCAAGGCCGCAAGCTGCTTCTCGACGCGCCACCGAGCCACGTCACCTCCTGGGGTGAAGGCCCGGGCATCGATCTGGTGGGCCTGGGCGAGCATGTGCAACTGTTTACGGCGCACGACCCCGATCTCGCCGCCTGGCTGGTCGGCCAAGTTCGGACGGTTCGCTCGCAATCCCGCACGATGACACGACCGACGTACGCGGCGGTTCGAGCGCTCGACCAGGTATTGCGCAGGGTCAACGCCTGACTGGAATCCATACGCGGTACCCGAAACCCGACCGTCCCGGAGGTCCTGTGTTCGGCTGGTTCAAATCCGACCCGATCAAGAAGCTTCAGCGCGAGTACGAAGCGAAGATGAAAGAGGCGAAGGACGCCGAGAAGTTTGGGGACCGAGCCCGTCAGGCCGAGCTGTACACCGAGGCCGAAGCGATCTTTGCTCGCCTCGAAGCTGCGAAGGCGGAGGCCTCCGGAAGCGCCTCATGAAGGAGTTTCGGGAGGCGCTTGCGAAGGTCCAACCGACGAATGCTGAAGGCCGACGCTGGATCTACGTCGCGTACGACCAGCTGTCCGATGCCGTAGGCCCGCTCGCCGAGCAGCCTCCCGAGACCTTGGGCATCGTCATGGTGGAGAGCGCAGACAAAGGCGGTCGCAGGCCGTACCACAAACAAAAGCTGCTGTGGGTGTTGGCCAACGGCCGGCACTTTGCCCTCGAGCAAGCGGCCCGCGGAGTGGCCGTCGATGTTCGTGCAGGACCCGCACCCATCGCCGATCAACTTCGTGCGGCCATCGCGGACCACGGCCCCCTCGAGGTTCGACGCCCCGCAGAGTACGAACTGCGGCACGAACTCGCTCCGTTGTTCGAAGACGGTGGCCTGGTCGAAATCCCCCATGGGGGCTGGCTTACGCACGACTCCGACTTCGATGCCCTGGGAAGCCCGCCCTGGCGGATGGATGCGTTCTACCGACGAGTCAGGAAACGAACCGGCCT
Source organism: Myxococcota bacterium (assembly GCA_039208735.1). GTDB lineage: Bacteria > Myxococcota_A > UBA796 > UBA796 > DRPG01. The sequence continues at coordinate 23,529 of JBCCQY010000024.1, read as the reverse complement.
GCTCATGGAGGGAGGCAAACCGATTGGTGGGCGCTACAGCTTCGATGGAGACAATCGCAAGCCATGGTCGGGAGATCCCGTCGCGCCGACCCCGCCCACGTTCGAGGTAGACCCCATCACCGCCGAAGCGGCCGAGTGGATCGCCACCCGGTTTGTGGATCACCCTGGGCAGCTGACCCCCGATTCCGTTCCGACCACCCAGTCCGACGCCACCGCGGTTTGGGAATGGGCCAAGGCCACGTGCATGACGCACTTTGGCCCCTATGAAGACGCGATGAGCGTGCAAAGCCGCAACGTCTTCCACACCCGGCTCTCCCCCTTGCTGAATGTGGGTCGGCTGCTCGCCCAACCCGTCCTCGACGATGTTCTGGCGCTCGACATTCCCATGTCGAGCAAAGAAGGTTTCATTCGCCAACTCATCGGATGGCGGGAGTTCGTGCGTCACGTCCATGAACGCACCGAAGGCCTCACTGCGTTGCCCGACGGGTTTCGCCGCCGCCACCTCGGTGACGGAAACGCTCTGCCACCCGCATTCTGGGGGCAAGCCCCATCGGGCCTGTTCTGCCTCGATCATGTGGTCGAAGGGGTCTGGGAGGAGGGCTACAGCCACCACATCACGCGGCTCATGGTGCTGTCGAACCTCGCGACCCTGCTCGACTATTCGGCCGAGGAGCTTTCCGATTGGTTCTGGGTGGCCTACGTCGACGCCTACGACTGGGTGGTCCAGCCCAACGTGCTTGGCATGGGGACCTTTTCGCTCGGCGACCTCATGACGACAAAGCCGTACGTGTCCGGATCGGCCTACATCGACAAAATGAGCGATTTTTGTGCGTCTTGTCGATTCCATCCGAAGAAGACGTGCCCAATCACCCACCTCTACTGGTCATTCCTTTCCCGGAATGCTGAGATTCTCGGAGAGGTGGACCGGATGAAGCTCGTCATGGGAAGCCTTCGGCGGCGGTCCCCGGCCAAGCTCAAGATCGATGCGGACACGTTGTCGTGGGTGCAACAGACGCTCGCTAAAGGGGAAACGCTGGACCCCGAGGATCGCCCAAGGTAGCTCGCGTGGCGTGCGGTTACGCCCCGCGCGGAGGTGAGTGGATGTCCCGACAGCAATACCCCCACCACAGACCACGCCGACTTCGCACGCGCGCCGCCGTCCGCGACCTCGTGCGCGAGCATCGCCTATCCCCCGAAGATTTCATCCAGCCCATGTTCGTGACGGACCAGGCAGGCCCTGATGTGCCAATTCCTTCAATGCCGGGGCAGTTTCGCTACACCATCGAGAGCTTGGTGAGCCAGGCCCGTCGCGGCTGGGCTGCCGGCGTGCGAGCCATCGCGCTCTTCCCCCACGTCGACGATTCGCTCAAAACGGAAGACGGTCGCGCGGCCTGGGCCGATGACGGTCTGGTGCCCCAGACGATTGCCGCCCTGAAGTCGGCCCTTCCTGATCTCATCGTGATTACCGATGTCGCGCTCGACCCCTACAGCAGCCTGGGTCAGGACGGCATCGTGGTCGATGGAGAGATCCACAATGAGCGCACCATCGAAGCCCTCACCCAGCAGGCCGTGGCCCAAGCGCGAGCCGGCGCCGATGTCGTCGCGCCCTCCGACATGATGGACGGCCGCGTCGGAGCCATCCGCGACGCGCTCGACGAAGAAGGGTTTTCGAACACGCTCATCCTGGCGTACTCCGCCAAGTATGCATCGTCGTTCTACGGACCCTTTCGAGATGCCTTGGACTCCGCCCCTCGCGGAGGAACCGACAAGCGCACCTACCAGATGGACCCAGGCAACGGCGACGAAGCGTTGCACGAGGTGGAACTCGACCTCATGGAGGGAGCGGACTGGGTGATGGTCAAGCCCGGCATGCCCTACCTCGACATTCTGTGGCGGGTCAAAGAGAGGTTTGCTCGGCCCACCTTCGTGTACCAGGTCTCGGGTGAGTACGCGATGTTCAAAGCCGCAGGTGCGAACGGGTGGATCGACGAGCGAGCCTGCATGCTCGAAGCCCTGCTTGGGTTCAAGCGGGCGGGTGCGGATGGCATTCTCACGTATTTCGCGATCGAAGCAGCAGAACTCTTGGCGGGCTGACCTCGCGGGTCGCCGTCAGTCCACCGGCCGCCACGTCACGTGAGCAAGCTTGCTCCCGAACTCGATGGAATCCCCATGGGCGACCGGGCGGTGGCGGAACCGGACTCGGTCGTGCCACACCCCGTTCGTCGACGCGGTGTCGATGCCGTACAGCGTGTCATCGATCGACAGCAGCAGCAGGTGCACCCGTGAAATCCGGTGGTCTGCAAGCAAGGGCAAATCTGCGTTGTCGCACCGTTGGTAGCGCCCGAGGAGCACCCCCGCCTGCAGGGCACCCGAGCCGATTACGAACTCAGCGTTCCCGCGCTTCGACGAAACGATGAGATTCCCCAGCGGCCGCTCCGCCTCATCGGCCAGCGTGCGCTGCGCAAAGCGAGGTCGCCCCAGGACCTGCACCGCCGTGACCGCGGGGTCGAGCCGGTAGCCGTCGGCCACCATGCGACGACTCGACGTCGCCTCGGTCTGGTAGTCCCGTGGCGGAAGCCCTCGCCAAGCGGCGAGGGGATCGGCGGGCCATTGGCGCACGCGGCCCACCGGAATGGCGATGATGGCGTAGCGTCCCACCGTCAGCAACATGGGCCCCGCCGTTGCCAGGTGGCCCACGACGGTCTGTCGTTCGTCCGTCATCCCGAGCGGAGTTCGCAAATCGAGCACGTGGTAGCGCGTCACAGGTCCCTGGTCGGGGCAGATGACCACCGCGAGATGGCGCAACGAGATGCGCGCGTCGTCCGCCAACACGAGGTCGGCTTCGCTGTGGCGGCCCACGATCGCGGTTTGAATCGTCTCTGACTTTGCGTAGATCACCGCTTCGGACGCCATGCCTTCGTCGTCCACGGCGAACAGCGCGATGCCTGGGCCCGTCGCTGCCAAACACGTGGACCGGATCTTTGCGTACGCTCCGATGAACGCGACCTCGCCGCTCGGAGCAGGCGGCAGGACTATCGGGTCTCCATCGAACGAGACCATTCGGGTGCGTGCGTTGCCGCGTTTGCGGTCACTAGAATCGCGCAAGCTCACCATCCGGGTGATCGACAATCTGCCCCCACGCTGGTGCGTGCCGGACGGCTGACGGGATCGTCATTGAGCACCGCTCCTACCGCGCTTCCGTAACTCTGTTGGCATCAACGATACATCACGGCGGAAACGGGGTCGCCACGCGGTGACCCTCATGCAAGGAGCGTACATGAGCATCCAGGTTGGCGATTCTCTGCCTTCAGCCCAGCTTCAGGAAGGGGCCCCTGACAACACGGTCGACCCGGCCCAGGCATTTGCCTCGGGGCGCGTCGTGATCTTCGCGGTGCCCGGCGCTTTCACCCCCGGCTGTGACAAGACCCATTTGCCCGGCTATATCGAGAACTTTGATGCGCTTCGTGCAAAGGGTATCGATGCGGTCGCATGTGTGGCCGTCAACGATGTCTTCGTCATGAAGGCGTGGGGCGACGCGCACAACGCTGAAGGCAAGATCCGCATGCTCGCGGATCCGCAGGCGGACTTCACGAAGAAGATGGGCTTGGACGTGGATGCAGCCGTGCTCGGCGGTACCCGCAGCAAGCGCTACGCCGTGGTTCTGCAGGACGGCAAGGTGACGGATCTCGAAGTCGAGCCCGACGGATTTGGGCTGTCGTGTAGCCTCGCGCCGTCGCTCATCGACCGGCTCTGATCCACTGCATCACCGCGGGCTCGAGCCCTTCATCGGACTCGAGCACGACCGACCGATCGTCGGGCCACGCCACCTTGGCGATCGCGTCGCGCGTGATGTCATTGACAACCACGACGACGCGGGCCCCCGAGGCCAGCGCCGCCTTCGCCCCCGAGGGTGAATCTTCAATGATGGCGGCCTGCGTCGCGTCCACTCCAAGCCCATCAAACACGAACCGATAGATCTCCGGATCCGGTTTGCCGTGTTCCACGTCATCGCGCGTCGCGACAAATTCGAAGGATTCTTTCAAATCAAGAACATCGAGGACGCGCGCCACTTGTGGTCGATGCGACATCGTGGCCAACGCCGTTCGTCCCCCTTGATTCCGGATTTGCTCAAGAAGTCGCCGATTGTACGGACACGCGACCAACCGCAGCGAATCCGGATCGTCCAACAACCGAGCGTACTCCGCCTTTCGAAGGCGGTAGAACGTGGCCCACGCCGGTTCATCAGGCTCGGCATCCAGCACCGCATGGATCGCTTCCGGCGAGGTAAATCGGTCGACAAACGACCGCGCGACCTCCTCTCCGCTACGGCCTACGACCGTGGAATAGTGTTCGTGCGCTGCGGTTCGAGAAACGGAGGAGACGATTCGCGTCAATGTCGAGTGATAACTATCGGCCTTTAGAGTCTCGGTCTGAACTAGCGTACCGTCCAGATCGAAGACCCAGGCTTGAGGAAACGAATTCATCTACGACTCCTGAGGTGTCGGCCTGGAAGATGGCTATCGAGCCGCGACGTTTCAAGGGCAAAGCGCGACATCTGGGAACGAACGGCGAAGCTCCCGCAAATACAAAGTTTACGAGCCGCTTTCCGAAGACAGCTACCGCTTGCGGCAGGCGTGACGATGATACGGGAAGACAGAGGAGTGCGAGTTGAGCACGGTCACCGACCCGATTCCATCTGATGTCGCTGCCTTATCGGTCCTCGAGGGTGAACTCGGGGAGGCCCTGGACGAGTCCAGGACCCTCATCGGGCGGATATCTGAACTGTATTGCATGTTGGCGGAAGATCCGGATCCCGAATCTCCCGAAGAGCGCGAGCTTCGCGAGTTAATCACGCAACGCCGGGCGCTGGCGTCTCGGTTGGGCCAGGCCGTTCTGAGATTGGTCGCACGTGGTGCCACCGTGGCCGTACATCCGGACGAGGCCGGCTCCCTGATCCCGACGTCGAAACCGACGCCAACCCCCTCACCGGCCCCCGATCGAGCCACCCCCGTTCCTCCTGCGGAACGGGTGGGTCCCCGACCCGCCCCGAGGGAAGTTGCGGATGATGAGAAGCCCAATACGCCCATTGTTCCAGTAGCGATGCCCAGTACGGCGGAGCTGTCGCATACGACGTCCCCCGCGGTACGCACCCACATCAAACCGCCGAAGGTCCCGGACTCGGTACCCGCGGATCCCGCGGCATTGATCGCGCTGGCTCAACTGGGTTTGACGCCACAATGGTCCCAGCGTCGAACCCACACCGCACGCCGCAAATCGCTCGACGATCTGGTGCAGTCGATCGGCAAGCCAAGCCCCTTGAAGACACGGGAGGACGTGGCCGCCGCCGTGCAACGCCTTACGGGGGGCATTGGCCGGATGGATGCTTGGTTGGATCAGTCCCAAGAGGCTCAGAAAGCGCTCATGGGGCTCATCAGTAGCCTTGCGCGACAGATCCAAGACGAAAGCGAATTCGGTTTGACCTTTGCGGAAGACGAAGCCCTCCGCTCCGCGTTTTCGCGAATGACCGCCTGGTCGAGGGAACATCGTCCAGGCTTTGTGCCGGGACTCTCCCGTTCGAATCCGCCCGATCACGGATCTTGGCATGACGATTACCATCACTGGTACCAGATGTTGCAACCGACGGCCTCGGAAGGCGCGGACGCCGTCACATCGGCCGAGGGTGCGCTGGGAGCCCTGCACCGGGCGCTCGAACAGGGTGTGACCAACCGAGAGGACCTCGTCACCCTCGCCCGCCAGGCCATCGAGTCCGGAGTGAGCCAGAGTGATCCTCGCTTGGTCTCGATGCTCACCCCCTTCCAATCCAGCCTGCAGGGCGCGCGGGGCCTCAAGACGCTGAAGACCGCCCTTCGCGACGCCCTGAACGCGGAAGAGCAAGTCGTCGACCAGGCGGACCGCGCCGATCCCATTCCAGACGGATGGCCCATGCTCCAGCTCACCGAAGGCAAACACGCGGTGATTCTGGGTGGTGATCCTCGACCGTCCGCAATCGAACGCATCCACGGTGCGTTTCGCCTTCGCAACCTCGAGTGGGAAGAGTCCGATGTACGGCGGGTTCGCGCCCTCGCTGAGCGCATTCGGCGAGGCTCCATCGACCTGGTGATCGTCCTGCGCCGATTCATCTCCCACCGCGAACACGACCTTGTCCGTCCCGCCTGCCAGGAGGCCGACGTGCCGATCTGTGTGGTCGACACGGGCTACGGGGTCACCCAGATCCGGCTTGCGATGGAGCGCTACTGGGCCTCCCGGGTCGAAAGCTAAGGGATGACTCCCTTGTTGAGCAAGTCCCAGTTCACTCGTTGACCCTCGGGAATCCGCTCTTCCAGCATGGTGATCCGAGGCTCGAGGAGGCCCCAGAGTTCATCGACCCGCGGATGGTCTGCAGCGAAGAGGTCGGTGCGCTCCAATCGGTCGGTGTTGCGATCGTGCAGGGTGAGCGTTCCATTCCAGCCCGCCGTCAGCTTGAAGCCTTCCTTCGTGACCGCCTGGTAGCGCTGACCCGCAATGTTCGGACTCGCGGTGAAGCGGACCCGATCTGGTGACGCCAACCCCGCTCGCACACCCGCCAAGTCTTCGGGCACCTCGAGCCCCAACGCAGACAAGGTCGTTGGCAGGACGTCGATCGCGTGATGCGGGCCCAACACGCGTTGGGGGGTGAGGTCGGGATGCCAGAAGGCGACGATCGCGTCGTTCTCTTCCGCCCCGAGGCGCCATCCGTGAGCCTGTGGACCGCGCTCCCAAAACCCTTCACCGTGGTCGGTCCACAGCACAACCAAGGTATCGTCGAGCAGTCCGCCGGCCTCGAGCTGGGACCACATGACCTCGAGCCGGGCATCCAGCTGGCGTAGGTCGCCGGTGTAGCGCAGCTGAAAGTGCGACCGGTAGAGGTCTTGGGTCTCCCTGTCGAAGCCCGCGTACTGGACCTGCGCCGTACCAAAGGAACCCCGATCGCGAAAATCGACGGGGATGTTGGGCAGGTCCTTCAGTTCCGGCATGAACTCGTCGGGTGCGTTGTAAAGGTCGTGGGGCTCGATGAAGTGCAGGTGAAGCAACCAGCGCTCTGGCGCATCAGCCCCTCCCAACGCCTCTTCGAGCATGGTGCGACCCACCGTCCCCACATTGACCGCCCCTCCCGCCGGCCCCTCGAGCGCTTGGTATCCCTGGTTGTTGCCCGTCAACTGATCCCCGGGAGGCGAGTTGGGTCCTGCGATCCGGTAGAACCAGCCGTTGGTCCACACCAGGCCTGTGAAGAAGCCGACCTCGCTTAGGAGGCTCGCCAGGGTTCGTTGCCCCTCGGGAACCGGCCGACCGTCCAACCCTCCTCGTGGCACGTGGTCCATCTCCTCGAGCAACGTGCCCGAGAGCGTGCAGTTTGTGGAGGGGTAGGTCCAGTTGGAGCACTGCTGTGCGTCTTCGAGCGAAACCGACTGGGCGAGGATCGTCGACAGGAAGGGCATCCGACTCACTCGCGGCTCGTCTTCGCAGGCGTAAAAGTCCACGAAATCGCGCCGGAGCGTGTCGATCGAAAGCATCAACACCCGTTTTGGGGGAGTGTCGAAGGTCACCACGGGTCCCGTGGGCATCACCGTCGGCACATCACAAATGTCAACCCCGACTCCAGTATCGCCCGTCTTGCCCGTAGGTTTCACCGGGGTCGTGCCGGTTTCGGCAGATGTCGGCTCGCCTCCATCGGAAGGTGTATCGTCGGAGTTCCCCTGGCAAGCCAGCAATCCCCAAATCCAGACCATACCCATTGCTCCTCTGATCCCCCAGTTTTGGCATTGTGCCTCGTCTTTGCCCCTTCCGCAGCTTTGCACGGAGGGCCAACCTTGCGACGGAGGAAACTCCGTAGTCACGCGAATCTTGCACCATAGGCAAACCGGGTGTGCCGGAAAATGATGATTCGAAGCCCAATTCGCAACAGTGACCACCCCTGTAATTGCGAAACAGGGGATCCGACGAAGTGGGCGTACTCGGGAGCCGAGGCCGCTCGATTCCCGAAACTGAAACATCATCGCTTGGAGAGCAACCATGGCGCTGGCAGTCAACACCAACATGGCCTCGCTGAACTCGATCTCGAACCTCAACAAGGTTCAGACCAACCTCACCAAGAGCCTTGCGCGCATCAGCTCCGGCGTGCGCATCACGACGGCCGCTGACGATGCGGCCGGCCTCGGTGTGGCCGAGAACTTGGCCGCCGCGACGCGGTCGCTCAAGATGGCCCAGCGGAACACCAACGACGGCATCTCCGTCGTGCAGACCGCCGAAGGCGCAACCGCCGAGATCAGCACCATCCTCAAGCGGATGCGGGAACTCGCGGTTCAGTCGGCGTCGGATACGCTCGAGAACCAGGAACGTACCTACGTCAATGACGAGTTTGCGGCTCTGGGTTCGGAGATCGACCGGATCGCTGAAGTGACCGAGTTCAACGGCGTGCCCTTGCTCAACGCGGCCGCGGCCGCGCTGACGAACCTCTCGGTGCAGGTCGGCATCGACGGTTCGGCGAACAGCCGGATCGACATCGCCTTGTTCAACGTCCGCTCGGATGCGGCGAACATGGCGGTCGACACGGGATCGATGGACCTCCTCACCTCGGCGAATGCGCAGACCGCGCTCGCCGGCCTCGACACCGCCATCGACTTCATCAACACGGTGCGGTCTTCGTTCGGTGCGGTCCAGAACCGTCTCGAGTCGGCGTACCGGCAGACGGACAACTACTACCTGAACTTGCGTGAGTCCGAGAGCCGGATTCGCGACACCGACTACGCGATGGAATCTGCGCAGCTGTCCAAGTTCCAGATCATGCAGCAGGCCGGCGTGGCCGTCCTCGCCCAGGCGAAGACCATCAACGCCTCGGCTGCGCAGCTCATCGGCTAGTGATCGCGCGGTCGGCGTTTGCCCCCGGTCGACGCCGACCGGTTGGTCATTCCCGGCTCCTCCAGCGATCCTTGCCGCTGGGGGGGCTTTGGCCACGAAGGAGAAATCAACCGAGAATTCCGAGTCCCCACCATAGTGCTGCAAACGCTCCAACCACGGCGAAACCGGCCACCGGTCGCCAAGACGGAAACGGGTTGTTGGGCGGTGCATTTCCCTGCCACGCGGCGAGTACGGAGGCCGCGTCGAAGCGGGGAAGACCCGGCCGAAGGGCCATCGCAATGGCCAACTGCATCCGCACTGGTACGTCGGTGTCGGCCAGACGTTCGAGCGCACAGGCCACGAGGTCTGGCGTAGCCCGCTGCCACACGGGAACGAGGCGGCGGCCGGTCGCGATCTCGTAGAGCACGGCACCCATGGCATAGGTATCGACGCTCGTGTCGACGTGTTTGGCATCCTGCATCTGTCGGGGCGGCATGTAGCCGGGCGTACCCATGACCTGCCCCGTGAGCGTCAGGTCATCGACGTCATCCGAGTCCTTGGCCAGGCCAAAGTCCGTGAGCTTCGGCACCCATTGGCCATGTTCACGGGCGAGTAGGACGTTGCTGGGCTTCACGTCTCGGTGAACGACCTCCGCCTGCTGGGCCCCCGCCAGCGCGCGCAACAGCCCCTGCGCGATGTCGTCGACGTCCTGCCACCGCAGGGCACTGCGCGCGGCCAGCACGGCGTCGAGGGTCGGTCCGTCCACCCATTCCATGAGCAACGCGGGCCCGTGGGGCGTCTCCATGACCTGCTCGACGTGGACGATGTTGGGATGGCGAATCTCTTGCTGCAGCCGTCCTTCACGACGGAGTCGAGCGAACAACATCTGTTGGTACCGCTGTCCGGTGCCTGCATACACGCGGGGATCGAGGATCTTGAGGGCGTGCGTGGTGGCCCGATGGACGTGCCGAGCGCGGTAGACCTCGCTCATGCCTCCTCGGCCGATCATCGCGCCGACGATCACGTCACCTACACGCGTCCCTGGGAGGAGATGGGCGCCCTCGAACGACGGAGCCGCTCCCAGCGCAAGCTTTGGTGAGCCCGGAGGGGAGGAGAGGTTTGGGGAAGCGTCTTTTTCAGGAAACACGCGGACTCTCAGGAGAATTCGCTCCGCCTATCGGCCGGGCGTTCCGAGCCTTCAGTCCCGTTCGCGATCGGCCTCCAGGAGGGCCTCCTCGCTCTCCGCATCGACGATCCGACGGGCGACGTCGAACGAAAACCCGGCCCTCGCCAGACGACCCAGTTCCTTGCGGCGTCGATCGTCATCGGCATCCTCTCGACGCCATGGTCCCAAGCGGCGTTTACGGGCGAAGGTACACGCCGCCACCCAGTCCGGATCCTCCCCGCCCTCGCCAAGCTGCGCGATCGCATCCTCGATCACCTCACTCGCGAGCCCCTTTTCTCGGAGCGCCATCTGGATCTTGCGGACGCCCGCCCCCCGCCGATGCAGGGCTCTCGCACGGTCTGCCGCGTAGGCGTCGTCGTTGAGAAAGCCGAGTCGCTCAAGACGGTCCAGCTCCTCATCCACAAGCTCGATCCAAGGTTCAGGATCGGCTTCGTGGTGGCGAGCACTGCGATGCACTCTTCGGAGGAGCAGCCGGCGCAGGTGGGCCTTCGAAGTGGCGTAGCGCTCGAGGTAGTGGGCGGTGACCCGTGCGAGGTAAGGCGCAGAAATGCGCCGGGGAGCCTTGGGCATGCCCCGCCGTTAATTCGTCGCGAAGGATCGGCCCCGGCATGAAGAAGCCTCCGAAGGACTACATCGACGCCGTGCCCGTTCCCACCGAAGTGTCGCTCGTGCCCATCGGCTGGGTTCGATCGCCCTTTGTGGAGCGGCACGGCACCCCGCGGCAGCCCGGACTCGAAGGGCCCGAAGAGGCCGGCGTGGTCGAGGCTCGCATCGAGCTGGATCCGCAACGAATCCCGCGGGATGCGTTGCGGGATCTCGCCACGTTTTCGCATCTCTGGGTGGTGAGCTGGCTCCATCTCAATGGACCGCTGCGCAAGCCGATGGTTCGGCCCCCCCGAGGCGGGCCTCTACGCGGCGTGCTGGCCACCCGGGCGCCCCATCGTCCGAATCCCATTGGGCTTTCGGCAACCGAGGTGCTCGGCGTAGACGGTTTCACCGTCCATGTTCGCAGCCTCGACTTGCTCGACCGAACCCCCGTGCTCGATCTCAAGCCGTACATTCCAGACTACGATCGCCTGGATGCAACGCGGGGATGGCTGGATTCTTGAGCTGTTGATCGCAATCGGCGACCAAAATCCTTCGCCGCGAACGCGGACGAGGGTACGCTTTTTCCATGGCGACGGTGACCCTACGGACCTTGCGAGCACGACTCGCTCGCGTCGAAGCCCTTGAACGAGGAGCCACCACCCCAGGAGAGCGCTCAGCGGCCTCTGCGGCTCGAGCCCGTCTCGTGGCCCGCATCGCACGGGTGCGCAGCCAAGACCCGGTCGTCCAGTTCGTCAACGCGCACCTCGATTCCCTAGGGATCCGGGAAGGAGGCCGGCCCCCGCCCCCACCCGACCTTCCATCGCCGATGGAGATCCGGATCGTGTTGCAGCGCTGGGCCGACGACGAATGGCACCGGCAGGACGTCCAAGCGTGGGCCGAAGACATCGTTGACCGCGTCGTCCTCCCCACCGACGCGGATCACCCGGACGCCGCGGTAGGCGAGGTACTGATGCAGCTCGCGATGCTTCATCGGGTTCGGCTTCAGCCCCACGACGTCGAACCGCTGGTCGACTTCATGACGACGCACGACTGGCACGCGTGGTTCGAGTTCATCGCGGCCCGAAGCTCTCAGGCTGCGGGCGCGTGAGCCCTGGTCAGAACGCGACGCACACCGGACCGAGCGATTGGGTTCCAGACCACGCTTCGCCACACCCGTCGCACACGTCGGACGGGGTGAGGATGCCGTCATCGGTCTGAATGGGATCGAAAATCACATCGACCCAGTCCCCATCGAGACGCACTGAGATCACGCCAGTGGGTTCGATGCCGCAATCCGTGAACCCGGTCGCCACATCCGCGATGGCAACGTTCTGGAGCACGACCGGAAAGCGCTGGCCGTCGAGGTCCAGATTCTCAATCACCCCATTGATCACTCGAACTTCGCCCACTCCCGTCACGACGAGCCTCAGCTGCGACACCTCGGGTTCCCAGCCCTGCTCAAGCCAGGTGCCGTTCGCCGCCGCATGGTCGGTGGCGAAGGATCCCGAAATGGTGAGGTTCGAAAGCGAGGTGCTTGCATCAGCGGCTGCGGTCACTTGAAGGAACCCGTTCATGTCGAGCCCTGCACCATCGGGACCGACGACCGAACCCGATCCACCGATCGTCGTGGTGGTTCCCACCAAACCAAAGTCGACGGGCACGCCTTCAGTGACATCGAGCACCCCAAACCCATCGAAACTTGCCCCCGACGGCGATTCGCAGGTGTCAAGCCAGTAATCGAACCCCTCGTCAGCGGTGAAGAACGAGGGACAACTCGTATCCCCTGCGGCCATGACGGCCGAGTAGGCCGTGACCAATGGAGTTGGGTCCAGCTCATCGAGCGCTTCGAAGGCAAGCTCGATCGATGCCTCCACCCGGCTCACCTCAATGTCGGTAGGCGCCGCGGCATCGGGACCAAGCCACGGCGCGGCGGGGTCCGTAAAGGACTCCGGACCAGCGGTCCTCTCTGAGGTTGGATTGCCGCACGCGAGCCAAAGCAACAGCGCGGTCATGCGATCACCCCGGTCACCGGCGTCACGCCCGGCAGAAGCTCGGCAGGGTCGACGTCCGCGAGCTGAAGCAGGGTGGCCCCCACGGCTTCGGCAGAGAGCAGTTGGGCGTCCACACGTGGATCACCAGATCCCGGATCCACTCCAAGGCCGTAGTAGAGGTCGTCGTAGCCCCCGACCACGCGGTCCCCGGTGAGCCCGTCCCCCACGAGCATCCACGAGGTGTAAGGCCAGTGATCCTTGCCCGCGAAGTTGTTCAATCGCGGCGTCCGACCCATCTCGGACATCACCACCACGATGGTTTCGTCGGCCAAGGTCTGCCCGACGACCTGACCTGGCGTTGCGCGCAAGGTCTCCAAGAGCTGATTGAGGCCCTGGAAAGCGGCCTCGAACAGGGGCGATTGCAGCGCATCATTGTCGGCGTGGGTGTCCCAGGTCGTGCCGGCCGACAGCGTCACACAGCGCGACATCCCGATGGACAACGCCTCGACCGCAACGGGAATCTGCTCCACCATCGTGGGGCCCACCGTGAAGTCCATCGTGTAACGGAGGTTCTTGAGGTCGTCGGCCGAGGTGGCAGCTTGGGCGTACGCATCCACCAGCGCCTGACCATTGCCCCCCGTGACTGCAGCCGCCGCACCCGCCGCACGACGCAACGTGAACGCATCCACCAGCTGCTGGGTCGTGCGGGGAAGCCCTCCCGTGGCCCCATCCGACCAGTCCGTGATGCTGCCTGAAAGCAGCGCCTCGAGTTGGCCTGCGCCCCCGGTGCGCGCCACTGCCGCCCCGAGGGGACCCGGGAAGGAAGGCCCGCCCAGGACCAGGTGGGGAACCGTGGTGGGCTCGCCCACCGTGGCCAACCGGGCCGGCCAGTCCGGCAAAAGACCGGACGAGTCGCCCGTCATCGCAATCATCGTGCAGATCTCATGCGCGATGGAGCGGACCAACACCCCGTTGAGGACGAGGGTGCGGGCGTGGTGCTGCGCCATGAAGGCGGACACCGAAGGACGCAACGGATGATCGACGTAGGTAAGGCCCCCCATCGTCCGTCGCGCGCCGTTGGGTTCCATGTCGATGTCGGGGTTTGCGAACTCCGGGGCGAACACGCGGGTCGGGTCCCAGCCCCCCTGGGCAAACACGAAGATAAACTTGCGGTCGCTCGCAGAGACCGTGGCATGGCTTGGTTTCGCGAGCAGGAGGCCCGCCGCCGCGGCGGACCCAGTCAGGAAGTGCCTACGATTCATGTCGGGCTCCGGTCAGTAGGTCACGAAGTCGGGGTCACGGAACAGGGCATAGACGAGACCGGCCCAGGCCGACGGTCGCCCCTCAGCCTTCTCGATCTCGCCGAACAGCGCTGCCAACGCGGTGACGGGCTCGGAGTCGGTCGCCACCGGGTCGCCCAACACGGCCAGGACGAGATCTGCGATGCGCTGAGGCTCAGGATCCGCGTTGGGCTCCACAACCCCGAACCACGGCGACGCTCCCTCGGCTTGCAGCTGCGCCACCGCCAATTCGGCGAGTCGCTGTTGTACGAGCACAGACGTGGCATTGGGCGTCCGGCTCACCTCGGTGACGGCGTAGCCATCGGCTCCTCCGGCCAGCGTACGTAGGCCAACCCGGTCGGTCGAGAGCATGTCGTCACCCGTGAAGGTCCAACGAAAGCCGGTCAGGCCCTCGACTTGGCTCGCCAACAGGTCCGGCGTGACGTAGCGCAGCGAGGCGGCTCCTTCGTCGTCGTCATGCGTGGCGCGGTACAGCGGATCGGCCAGGATCGAGGCAAACAGCGAACGGAGGGTCAAGCCGCCCTGAATGAAGGCCTGACGGTGTTCCGTCAATGCGGCCTCATCGGCAAACGCGGGGTCGCGTCGCAGCAAGAGTTCGTAGGCCTGGTCGACTGCACACTCGACAAACCTGGGGTCACTCGCGACTTGAACGCCCAGATCCTGAAGGTCAAACCCGGGCTGACCGTAGTACCCAGGCGCTACCCCGGTAATCGGCTCCCACAACCGCTCCCGTTCCGGATGGTAGCGACTGGCATCGATGGCGCTGGCCTCGTTGAGAATCCAGAACCCGTAGAAGTAGCCTGCGAGCGGATCGAGGCTGACATGGCAGGATACGCAAGCCGGATCGGTCTGCAACGCGTCGAGGACGGCTCCTTCGTCGAGCAGGTTCACGTTGCGGTCAAAGTCGACCGGTCGGGTCAGGTAGTCGTTGCACAGCAGAATGCGACTCACCTGATTGGCCCGTTTGCGATTCGCATTCGACGGGGTTGAGGTGTAGCGCCACCACATCCCCGTGGTGCTGAGGATGCCCGCAGACGGCCGCCCATCGGTGTACTGCGACACCTGCCATCCTTCGCCTGCGGGACGATCGATGGAAAAGGCTTCGGCCAGCGACGGCGTGGCCATGGTGTAGTCCGCGGTTACGATCTCGGTCCAAGGCCGATCGTTTTCGGCCACTTGCGCCAAGATGCGCAACGGTTCTTCGCCGATGGACCGCTCAAAGCCGGCGCGGTCCGACAGACCCAAGACATCCGCCGAGAACGGAAGGGGGGCGGAGCGCGTGAGGTAAATCTCGGAGTACAGCTCCACCACACGGTCGCCGAACCGATCGTCTCCGAGCCATTCCCCCACGAGTCGTTCGAGTTCGCTGTCGTCGGCCAGCAGCGTTCGATAGTCCTCGATCGTAGGCGCAATGCCGCGCACATCAAGCGAAATCCGCCGTGCAAGCTTGGTGACAGGAAGTTCGTTGACCACCGGCACCGCCTCGATGGGCGCCTCGGTTGCACAGGACAGCATCAACAACGCGATCATGGCAGGGCCTCCCAAGAAAACCAGGGCGTGAAGTCAGCACACACCAGACCCAACTCGGCGCCGTCGGCCCGAGCCTGGCCACAGCCGTCGCAAGCCGCAGCGTCTCCTGCCGACTCGTCGAGGATGGGACCGTCGAATTCGATGTCGATCCAGCGACCCGCCGGGTCCCGTACGGAAACCACCCCGCCCGGCTCGGAATCGCAGGCAGACAAGGGCCCCAAGGCCATCGCATTGGCGGAGAAAGAGGCGGCCCAGGTCCCGTCGTCATCGGCCACCACGATGGCCCCCGTGGCCTGGACGACCAACCCGAGTCCGCCAACGAACTGCAAGCCTACGAGTTCGACGTTGGCACTTTGAGGGCCTGCGTCGAGCCAACGTGGCGCGTCGGCATCCATCCCAAACCCACCGCTCACACTGTTGACAACGAGTTCTGAGGAATCGTCCGCGGCGCGTCCTCGGAGGAACACCGCGCTGCCTTGAATGTCGATGGCATCACCCATCGGATCGACGATGCGCGCGTTGCCCACCACGCTGTCACCGGTAAACAAGAACTGCCCATCGAAATTGTCGACTTGCGGATAGTAGAAGAGGAATCCGCCAAACACCGAACCATCGTCGGCGTAGCAACCGGAAACCCAGTACTGATTGCCCGCAGGATCCACCGTGATGGCCGGACAGTTTGGCGTCCCACTGGTGGCCAGCCGGTCGCGGTAGCCCTCGATGAGTGGCCGGGCGTCATAGGTCAGGACGTCGACGACCGCACGGTCCAGAGCACTTCCCACCGCCGCAAGGTCGATGGGCTCAAGCGTGTCATCGGTTGAAAAATCCCATTCGAGAGGTTCGATGGGAGGGGGGTCCAAAGGACCCGAAGGCGCAGACGTGCAGGCCGTCCACAGCGCGAACCCGATCATGGTTCCTCCGGTTCGTCTCGTGAGCAGTGACCCCGGAGTCCAGGAGACCGGAAAGGGAATCTCAGCTCGGCGAACGACCGAAGCGCACCCAAAGCGCGTCCGGGAGCCCGGTGAGCAAGTACGCCAGGGCGCCCACGCCAAAGAACCAGGCACCTCCGAACGCAAGACCCGCCGCCGCGTCGAGGATCACAAGCCCCCCGAAGTGCAGAATCGACCTTCGATTCTTGGCGATGTCCTTGAATGTGGGAAAGGGCCACTCCGTGAGCATGAGCCCAATCAGCACGATCAAGCCGCCGGCCATGACCGCATCTGGACCAGGTACGGCAAGTTCGGTTCGACACAGGAGCACGCTGGCCGTGGCCCCACCGGCCATGGTGGTCGGAAGGCCCCGGCTACGAGATGGCCAAGGCCAAGGCCCCGGCGGATCGTGAAAACGCGCGAGTCGGAATAGTGCGGCGACCACGAACGCCACCGCGATGGAGGCTCCGACGGCGCCCAGAGACCGCAAGGCCCCCGCGTAAACCACGATGGCCGGAGCCATGCCAAACGATACGGCGTCGGCCAAGCTGTCGAGCATCTCGCCAAACCGACTGCGGAGCCCGAGCCAGCGCGCCACCGTGCCATCCGCGGCATCGAGCAGGCCGGCCACGATGATGAGGGTGCAGGCCAGACGCACCCGGGAAACGCTGGGTTGGTCGACCACGGCGAGGCAAGCCCCAACGCCGCACGCGATGCTGGCCGCGGTCATCCAATTGGCCGGGTTCGTGAAGATCCGCCTCACGGCGCACGCGTAACGCCCCCACCGCGTCACCGTTCGTGACCCAAGCTTGGCATCCGAATCGCTAAGATTGGGGGGTGGGCATTGAACCGCTACTGCTGATTGGCATCGTGTTGGCCATGTTCCTCGTGCAGGTGGTTCGCGCGGCTCACAACGCGCTGACAGACCGCGTTGAATACGCGCTCCTCACGATGGACGGGGCGGGGGAACACGCGAAACGTCGAGCCATGGCGCCCGAAGCCATCCCTGTCCGAGCCCTCGTGCCGGTCAATCCGGTGGATGCCGGCCGCCCAGCCTTTCTGATTCCCGACAACGACGCGCGCGCCTGGACCCAAGACCGCCCTGGCGGCCTGCTCGTGCGCATGGTCGCATCCCGTTGGCCGGGACCCGCTCGACGCGCCATGAGGCTGGCCACAGGCGTTCATCAACGTCGCATCCGCCATCACCACAAATGGCTGGCACCCTCGATCCTGGTCCTGGTGACCTTGCCGCGCAACCTCGTGCCCGGACTCCTCATTTCACCACGGCCTTTGGTGGTGAAGCCCCACGAGCAGCTCGACCTTCACAGCCCAGTGCTGGACCACGTGCTGCGCGTCGCCACGGACCAACCCGACCGCACCCGCCGGCTTTTGCTCGATGCCCAGGTTCACGAGCCGCTGATTGAGATGATGGCCATGCATCCGCTCTCGGTGGTGACCGGCCAGGTGGTCGCGCTGTGGTGCACCCAAGCCGTGAACGATCCCGAGCCGTTGGTGCAACTCGCCGAGGAGGTCGCACGCGCGCTCCTGCAGGCCACCGAGCACGACGACGACCAGCTTGGTAGGTGACGGGGCGGGGGCACAGGCGATGAGCCGGTTGGTAGTGCAGAAGTACGGCGGGTCCTCGGTCGCCGATCTTCCACGGATCCGCAAGGTGGCCGAACGCATCGCAGCCACAGCGGCCGAGGGAACCAAGGTTGTCGCTGTGGTCTCAGCGATGGGCAACACGACGAACGAGCTGCTTGCGTTGGCCCGCCAGGCGTCCGAGAGCCCCGATCGCCGCGAACTCGACATGCTCGTCAGCGTCGGCGAACGCATCACCATGGCGCTGCTTGCGATGTGCCTGCATGAACACTCGCTGCGCGCCCGCTCCCTCACCGGATCGCAGTCGGGCATCGTGACCGACGAAACCCATGCGGACGCCCAGGTGGTGGAGATTCGCCCCGACCGATTGTTGGCCGTGCTTGAGGATCATGACGTCGCCATTGTCGCAGGCTTTCAGGGAGTCAGCCGCCAGCGGGAGGTCACGACGCTCGGCCGCGGCGGCTCCGACACGACGGCCGTGGTGCTCGCGGCGGCTCTGAAGGCGGAGCACTGCGAAATCTGTAGCGACGTGGACGGGGTTTGGTCGGCCGACCCTCGGGTCGTTCCCGAAGCGACGCGGCGCGATGCGATGGACCTGTCGGTCGCAGTGGAACTTGCTCGCGGCGGGGCCAAGGTCCTCTTCGAGGATGCCGTGCGCTTCGCCCGCGATCATGGGGTGGCCATCCGAGCCACGACAACCTTCGGCCCGGGGGCAGGAACCCGGCTCGTGCCCTCGAAAGGGCAATCCGTGACCACCCCTTCGGTCGATGCGGTCACCGCCGACCAACAACTTGTCGCGGTCACGGGGCCACTCGAGGCGTGGCTGGAAGCCGGTGCTCGACTCCGCCGGCGAGCCGGCGGAATCGCCCATCTCGACGTGCGCAACCTCCACGGCGCCCATCCCAGCCAGGCGATCGGGATTGCCGTAGTCACCGCGGTCGGGTCCGCAATCGGCGAGTCGTGGCCCATCCTCGACTGTGCTCGCCTCGCACTGCGCCAGTCCTCGATCGAGGTGCTCGATGAAGGAGGCCAGGGCGATGCACTGTGGTGGCAGGTGCCCGGAGCACAAGCCGATGATGCAGTCCGGGTCCTCCATCACGCCCTGGTCGACGTACCACCTTCCTCCTGACCCAATGGCGTGGGCCTTGCAGTAGGCTACTTGCAAGTTCCTGCAAAAGGAAGCTATGGGTGACGGGTGGAGCCTTCGGGCTCCGTGCGGTCGACCCTCGTCCCTCGATCGCCACAGCCGGGATCGGTCCCCTCCCATCCCGCCCACTCTGGAGCATGCATGGCCCGCATCACCGTCGAGGACTGCCTCGAGGCTGTACCGAACCGCTTTTCGCTGGTTCTGGTGGCTGCCGAACGCACCAAGCACATCCTCAAGGGCGCCCAGCCTCTCATCGACAACGACAACGACAACAAAGAAGTCGTGACCGCGTTGCGCGAGATTGCCGCCCATAAGTTCAAGGTCGACGACACCGAGGTCCTCGCCGAAGACCGCTGGAAGCCGCTGCACCGCCAGACCAACCCCGAGCCCGTCGACGACGAGCTCCCGCCGGAGGCGTAGTCATGATTCGCACCGACATGAAGTTCGACGTTCGTACGCTCAAGCACCGGCTCCGCCGGGGTGAAGTCTCAGTACAGGAACTCAACGCTCACCTCGAAGAACTTCCCGACGATGCGGAAGAACTCGAGGAGACCGAGGTTCAGTTCACCGCGTCCTGGGCCGAGCGTCACAAGGATGAAGACAACGAAGAAGCCAAAGGCTGAACCTTCGTGAGGCGGGAGAGGACTCCTCGGGGTGCTACGTTGGCCCTCTGACCGAGGAGTCCCGATGTCACGCATCGTGCGCGCACCGCGCGGCCCCGAACTCTCTTGTCGCGGATGGGTCCAAGAAGCGGCCCTCCGGATGCTCATGAACAACCTCGATCCCGAGGTAGCCGAGCGACCCGAAGACCTCGTGGTTTACGGCGGCACCGGCAAGGCCGCCCGCGACTGGCCTTCCTTCGACCGCATTGTGAACTGCCTGCAGCGCCTTGGCGACGACGAGACCTTGCTCGTCCAGTCCGGTAAGCCGGTGGGCGTCTTTCCGTCGCATCCCGACGCCCCTCGCGTGCTCATCGCCAATTCGAACCTGGTGGGTCGCTGGGCGAATTGGGACCACTTCGCCGAACTCGAGGCCAAGGGCCTCATGATGTACGGCCAGATGACGGCAGGTTCCTGGATCTACATCGGGACCCAAGGGATCCTTCAAGGCACTTACGAGACCTTTGTGTCGGCCGCGAAGGAACACTACGGCACGCCATCCCTCAAAGGCAAGCTCATCGTGACGGGCGGTCTTGGGGGCATGGGCGGTGCGCAGCCGCTTGCCGTTTCCCTTGCGGGCGGGGTGACCCTCGCCGTCGAGGTCGATCCGGCAAGGGTTCAACGCCGGATCGAGACCCGATACCTCGATGAAGTAGCCGACAACCTCGATGATGCACTGGCGCGGGTGGCTCGGCACCAGGCCGCGGGCGTCGGCCGTTCCGTGGGATTGGTCGGCAACTGCGCGGACGTGTTGCCTGAACTGGTGCGACGCGGCGTGAAGGTCGATTTGGTGACCGACCAGACGTCAGCGCACGACCCCTTGCATGGCTACATCCCTACCGGACTCACGCCCGAAGCGGCCGAAACCTTACGCGCGTCGGATCCCAAGGCCTACGTTGCCCGGTCTCAGTCGTCGATGGCCACCCATGTGGAAGCGATGGTGGCGCTTGGCGAGTCAGGCGCGCATGTCTTCGACTACGGGAACAACCTGCGCGCAGGCGCGGTCGAAGGCGGACTCGACGAAACTCGAGCGTTTTCCTTCCCTGGCTTTGTGCCCGCCTACATTCGCCCTCAGTTCTGTGAAGGCCGTGGGCCCTTCCGCTGGGTGGCACTCTCGGGCGATCCGGCCGACATTCACGCGACAGATGAGGCCCTGATCGAAGCGTTCCCCGAAAATGAAGGGCTACGCAACTGGCTCGAGCTGGCCCGGGAACGCGTGGTGTTCCAAGGGCTGCCCTCACGCATCTGCTGGCTTGGCTACGGGGAGCGTGCCAAAGCCGGCGCCATCTTCAATGATCTCGTGCGCACGGGTAAGGTCTCCGCACCCATCGTCGTGGGACGCGACCATCTCGACTGCGGATCGGTCGCCTCTCCGAATCGCGAGACCGAAGCGATGCGGGATGGCAGTGACGCCGTCGCCGACTGGCCGATCCTCAACGCCCTCATCAACACCGCCAACGGCGCAAGTTGGGTGAGCTTCCATCACGGAGGCGGGGTGGGAATGGGATTCTCGCTGCACTCAGGCATGGTGATTGTCGCCGACGGTACCGATGCGGCCGCCCGACGGCTGGAGCGGGTGCTCACGAGCGACCCCGGCATGGGGGTGATTCGCCACGCCGACGCAGGCTACGAAGAGGCGATCACGACCGCGAAGGACCGCGGTGTCCAAATCCCGGGGCTCACCGACTGAGGTCTGAGTTGTCACGACTCGTCGTACATCGAAGGAACCGGGAAGGGGTGTCGTCTTGAAAGACAGACGCACGAGGTGCCCCCCATGTCCAATCTGCTGACACTGCCCTCCCCCGCCCACATTCCCGACGACGCCGAGATCAAGGCTCTCGCCGAGGTCGATCCCACACGGGCCGCGGACGCCCTGGTCCGCCGCTATCGTGACGGCCTGTTCCACCACGCCGCTTGGATTCTGAAGGACTGGCAGGAAGCCATTGATGTCACGCAGGAGGTCTTCATCAAGGCCATGCGCGAACCCCGGTTCTTCCTTCCTGAATTCAAGATGAAAGCCTGGCTGTACCGCGTGACCAGCAACATGTGCTTCAACATGGTGCGAGACCGGAAGCGGCGAGCCGCCATTCTCGAGAGCGTCCCACAGAAGTCGTCCGACGATGCCAAGCAGGCCGACCTGGTGTTTGCCGGCCAGCAGCAGGAACGGATTCTCAAGGCGATGGAAGGCCTGACCGAGAACCACCGCAAGATCTTGATGCTGCGGTACTACTCTGACCTTTCGTACGCCGAAATCAGCGATGCGCTCAACATCAAGCTGGGCACGGTGATGTCGCGCCTGTCGCGCGCGAAGATGCACCTGCAGGAAGCCCTGGATATGCAGGAACTCGGCTCCTAACCGCCCGGAGGCGCCATGCGTTGCTCTGAGGCACAAGAACAGCTCGTCGCCGCCCATGACGGGGAGCTCGGCCCTTCTGCCCGGGTCCTACTCAACGAGCACCTCGCAAGCTGCGAGCGCTGCCGGAATTGGGATAATCGGCTCCGCATGCTCCACCTTGGAGGGCCACTGCGGATTCCCCCCGAGGTTCAGCGCACGCTCGAGGCGCGAACCGACCCTCGGCATTTGATTCCGAAATCAAGTGCACCTCGAGTGCGTTGGGCACGCTATGTGGTGGCGGCCGCGGTCCTCCTCGGTGTGGTTTCCGCTGGGGTGCTTCGCGACACGGCCACCGAGGCTCCCTCGGTTGTCCACCACCCGATCCCCGCGGCGCAGTTTCAGCCTGCTGCGTACCAGCCCGATGCCATCGACGTTCCCCCCATCGACACCAACGTGCTCCACCTTCCGGTCCCCAAGGCCGATGAAGGTCCAAGGTGACCGCGCTCGCCGGACCCTCTACAATCCGGGGGCTCGCGCGACTTGCCCGGGCAGGTTCAGGTTTCGAGGGAGCGCGCAGTGATCCGAACGGCCCGCGAGAATCCGGCGACAATCGCGCTGCTGTCCCACGTTGACGAACAGGCGACCGGCTCGCTTCGCATCGGTCGAGAAGGGCGCGATCGGTCCTTGCACCTCCTGAACGGCTCACTGATTGCCGCGACCGCGCATGATGATCCCTTTCGCATCACGCAAGTCCTGCGCGTGCGAGGCATCCTGTCGCCGAAGCAGGCCGCCGCCTTGCAACAACGTTCAAAGGAAGGCGTGGAGATCTTTGGCGATCTCCTCGAACTCGCCGGCGGTCCGGTTTTCGACGGCATTTTGCGAGACCGCTTCTACCAGAACCTCTGCGACGTGCTGTCGAGCGACGCCTCCCCGCAATTCCTGCCGCGTCGAGGCATCTTCGAGCACAACATCCAGATGGGCCACGACACGCATGCGCTGGTTCGTACGGCGTGCAATGACTGCGATACCGCAGCCCTCATCGACCTCGATGCTGAAATCGTACGGGGGCCCGCCGATGTGGGAACG
Organism: Myxococcota bacterium; assembly: GCA_039208735.1. Taxonomy (GTDB): domain Bacteria; phylum Myxococcota_A; class UBA796; order UBA796; genus DRPG01. The sequence goes on along the minus strand of JBCCQY010000024.1, from coordinate 301 downwards.
GGGCCGGCGCGAGCCTTGTTGGTGGCACGGCTCGACGAACGCCCCCGCACCGTGCGTCAGCTCATTGAAGGCAGCCCGTTCGAGCCCATTCGCGCACGGTTGCTCATCGCGGAACTCCTACGCGAGGGCGTGATCGACTTCGCCAGCGAGGATGCCACGGTGGGCAACGACGTGGCTCATCACGCGGTGGACCGGCTTGATGACCTCGAGCCCACGCGAATCATCCCTCCGAACAGCCAGGGAGGGCAGGCCCCTGCCCCGGTCCCCAAGGCCCGCCCGCCGCTCCCTCCCGAACGCCCCC